>NZ_JAUZED010000083.1 GCF_030705415.1 Curtobacterium sp. A7_M15 | reverse complement strand
CGCGGGCCGCTGAAGGCCGGACGCGGGAAGCCGCCACCGGCACCACCGGCACCGCCCGGACGACCGCCGGGGCCGCCACGACCGCCGCCACCCTGGCCCGGGCGCTGCCCGAAGCCGTTGGGACGGTTGCCCTGACCGGGGCCACCGGGACGCGGGGCACCCGGACGGGGAACACCGGGACGCGGCGGGGCCGGACGCGGGATGCCGTTGCCGCCACCGGCACCGCCGGCGGGACGCTGGCCCATGCCCTGGTTGGACGAGTACGGGTTGTTGCCCGGACGCGGCGGACGCGAGCCCATGCCCTGGCTCGACGCGTAGGGGTTGTTGCCGGGGCGTGCGCCCGGCTTCGGGCCACCGGGCTTGGGGCCGGCTGCCGCACCGGGCTTGGGTGCTCCGCCGGGCTTGACGGCGTCGCCCTTCGACTCGGCGGCGGTGCCGGGACCGGCGTCGCCGGACTTGGCTGCCGCGGCCTTCTCGTCAGCGGCGGCCTTGCGAGCAGCCTCGGCCTCGGCCTGTCGCTGGGCGACGGACTTCGGCGCGGCCGGGGTCGGCACGTCGGCGGGGGGCGCCTGTACCTGGGGCTCGGGGGTGGGTGCCGGACGAGCCGGACCCGGGCGGGGGCCACCGGGCTTCGGGGCGCCCGACCTCGGCGCCTGGGCCGTGGCCGGCGCGCTCGGGGTCTGCGTCGCAGCGGGCTTCGACGCCGAGGCGCCGTCGGCCTGCAGCGCAGCACGGAGCTTGCGCGCGACGGGGGGTTCCACACTGGAGCTCGGGCCCTTGACGAACTCGCCGAGTTCCTTGAGCTTCTCCATTGCGGTCTTGCTGTCGACACCGAGTTCGGATGCGATCTCGTGTACGCGTGGTTTTGCCACTGTTCTCCTTCACGGGTCCCACCCCGTGAAGGGGCAGGACTCAATGGATGACGGGTCTCATTTCGAGCCGCTCATCAGTTGTCCATAAGCCGTTCAGCCTGTTCTGTCGTGTCCTGGTGGCGTGCCTGTGGTTCTGGGCGCCGGAGCGCTTCGAGGTAGTCACGCACCGCGGACGTGTCCGGTTCATGATCCAGCCGGAGCGCCCGGCGGTACGCCTTGCGCTTGACGGCCTGATCATGTGCTTCGACGGTCGGGGTGAGCCACGCTCCCCGCCCCGGCATGACTGCCTTCGGGTCCGCCACGACACGCCCGTCACGCAGGGCGACGACACGGAGGAGGGAGGACCGGGGAGCACGACGGCGACTGCCGATGCATGTTCTGACGGGTTCCACCTTACTCCTCCCTCTGGACGACCGCGATCCGGCACGCCCGGACGGCACGTGCCACGAGCGAAACCGGTCGCTCCGTCAGTCCTCGCCGTCCAGGATCGAGTCCGGCTGGATGTCGATCCGAGCACCAGTGAGCTTCGCGGCGAGACGGGCGTTCTGCCCTTCCTTGCCGATCGCGAGCGACAGCTGGTAGTCCGGCACGAGGGCTCGGACGGCCTTCGTCGAGGCATCGAGCACGAAGGCGCTCGTCACCTTGGCCGGCGAGAGCGCGCTCGCGACGAACGACGCCAGGTCGGACGAGTAGTCGACGATGTCGATCTTCTCGGCGCCGAGCTCCGTCGTCACGGCGCGGACGCGGGCGCCCAGCTCGCCGATGCACGCACCCTTGGCGTTCACGCCCGGCTCGTTCGCCTTGACCGCGAGCTTCGTGCGGTGCCCGGCCTCACGCGCGAGCGAGGTGATCTCCACCACGCCCGACGCGATCTCCGGCACCTCGAGCGCGAAGAGCTTCCGGACCAGGCCCGGATGCGTGCGCGACACCGTGATCTGCGGACCCTTCGCTCCGCGACCGACGCTCGTCACGTACACGCGGATGCGCGACCCGTGCTTGTACTCCTCGCCCGGCACCTGCTCCTCGGGCGGGAGGATCGCCTCGACGGTGCCGAGGTCGACGTGCACCATCTTCGGGTTCGGACCCTGCTGGATGACGCCGGCGACGATGTCGCCCTCCTTGCCGCGGAACTGGCCGAGGATCTTGTCGTCGCCGATGTCACGCAGGCGCTGGTTGATGACCTGCTTGGCGGCGAACGCGGCGATGCGGCCGAAGTCGCTCGGCTGGTCGACGGCTTCGCCGACGACGGTGCCGTCCTCGTCGCGCTCGGGCACGTAGACGGACACCTCGCCCGACTTGCGGTCGAGCTCGACGCGGGTCTGGGCGTCGACGGGCTCCTCGTTCTCCGCGCGGTGCTTCTGGTACGCGGTCAGGATGGCCTGTTCGATGATCTGGACGAGTTCGTCGAACGGGATCTCCCGCTCACGCTCCATGAGTCGCAGGACTGCGAGATCGATCTTCACCGAGGGCCTCCGTATTCAGATGAGTCGCTTCCGCCGTGGAACGTCGCGGAAGTCGGCGACCAGCGTACCCCACAACGGACGGGAGGCGCGGTGCCAGCCGGCACCGCCCCTCCCGTCACAGGGACCCGACCGTCTAGATCGCGCGCACCGCGTCGAGCAGTTCGGCCACCGGCACGTCGCGGCGCTCACCCGACGCGCGGTTCCACAGCTCGACGACGCCGTCGGCGGCGCCGCGGCCGGCGACGACGACGATCGGCATGCCGAGCAGCTCGGCGTCGCGGAGCTTCACGCCGGGCGAGACCTTCGGACGGTCGTCGTAGAGGACCTCGAACCGCTCGCCCTCGAGCTCGGTGACGATCGACGTGGCCAGCTCGTACGCGACCTCGTCCTTGCCGGTCGCGACGACGTGCACGTCGAACGGTGCGACGTTCTTCGGCCAGGCGAGCCCCTTCTCGTCGTTGTGCGCTTCGGCGAGGATCGCCAGGATGCGTGTCACGCCGATGCCGTACGACCCCATCGTGACCGTGGCGAGCTTGCCGTTCTCGTCCTGCACCTTGAGGCCGAGCGCCTCGGCGTACTTCCGGCCGAGCTGGAAGACGTGGCCGATCTCCATGCCGCGCGCGGTCTCGAGCGGCCCGGAGCCGTCAGGAGCCGGGTCGCCGGCGCGGACGTCGGACACCTCGGCGACGCCGTCGGCCGTGAAGTCGCGGCCCATGACGAGCCCGGAGACGTGCACCCCGCGCTCGTTCGCGCCGGTGATCCACGCCGTGCCGTCGACGACGCGGGGGTCGACCAGGTACCGGATGCCCGACGCGCTCTCGGCGCCGAGGACCTGCGGGCCGATGTAGCCCTTCACGAAGACGCCGGGGTGCTTCTTGAAGTCGTCGTCGCCGGCCGCCTCGACCTCGGCCGGTGCGAAAGCGACCTCGGCACGCTTCATGTCGACCTCGCGGTCGCCGGGCAGCCCGACGACGACGACCTCGCGCGTGCCGTCGAGGTGCGTCAGTGCCAGCACGACGTTCTTCAGCGTGTCGGCCGCCGTCCAGGGGGCACCGTCCCGCGGCGCGACCGCATTCGCGTGCGCCACGAGCGTGTCGATCGTCGGGGTGTCCGCCGCGGGCAGGAGCACGGGCTCGGGCTGCCCGTCGATCGGCAGGGCGTCCGGCACCGGGGTGACGTAGGCCTCGACGTTGGCCGCGTAGCCGCCGGCGCTGCGCACGAAGGTGTCCTCGCCGACGCCGATCGGGTGCAGGAACTCCTCGGACTTCGAGCCGCCCATCGCGCCCGCGTCCGCCTTGACGATGACGTACTCGAGGCCGAGCCGGGCGAAGATCTTCTCGTAGGCGTCACGCATGACCTGGTAGCTGCGCTCGAGGCCCTCGTCGGTGAGGTCGAACGAGTACGCGTCCTTCATGGTGAACTCGCGGCCGCGCAGGAGTCCGGCGCGGGGGCGCGCCTCGTCGCGGTACTTGTCCTGGATCTGGAACAGCGTGACGGGCAGGTCCTTGTACGAGCCGTACAGGTCCTTCACCAGGAGCGCGAACATCTCCTCGTGCGTCGGCGCGAGCAGGTAGTCGGCACCCTTGCGGTCCTGCAGGCGGAACATGCCGTCGCCGTACTCGGTCCAGCGGTTCGTCGCCTCGTACGGCTCGCGCGGCAGGAGCGCGGGCAGCAGGACTTCCTGCGCGCCGGCGGCGACCATCTCCTCGCGGATGATGGCTTCGATGCGGGCGCGGACCTTCAGCCCGAGCGGCAACCACGCGAAGATCCCCGGGGACTGGCGACGGACGTAGCCGGCGCGGACGAGGAGCTTCGCGCTCGTCACCTCGGCGTCGGAGGGGTCGTCGCGGAGCGTACGGAGGAACAGATGCGAGAGCCGTGTGACCACGGGGCAAGCCTAGCGGCGCGCAGAGGTGGGTGCGGCTGCGGGCTCGCGTCCGCCCTGTGGTCCGGCCCGCCGCGCTTCGTGAGCAGAAATGGTCGGGTGCGTCCCCGCGACCCGACCATTCCTGCTCACTCACGGGACGTGCCACGCCGGGCCCGCGTCCGCGGCGTGCCGCGCGCCCCCGCCTACGACGTGACGACGAGGGGCTTGCCCGTGCCGGCGGCCGGCCCCATCTCGTCCGCGAGGCGGTTCGCCTCGGTGATCAGCGTCTCGACGATCTCGGCTTCCGGGACGGTCTTGATGACCTCGCCCTTGACGAAGATCTGCCCCTTGCCGTTGCCGGACGCGACACCGAGGTCGGCCTCACGTGCCTCGCCCGGGCCGTTCACCACGCACCCCATGACGGCGACGCGGAGCGGCACGGTCATGCCCTCGAGCCCCTTCGTCACGTCGTTCGCGAGCTGGTAGACGTCGACCTGCGCGCGACCGCAGCTCGGGCAGGAGACGATCTCGAGCTTGCGCTCCCGCAGGTTGAGCGACTGCAGGATCTGCAGACCGACCTTGACCTCTTGCGCGGGCGGGGCGGAGAGGGACACGCGGATGGTGTCGCCGATGCCCTCGGCCAGGAGGATGCCGAACGCCGTGGCGCTCTTGATGGTGCCCTGGAACTCCGGGCCGGCCTCGGTCACGCCGAGGTGCAGCGGCCAGTCCCCCGCCGCGGCGAGCTGGCGGTAGGCCTTGACCATCACGATCGGGTCGTTGTGCTTGACCGAGATCTTGAAGTCGTGGAAGTCGTGCTCCTCGAACAGCGAGGCTTCCCACACGGCGGACTCGACGAGCGCCTCGGGCGTGGCCTTGCCGTACTTCTGCAGCAGGCTCGGCTCGAGCGACCCGGCGTTGACGCCGATGCGGAGGGAGACACCGGCGTCCTTCGCGGCCTTGGCGATGGCGCCGACCTGGTCGTCGAACTTCCGGATGTTGCCCGGGTTCACGCGGACCGCGGCGCACCCGGCGTCGATGGCCTGGAAGACGTACTTCGGCTGGAAGTGGATGTCCGCGATCACCGGGATCTGCGACTTCTTCGCGATGATCGGCAGCGCGTCGGCGTCGTCCTGGCTCGGCACGGCGACCCGGACGATGTCGCAGCCGGACGCCGTGAGCTCGGCGATCTGCTGCAGGGTGGCGTTGATGTTCGTCGTCGGCGTCGTGGTCATCGACTGGACGGACACCGGCGCGTCACCGCCCACGAGCACCTTGCCGACCCGGATCTGCCGGGACTTGCGGCGCGGGCTCAGGGTTTCGGGGACTTTCGGCAGACCGAGGTTCACTGCTGGCACGAGGTGCACTCTACGCGCTCCCGGTGACGGCCAGCCGCGCGCTCGCGCGATGCTCAGACGACGGTGATGAGCGGGGCGTAGAGGCGCATCGCCGCGAGGGCGCGCTCGTGGTCCTCGTCGCTCGCCCCGGCGCACGCGTCGGCCACGACGGTGACGGTGGCGCCGGCGTCCGCGGCCGCCAGCGCGGTCGACAGGACGCAGCAGTCCGTGGACACGCCGACCAGGACGAGGTGCGGGTGGTCGCCGGTGACGGCCTGGAGGCGCGTCCCCCACTTGCCGAAGGTCGTCTCGGTGACTACGGGGTCGCGTCGGTCCGCGGCGGCCGTCGCGAACGGTTCGGTCAGGTCCCAGAGCGGGTCGGTGTCCGGCACGAGCGCGAACGGCCAGTCGCGGTAGTACGGCACCCAGGCGCCCTGCGGGTGCTCGGGCGCGACGAACCGCGTGAAGACCGTGCGGCCGGTGAACCGCGGGAGCAGGCGCTCGATCCCGGCGGTGGCGTGGTCGAAGCGTCCGGTGGCCCAGGGGCTCTCGCCGGTGAAGACCTCCTGCATGTCGACGACGACGAGCCAGGCGTCGTCCGGCACCCCCGCGACGGCGGCGTCGACCGCGCTCATGCCCGCTCCTGCCTGCGGACGGAACCCCTGGCGAAGAGCAGCGTGCCGAGGAACCCGACGACGAGCGCCACGAGCACCCCGAGGTTCGCGTACGCCCAGGCGCCGGTGCGCCCGCCGAGGCCGAACGGTCCGAGCAGGTAGCCCTGCCAGTTGAGCCACGACGGCACGCCGTAGGTGTTGGTCACGAGGCCCCACCCGAGGGCGGTCCCCACGACGACGAGGCCGACCGCGAGCCAGCGCACGTCGCCGTAGCGGCCGCGGCGGTCCTCGAGTTCGGCCTCGGCGTACGGCGCCCGGCGGATCACGACGTCGGCGACGAAGACCCCGCACCACGCGGCGATCGGCACACCGAGCGTCACGAGGAACGCCTGGAAGGGCTGGATGAACGAGTCGGCGAAGAACACCACGTAGACGGCGCCGGCGACCATGAACACGCCGTCGACCCCGGCCGCGACGGGCCTCGGGATGCGGATGCCGGCGCTCAGCAGTGCGAGCCCGGAGCTGTAGATGTCGAGCACCGCACCACCGACGAGCCCGAGCACCGCGACGAGGGCGAACGGGATGAGGAACCACACCGGCAGGACGGTCGTCAGTGCCCCGATCGGGTCGGCGGCGATCGCGGTGTTGAGGTCCTTCGACGAGCCGGCGAGCAGGACGCCGAGCACGACGAGGACGATCGGAGCGAGCGCGCCGCCGAAGGTGGTCCACCAGACGACTCCGCGGGTCGACGCCGACCGGGGCAGGTACCGCGAGTAGTCCGCGGCGGCGTTCACCCAGCCGAGGCCGAACCCGGTCATCACGAGGACGAGCGCGCCGACGACGTTCTGGGCGCTCCCGGCCGGCAGCGCGGCGATCGCGCCGAGGTCGATCGAGGGCAGCGCGAGCACCACGTAGACGATCGTCAGGACCGCGGTGATGACCGTGATCCACGTCTGCAGCCGCATGATCACGTCGAACCCGGCGATGCCCGCCCCGACCACGAGCGCGGCGACGACCACGAGCGCGACGAGCTTCGTGAGGACGCCGCCGTCCCACCCGAGCTCGCGGAACACCGTCGAGGTCGCCAGGACCGCGGCCGATGCGAGCGCGGTCTCCCAGCCGACGGTGAGGATCCAGCTGAGGAACGCCGGCAGCCGGTTCCCGCGGACACCGAACGCCGCACGACCGAGCACCATCGTCGGCGCCGACCCCCGCTTGCCGGCGATGGCGACGATCCCGCACAGCAGGAACGAGAACGCGACGCCGATGACGGACACGACGGTGGCCTGCCAGAAGGAGATGCCGAACCCGAGGACGAACGACCCGTACGACAGGCCGAGCACCGAGATGTTCGCGGCGAACCACGGCCAGAAGAGATCCCTCGGACGGCCCTTCCGGTCGGACTCGGCGATGACGTCGGTGCCCTGCCGCTCGACCGTGCGGACTTCCGGAGCTGTGCTCATGTGCGAAAGCGTAGTGCGCGGCCGCCGGGTCGTCGCTACCCGAAGAGGTTCACGGGCCGCACGACGTCGGCGTAGATGAGCAGCGCGCTCATGCCGGCGAGGAGCACCACGACGACCATCGTCAGCGGCATCGTCTTCGCGAGGTCGATCGGCCCCGGGTCCGCCTTGCCGACGAGCTTGAACGAGCGGCGCTTCACGGCCTCCCACAGGGCGCCGGCGATGTGCCCGCCGTCGAGCGGCAGGAGCGGCACCATGTTCAGGACGAACAGGCCGATGTTCAACGAGGCGAGCAGCCCGAGGATCGTGTACGCCTTGTCGACCACCGGCACACCGCTCATCGACGAGACCTCGCCGATCGCACGGCCGACGCCGACGACCGACACGGGGCTGTCCTGCGACCGCTCCTGGGAGCCGAACGCCGCGTTCCACACCGCGACCAGCCGCTGCGGCAGGTCGATGATGAGGTGCGCCGACGCCGAGATCTGCGCGCCGGTCGCCGGCAGCACCGCGGCGGGCGACTGCCGGACGAGCGACTGGCCGATGCTGACCCCGACGACGCCCACCTGCTGGGTCTTCGCGGTGCCGTCGTCGTTCTTCACGACCGTGCCGTCAGCCGCGTAGACGTCACGCGTGGCGGTCGTCGGCGTGATGTGCAGCGTCTTCTCGGCACCGTCGCGGGACACCACGACGGTGACGTCCTCGCCGGCGGACTTCTGGAACACCTCGGAGACCTGGGCGATCGTCGGGTCCTGCTTCCCGTCGACCGAGAGCACGACGTCGCCTGACCGGATGCCGGCCTGCTTCGCCGGCGAGACGGCGTCACCGGCGGTGCAGGTCGTCGCCTGGCTCGTCGGTAGCACGCAGTCGACGCTCGACGTGAACGTGGTCGTCGGCGCGCCGAACCCGACGAGCAGCACGCCGAAGAGCACGATCCCGATGACGAGGTTCATCGCCGGGCCCGCGACCATCACGATGATCCGCTTCCACGGCGCCAGTCGGTAGAACGCCCGCGAGTCGTCGCCGCCGGAGTCCGCGATCTGCTCGGCACTCGCCTGGCGCGCATCCTGCACGAAGGCGCCGTACATGCCCGTGTTCGTGATCGCGTTGGGGCGCCCGGACGCACGCGGCTTGAGCATGCCGACCATCGAGATGTAGCCGCCGAGCAGGATCGGACGGATGCCGTACTCGGTCTCACCCCGCTTGAACGACCAGATCGCCTTGCCGAAGCCCAGCGAGTACTGCGTCACCTTGACGTTGAACAGCTTCGCGAAGGACAGGTGCCCCAGCTCGTGGAGTCCGATCGAGACCAGCAGGCCGACGATGAAGACGACCACGCCGAGGACGAAGAGCAGGACGGTTTCGACGGTCACCGGGAAAGGGTACGGGACGGTTCCCATGACCGAGCCGAGCGCACCCTGAGAGGTGCGCCGCGCCTCCCGAGCCGTCCGGTCCGTCTGCTTCCGCAGCCGTGCTGACGGACTGGAGGCGCGACTCGCCTCAGCGGGACAGCATGCGGTCGGCCGCGGCGCGCGCCCAGCGCTCCGCTGCCAGCACGCCGTCGAGGGAGGACTCCCCTGCGGTGTGCGCATCGACCACGCGCTCGACCGTGTCGACGATGTCGAGGAATCCGATCGCTCCCGCGTGGAACGCGGCGACGGCCTGCTCGTTCGCCGCGTTGAACACGGCGGGGAACGTCCCGCCGAGCTCCCCGACGCGCTTCGCGAGGGCGACCGCGCCGAAGGCCTCCGCATCGAGGGGCTCGAACGTCCAGGTGCTCGCCGACGTCCAGTCGAGCGGGACCCCGACGCCCGGGACCCGGTCGGGCCACGCGAGACCGAGGGCGATCGGCAGCCGCATGTCCGGCGGCGACGCCTGTGCGATCGTCGAGCCGTCGACGAACTCGACCATCGAGTGCACGATCGACTGCGCGTGCACCGTCACGTCGATGCGGTCGTAGGGGACGCCGAAGAGCAGGTGCGCCTCGATGACCTCGAGCCCCTTGTTCACGAGCGTCGCCGAGTTCGTCGTGACGACGAGACCCATGTCCCACGTCGGGTGCGCGAGCGCCTCGGCCGGGGTGACGGCCGTGAGCTGCGCGCGCGAACGCCCGCGGAACGGGCCGCCGCTGGCGGTGAGCACGAGCCGTCGGACCTCGTCCTCGCTGCCGGACCGGAGAGCCTGCGCGATGGCGGAGTGCTCGCTGTCGACCGGCACGATCTGACCCGGTGCGGCTGCGGCCTGCACGAGCGGGCCGCCCACGATGAGGCTCTCCTTGTTCGCCAGCGCCAGCGTGGCTCCGGACTCGAGCGCCGCCAGTGTGGGGCCGAGTCCGACTGAGCCGGTGATGCCGTTCAGGACCACGTCGGCCTCGACGCTGCGGACCAGACGTTCGGCGTCCGCCGCACCGAACGCGGTGTCACGGACACCGAAGCGCTCGGCCTGCTCGGCGACGAGGGTGCGGTTGCTGCCGGCGGTGAGGCCGACGACCTCGAACCGGTCGGGGTTGCGGGCGACGACGTCGAGCGCCTGGGTGCCGATCGACCCGGTGCTGCCGAGGACGACGATGCGGCGCCGGGTCATGCTCAGCCCTTGGCGAGGATGTCGACGACGAAGACGAGCGTGGCGTTCTTCGGGATGCCCGAGCCCTCTTGCGGGTTCGCGCCGTAGCCGTCCTCGGGCGTGACGACGATGAGGACCTGCGAGCCGACCTGCTGGCCGACGAGTCCGGTCACGAAGCCCTTGATGAGCGAGCCCTCCGAGATGGTGAAGGTCGTCGGGGCACCCTTCGACCACGAGGAGTCGAACTCCTTGCCCGTGTCGTAGACGACGCCCTTGTACTGCACGAGCGCGGTGTCGCCGTCGGCGATCTTGTCGCCGGTGCCCTGCTTGAGGACCTCGACCGTGGTCTTCGACGGTGCCTTGACGCCGGACGGGACCGTGATCTCCGGTTCCCCGTCGGCCTTGTCCTCGACCGTCGGGAGCGCCGGGTCCTGCTTCTGCGCCTTGCCCGTGGCCTTCGTCGGGGTCTGTGCGACGACGTCGGCGACGACGACGATCTCGCCGCCGGTGTTGAAGCCGAGCGCCGACGACTGGCCGACCGCCGCGATCCGGTCGCCGACCTTCGAGCACGCCAGGAGGGCACCGAAACCGGAACCGCCCACCGAGAGGACCTGCGGGTTGCCCTGGTCGAAGCCGACCGTGCCGAGCTTCTTCGCGTCCGACGCCTGGTACACGCTGTAGGAGACCTGGGCGTAGTCGCCCTCGCCGAGCGACGCCCCCTTGCCACGCACGACCGTGCTCGCCTGGGGCTGCTTCGCCGTGAGACCACCCGAGAACTTCACCTCCGGCGCCGTGCTGCCGCCGAACGCACCGGAGACCTTGATCGCCTTCGACGCGGAACCCGGGTCCGGGCAGGACGTGATGGCCGCCGCCGTCGCGCTCGACGACGCGCTCGGGGTGCTGGACGAGTCGCTCGACCCGGAGCCGGAGCACGCGGCGAGTCCCAGCACGACGGCGGGGACGAGGGCGATCGGGAGGAGACGCAGACGCTTCACGAGGACCTAGTCTGCCGCACGGACCTTGGTGTGCGGGTCGTGGTGCACAGGAAAGGCCACCGATCGCGCGATGAAGCAGAGGCTGTTCGCGGTGGCGTGGGCGGCCTCGGCGTCGGCGACGCGGTCCGCCTCCAGGATCGTGACGACGGGGTGCAGCGTCGCCTCGGTGAGCTCGCCGGACCCGTCGCGGTTGAGGTTCAGACTCGCCGTCGCACGGTCCTCGTAGTCGACGACGGTGAAGCCCTCGGTCACGGCGACGTGCAGGTAGCTCAGCATGTGGCACTGGGCGAGGGACGCGACGACGAGCTCCTCGGGGTTCCAACGGCCGCGGTCACCGCGGAACGTCGGGTCGGCGGAGCCCTCGATGTCGTGCTTGCCCGCCGCGCGGACGTCGTGGTCGCGCCCGTAGTCGCGGTAGCCGCTCGTTCCGGTGCCGCGGTCGCCGGTCCAGCGGACGGAGACCTCGTAGGAGTGGTCGGACACGGTGGGCTCCTCGGTGATCAGTACGATTGCGGCATGACGGTGCTCCCCGACGTCCACACTGACCGCCATCCTCTCACCGCCGAGGGGTCGGTCGAACTGGCCGTCCTCGACCGCAACGGTTTCGACGAGAGCCGACACGTCGGTGCCGGGGTCGTGGTGACCGCGGACGGCACCGTGATCGACGCGGTCGGCGACGTGCACGCCAGCGTCTACCCCCGCTCCACGATGAAGCCGTTCCAGGCGCTCGCGGTCCGCCGAGCCGGAGCGGTGTTCTCCGACGAGGAACTCGTGCTCACCACCGCGAGCCACGCCGGCACCCCGGCTCACCAGGCCCTCGCGCTGCACATGCTCGAGTCGTACGACCACGTCGAGGCCGACCTCGGCTGCCCGCCCGACCTGCCCTTCGACCGCGCCACGGCCCGCACCATGGCGGAGCCGAGGCGCCTCGCGATGAACTGCTCCGGCAAGCACGCCGGGATGCTCGCCGCGTGCCGGGTCAACGGCTGGGACGCGGCGACCTACCTCGAGATGACGCACCCCCTGCAGCAGCGTGTGCGCGAGACCGTCGAGGAGTTCACCCACGAGACCGTCGACGTCGTCGGGACCGACGGTTGCGGAGCCCCGGTGTTCCCGCTGACGCTCGCCGGGCTCGCCCGGGGCTTCGCCGGTGTGGTCGCGCGGGCCGAGTCCGACACTGCGGCACTCACCGACGCCGTGCTGGACCACCCCTGGGCGATCGACGGCATCGGGCGCGCGAACACGGTCACGATCGAACGGCTCCGGGTGCTGGCGAAGCTCGGCGCCGAGGGCGTCATGGTGATGGGCCTGCCCGGTGGTGCAGCGGTCGCGGTCAAGACGCTCGACGGCGCACAGCGTTCCGGCACGCTCGCGGCGCTCACGCTCCTCGAGCGCAACGGGATCGTGGACGCGGCCGGGGTCGCGGACGTCATGGCGGCCACGGGCGAGCAGGTGCTCGGCGGCGGCGTACCGGTGGGGACGCTGCGGGCCGGGGCCGGCCTGCGCTGAGGTCGGTCCGGCCGGGGTCATCCCGGTCCTCCGAGACGTGGGAGCGCCGGGACCACGACCGTCCCCCGGGCGTCGTGCGGGAACCGGACGGTGCAACCGTGACGGGTGACCTCGACCGCGACGTCCCACAGCCGCGGGACGATGCTCAGGCCGGGCACGAGCACCACGGTCGCCCGGGTGCCTGTCGGCGTCGACCCGATGGCCCGCTCGTCCCGAGCGCACGTGTCGTCGCCGTGCGCACGGTCCGCGGGGCCGACCACGATCGCAGCCATTCCCGAGGGCATCGGCGGACACCGGCCCGTCCCGGCTCCCACCAGCGCACGGGCGTCGGCACTGCTGGCGACCCGGACGTCGTCGCCAGGGCCTGCTGCAGCTCGGACCTGCGCCGCGACCGCCCGGAACACGGCCAGCGCGAGTGCCCCTGACCCGATGACGACGACGTGCGGCCGGGACCGAGCGTCGACGGAGACCACACGGCCGTCCGGCGTGGTCCCGAACACGACCGGCCGACCGTCGGCGGCACCATCGGCCTCGTCGTCGACCGCCGGGAGGTCGAGCGCTACCGAAGTCGGCGCGAGCACCACTTCGTCGACCTCGGCGTCACCACCGCGAGCGAGGCGAACCGTGCCCGCCCGGACCACGAGGACGTCGAGCACGGCACAACACCCGGCCGCGCCGAGGAGCACCGCGCGCAACGACCCCGCGACCGGGACGACGAGCGCCGCCACGAGCAGCACCACCGCCGCGCCGACCAGGGCGCAGCGGGCGGCGAAGGAGCTCATGGGCCCAGACCACCACACGACGGCGAGACCGACGACCTGAGGACGCCCGGCTGTGGACAGCCGCGACGATCACGCCGCTGTGGAGGACTCCCCCGACGTCACTGCACGAGGAAGAACTGCTCCCCGATGTCGACACGCGCGCCGCGCTCGACACGGTAGCGTCGGCCCGGCTCGCAGCGCCGGATCGACCCGTCGATGTGCCGGACGACCGTGCCGTTGCCCGAGAACCGGTCGGACACCCACAGGTCGTCGCCGTCGCGTCCGAGCTCGAGGTGCGTCTTCGAGACCGACTTGCCCGGGTCGTGGACGGTCAGCAGGTCGTCGAACCGCTCGCCGGGCTGGGGGCGCGGGAGTCGTCCGACGAGGCCGGTGCCGTGCACGCCGAAGCGCTCACCGGTGCTGAAGTGGAGCACGAAGGGCGCACGGGTCGGGGTCGCGGACACGATGCGGGTCTCGTCGACGTCGTCCTCGAGGTCGCCGTCGGCGCTCGTCGGAGCGTCGGTCGTCCGAGGGGCCGGCGACGCAGCGCTGTCCACCCCGGGCAGCGGTGGCAGCGGCGCGGCAGTCGGCACGCCGACCACACCGGAGTCCTGCGCGGACGGCGCGGAGGACGGGACGGTCGCGGAACCGGGGACGGGCGGGATGACCGGTCCGCTGACCGCCGGTGACTCGGAGTCCGGCGCAGCGTGCAGGCCGCGTCGGCGAGCCGGGACATCGCCCGCGGTCGCACCGTCGCCGCCACCGTTCACCCACGTGGGCAGGACGCCCGTGCTGCCGGCAGAGTCCTCGCCGTCAGCGTCACGCGGTGCCTCCGGTGTCGGGTCGGCCGGGGTTCCGTGGACCGGGGTTCCGTCGTCCGCGGCCTCGTCCTCCGTCCCGACCACGCCGGAGGCCGAGGCACCCGCGAGCGCGTCGCCGGTGGGCGCGTCGCCAGCGGTCGCGTCACCCTCGGGTGCGTCGATCGTGTGTGCGTCGTCTGGCGCTTCGCCCGCCTCGTCCGCAGCCCAGTCGGGTCGGTCCATCGGGAGCGGCACGATCGGTCCGGTGAACGCAGCCGTCACGGCGGGCCGCACGGCACCGCACTCGGCACAGAAGATGTCGTCGGGCTCGAGTCGGTGGCCGCAGACGTGGCACGTCGTCGCATGGGCGCCGGGTGTGACCAGCGGCGCGGCGCGGCGCGGGCGTCGGTCGACCAGCGGTTCGACGACCGCGGTGTCACCGGGCTGGGGCGGAGAGACGACGGCGCTCGGGGCGACCGGATCGTCCGAGGCGGCACCGGGAGCTGCGGGCTCCGCATCCGCGGCAGGCTCCCCTGCGGCGTCGTCCGCGGACGCGTCGTTCGCGGCCGTGGATCGTCCGACCCACCACGAGGGCCCGGACGGTGCAGGGGCGGCGACCTGTTCGGCGGGCGGGGACCACCGCGGGGCGACCGGACCGGCGGCCCCGGCCTCCGGCGCGTACTGCTGCGCGGCTGGACGCTCCGCCAGTCGGGTGACCTCGGGATCCTCGGCCGAGGCTTCCGCCGAGTCGGGATCCGACGGGTACGCGTCCGGGTCGAGCGGCGGCTCGGGCGACGCCAGCGGCTCCTCGGCCTGCGACGACGCAGCCGACCGAGCGGGCACCGCGGGATCGAGAGGAGCGGCTCCACCCGTCTGCTGCCCGGACCAGTCCGTCAGCCCCGGATCGCTCCCGTGCACGTGGCTCGGCGCGGTCCGCGGCGTGAAGTCGTCCGGACGCTGGACCGGCACGGCCTGGGGCTGCTGCTCGCCACCACGGTCCGCACCGGTCAGCCAGGCGCGGGTCGCCGGGTCGAGGGTCGATTCGGGCAACCACGCCTCGGCCGCCGGGTCCTGACGGCGTCCGTGCAGGTCGGGCTGCTGCAGTGGCGGCGGCGGTGCCTGCTCGACGGGCGGCGTCGCGGCCGGGCGACGACTCGCAGCAGCGGTCACGGCGCGTCCGCACTCACCGCAGAAGATGGCCCCGTCCGGGAGCGTCGATCCGCAGTGTTCGCATCTGATCACGTGTCTCGCCTGTCCTCACTCGGCCGTCCACGACGCTCGCCGGCCTGCACGCCATCGTAGTCGCGCCCTCCGGAGGCTCCCCCGACACCTGTGGAGCGTCGACCCCTGGGTGCCACGGCGGCGGCCACCGTCGCCCGCGCGGACCGCCCGGCGTCGACGACGCGGAGCGAGCGCAACGACACCGCGGCGCGGATCCGCTCCTTGCGCGTCCGACCCGCCCGCAGGCTCGTGATCGCCTCGTCCGTGGCCGACCACATCCGGTCGGCGGCGGCGCCGTCCGCCTCGCTCGGACCGAACACCGACCGGTCGGCCAGCGCCGCCAGGCCGGTGCCGCCCTCGCCGGGGGCCCCCACGACCGCCTC
>NZ_JAUZED010000082.1 GCF_030705415.1 Curtobacterium sp. A7_M15 | reverse complement strand
GCGGTGAGGGTGAACGTGACGTCCTCGTGGCCCTCAGCCTTGACCGTCCGGGTGAAGGTGTCCGACGTGATCGCAGCCCCCGTGGTGTACGACCAGGCACCGTCCTTGCCCGCCGTGACCTGCATCAGGTACTTCGCACCCTGGTACACCTTCACGACCGCACCGGGCTTCGCCGTACCCTCGATCAGCTGCTTCTCACCCTTCACGAAGTCCTTCGTCGCCACCGTCAACGCCGGCGCGACGTCGGCTGCGCCCGGAGCGAGCACGTGCCCCGCGAAACGCGTGTCGTACGAGAACGAGACCTGCGTGTTGCCGTGTTCGTCGACGGCGATCGCTTCATCAGCCGGAACCGTCACCTCGAAGCCGCCGCCTGCTCCGACCCGGGTCGTGCGCGTCTCCCCCTTCGCGGTCCAGTAGTACAGGGGCGCTCCGCTGATCGCACCGCTGACGGTGCCACGGACCGCGAACGCTTCACCGGGGACGTAGGTGTCTCGGGTCGAGTAGTCGACGACGAGCCGGTCCCCTCCGACGATGAAGTAGCCGTACGAGTCGGCGGCCGACGTCTTCCCCTCGTACTCCTGCACGACGCTCAGTCGGTTCCTCCCCGGCTGCAGCTCGACGGTCACGCGCGCGACGCCGCTCGCGTCAGCCACGGCTGTCGTCGTCACACCGTTGACCGTGGCCCGCACGGTTGCGCCGGACTGCGCGCGGTACGGGATCGTCTGCTCGTGCTGACCCCGGAGCACCGACCGCACCATCGCATCGATCTGATGGCTGGCGAGCACGTCCAGCGGCTCCCCGAGCACGACGACATGCGCGTCGAGGAAGGCGGTGTACTCGCCGTTCTCGTCGAGGTTCGCGGAGATGCTGACCTTGCCGGGGCGCGCCACCCGGGTCGACGCCACCGACCAGATCCCTTCGTGGTCCGCCGTCGCCTGGACGGTCTCGGTCGGGAGTTCGACCTGGACCGGGCTGAACGCGTTCGCCGTCCCGGTGATCTCGGCTCGTTCCCCCTCGAGGATCGTGAGTCCGCCCGTGATGGTCAGCCCCCGTTCGACGGTCGCGGAGTCGTCGGCCGCGTGGAACGTGCGTGGCTCCCGCTCGTCGCCGGCCGAGACGGTGACGTCGTACGAGTCCTGCGTCGCGCCGTCGGGGTGCGTCGTCAGCGGGGCGTCTGCGGCGGCCGCCGGTGCAGCGGATGCCGCGACCGACGTGAGTCCGACGGAGCCGGCGACGAGCGCCATGCCGAGGAAACCGGCTGCGCAGGATCGGAGGAGCTGAGGAAGCGTGAACACGTGGTTCCTTTCGTGATGGGAACCACATACTGACATGTTGTATTTGCATATGCTCTGGAGAAGCCCGCAGCCGCCACGGTCAGGGTGCGAGCAAGCCCGCCGCGCGCAGGTCGTCCCAGAGCGCCTCGGGCACACCGGCGCCCTCGCGCGCAGCGTTCTGCCGCACCTGCTCGGCCGACTGGGCACCGAGCGCGATCGTCCGGACCGCCGCGGCACGCCGGGGGAACGCGAGCGCGGCCTCGGGCAGGGTGACACCGTGTCGTTCGCAGACGTCGGCGATCGCGTTCGCCCGTTCGACCAAGGACGCCGGCGCCACCGCGTAGTCGTACGTCGCCGAGGCGTCCGGCCGCTCCCGCCCGAGCAGCCCCGAGTTGTAGACGCCGCCCGCCACGACGGCGACGCCGAGCTCACCGCACCGCGCGACCAACGCCGCCGCCGGTTGTTCGAGCAGCGTGTACCGCCCGGCGAGCATGACCACGTCGCACATCCCGGTCTCGACGGCAGCGGACAACGCCGCGACGGAGTTCGACCCGACGCCCACCGCCCGCACCACGCCCTCGTCCCGGAGCTCGACGAGCGTCGGCAGCGCCTGGGTCAGTCCGTCCCGCAGCGAGTACACGTCCGGGTCGTGCAGGTAGGCGATGTCCACGTGGTCGAGCCCGAGCCGATCGAGGGACTCGTCGAGGGACCGCCGCACACCCGACGGCGACGGATCCCACTGCCGGACCAGGTCGTCCGGCACCGCGAAGCCACCGGAGGCCAGGTCGTCGCCGTCACCGCGCCCGGGCACGAGCAGCCGCCCGACCTTCGTCGACACCAGGTAGTCGGACCTCGGCCGCTCGGCGAGTGCCGCCCCGAGTCGCCGTTCGGACAACCCGAGCCCGTAGTGCGGCGCGGTGTCGAACCCGCGGACCCCGACGTCCCACGCGGCGTCGACCGTCGCCCTGGCGTCGTCGTCGGACACTTCGTGCAGGAGGTTGCCGATGCCCGCGCCGCCGAACCAGAACGGCCCGCGGTCGAGGTCCGGGGCGCTCACGCGTCCACCTGGTCCGCGAGCGACCACACCCGGGGCAGCCCGTCGTCGCTGCCGGAGTAGTCGTCGTCGGCCTCGAGCAACGGGTTCACCACGGCCTGCCACTCGGCGTTCACGGGGTCGTCTGCGAGCGCCTTCCGCATCGCCCGGTAGTCCTCGACCTCGACGAGGTGCACCAGGTCCTGGCCGTCCCGCCAGATCGTCCAGTCCCGGACGCCGGCCCGGCGCAGTCGTGCCGCCAGCTCGGGCGGGACCGAGGCGTGCACGCGTTCGTACGCCGCCTCGCTCCCCGCCCGCAGCCGGGTCCTCGTCAGGATGCGCTGCATCAGTCGCGCAGGAAGAGCTCGACCACGGGCACCGCCACGTCCGGCCGGACGATCGGCAGGGTGAGCGTCAGCGTCCCCGCGGGCTGTCCCCCGAGGCCGGTGTTCTGCGCCCGGGTCCCCGGCGGGATCTCGCGGTAGTGGATCTCGGACGCGTCGTTCAGCAGCTGGGCGTACTCGACCCGGCCGGCGAGGTCGGCGAGGTGCACGTGCTCGAACGGCCACGTGAACAGGTGCAGGTACAACCGGTTCCCGTTCTGCGTGTAGACCGTCCCGGCCGGCGCCCGGAACGACGACGGCCCGGCGCCGTACACCGACCGCGCGTGCCGGTGCATCCAGTCCCCGATCCCGGCGAGCGCCGACCGGGCGACCCCGTCGAACTCACCGCGACCGGTCGGCCCGACGTTGAGGAGCATGTTCCCGTTGTTCGACACCCCGTCGACGAGCATGCGCACGAGCAGGTCGGTGCTCTTGACGTTGAGGTTGTCGCGGTCGTAGCCCCACGAGCCGTTCAGGGTCTGGCAGGCCTCCCACGGAACCGGCACGCCGTCGACCTCCATCGGCTTGTCCGGCTGGTACTGCTCCGGCGTCACGATGTCCCCGGGGATGTCGAGGCGGTCGTTGACGATGATGCCGGGCTGCAGCCGCTTGGTGAGTTCGAGCAGTTCCGCGGATCCCCAGTCGTCGCGGCCCTTGCCGCCCCAGACGTCCTCGTGGTCGTTGTCCCGGTACGAGAAGTCGTAGAACAGGTAGTCGATCCGCCCGTAGTCCGACAGCAGCTCCGTCACCTGTCCGTGCAGGTAGTCCCGGTAGCGCGCCATGTCACGGCCCTCGTTCAGCGCCGCGATCGCCTCGTCGCCGTCGTCGCGGCGCGGGTGCAGGCCGTCGATCGTGAAGTCCGGGTGGTGCCAGTCGATGAGCGAGTGGTAGAAGCCGACCCGTAACCCCTCGGCGCGGACGGCGTCGACGAACTCGCGCACGATGTCCCGGCCGAACCGGGTGTTCGTGGACTTGTAGTCGGTGAGCGCGGAGTCCCAGAGCGCGAAGCCCTCGTGGTGCTTCGTGGTGAGGACGACGTACTTCATCCCGGCCTCACGGGCCCGTCGCGCCCAGTCGGCGGCGTCGAACAGGTCCGGGTCGAAGTGGTCGAAGTACTTCTGGTAGTCGGCGTCGGTGATGCGTTCGCGGTTCTTCACCCACTCGTGCCGCGCGGGCAGGGCGTAGAGCCCCCAGTGGATGAACATGCCGAACCGGTCGTGGGTGAACCACGCGGGCAGACCACTCGCGTCGGTCTCGGTCTGCGGCTCTGCAGGTGCGGTGATGGTCATGTGGGCCAGTTTCCTTCCAGGGGACGAAGCAGGGACGAAGAGGGACGAAGAGGGACGAACGGGAGGCGCGGCGCGCCTGGTCGGGATCGGCTACCGGCCGCCGAGACCGGAGGTGACGATGCCCTTGACGAGGTGCTTCTGCAGCAGGACCAGCAGGACCACGGTCGGCAGCATCGAGATCACGGACGCGGCCATCACGAGGTTCCACTCGGACCCCTGCTGCCCGAAGAACTGCTGCAGGCCGAGCGGGATCGTGCCGTGGGCCTCGACGTCGTTGACGACGACGAGGGGCCAGAGGAACGAGTTCCAGTACGAGATGAACGAGAACACGGCGAGCACCGCCATGGTCGGTCGGGCGAGCGGCAGCATCACCGAGAAGAAGGTGCGGATCGCGCCGGCGCCGTCGACGCGTGCTGCGTCGTCCAGTTCCTGCGGCACGGTGAGGAAGAACTGCCGGATGAGGAACGCGCCGAGGGCCGTGAACGCCCACGGGACGATGAGCGCCTGGAAGGTGTCGACCCACCCGAAGCCCTGCATCATGACGTACATCGGGATGACGAGGACGTCCTGCGGGATCATCAGCGTCACGAGGAAGAGCAGGAACACGGTGTTCCGGCCACGCCACCGCAGCCGGGAGAACGCGTAGCCCGAGAGCACGGCCACGACGACGTTGATCGCGGTGCCGGCGGCCGCCACGACGACCCCGTTCAGGATGAAGCGGGCGAACGGCAGGTAGGTGAACGCCTGGACGTAGTTGTCCCACTCGAGCGACCGTCCCCACAGCGTCGGCGGCGTGGTGAACACCTGGTCGGCCGGCTTGAGGCTCGTCGCCACCATGTAGACGAGCGGCGACACGAAGAGCAGCGCGACGAGGCACAGGAGCGCGTAGCCGATCGCGTGGCGGATCCGTCCGGGCCGCGGTGCCGAGGCCGTCCGGGGCACGGAGCGGGGGTTGACCGTGCGGTTGGACGTCGTGAACCCGCTCGTGCGGGTCCTGGTCAGCTCACTCATAGTGCACCCACCGCTTCTGCCCGAGGAACTGGACGGCCGTGATCCCGAGGATGATGACGAACAGCACCCAGGCGCCGGCGGACGCCAGCCCGAGCTGCTGGTTCTGGAAGCCCGTGTTGTAGATGTACTGCACGAGGGTCTCCGTGGCCGTGCCGGGTCCGCCCTTGGTGAGGACGAACGGCTGCACGAACACCTGGAACGACGTGATGAGGGTCATCATCGTTGCGAAGAACACCGAGGGCGAGATCAGCGGGAACTTGATCGCCCAGAACGTCTGCCAGGCATTCGCGCCGTCGAGCTGCGATGCCTCGATCTGGTTCTCGGGCACGGCGTCGAGGGCGGCCGAGAAGATCAGCATGTTGTACCCGAAGCCCTGCCAGACGCTCATCGCGACGATCGCGAGCATCGCCCAGTGCTCGTCGGCGAGGAAGTTCGGCGCGCCCACCCCGACGGTCGACCGCAGGCTCGCGTCGATCGCGCCGCCCGGCTGGTAGAGCATCCGCCAGACCACGACGTTCGCCACGATCGGCGTGATGGTCGGGATGAAGAACAGGACGCGGAAGACGTGCCGACCGGCGATCCGCGGTGTCAGCCACGCGGCGAGCCCGAGCGACACGACGAGGTTGAGCGGCACGTACAGCACGACGAACAGGGCGGTGTTGAGCGTCACCGTCCGGAACACCGGGTCGGAGAACAGCCGGGCGTAGTTCTCGATGCCGGCCCAACTGCGTTCGCCGAGCATCGGCCAGTTCATGAAGCTGACGACGAGGGAGGCGATGATCGGGAACGCCGTGAAGACGACCAGTCCGATCGAGTGCGGCGCGGCGAAGGCGGCGCCCCACCACGAGCGTCGGCCGACGACGCCTGCGGCGTCATCCTTCCGGCGGGGTGCCGCCGGGCCGGTGGCGACCGCGGCGGCAGCTGCGGGCACCGCCGGTGCCGGTGGGTCCTGGATGGTGGTCATGCGACGACCTCCTCGTCGTTCGCGCGGTCCTGGGGCTGAAGTGGTGCCGGACGGGAGGCGCGGGGCGGGGTCGACCCGCGCCTCCAGTCCGTCAGTCGGTCGCGTCGGTCACTGCGTGCCGAGTTGGCCGGCGATCGAGGACATCGTGTCCTTGCCGGAGGTCTGCCCGTTGATCGCCTGGAGCGCGTACTGCGTGAAGAGCTGTCCCAGCTGGTCGCTCTGCTTGTTGCCCGGGAGCGGCGAGGACTTGGCGAGCGCCGCCTTGAGCGCGGTCTCGGCGCCGTCGATGCCGGCGCTGGAGTACCACGCACCCTGGGCCGCGGTGCGGGCCGGGAAGGCACGACCCTGCTCGGCGAGCGACGTGAGCACCTTCTCGCCCGTCATCGTCTGGACGGCCTTGAACGCCTGCTCCGGGTACTTGCACTGCTTCGAGACGCCGAAGCCGGAACCGGCGGCGAAGGTCGACGGCCCGGAGGTCCCGGACGGCAGCGTCGTGACGCCGAGGTCGAACTGGACCTTCGCCTTCTGACTGATCAACGACCACGGACCGTCCGTGTACATCGCGACCTTGCCGGCCGCGAAGTCATTGCCGGGGGTCGAGGTGTCCGACGAGGCCTGGGTCGCGTAGCCCTTCTTCACCAGGCTCGCGAGCCAGTCCAGGCCGTCCGCGAACTTGGTGTCCGTCGCGTCGATCTTCCCGGACTCGGTGATCACCCGGCCGCCGTTGTAGCCGTAGATCATCGACTCGAGGTTGAGGTCGCCGACCGTCGAGCCGAACTCGGTGATGCCCTTCGCCCTGAGGGCTTCGCCCGCCTGCTCGAAGTCGTCCGTGGTCCACCCGGGCTCGGGGTCCGCGACACCGGCCTTCTTGAACAGGTCCTTGTTGTAGAACATCAGGATGGGCCCGGTGTCGTACGGCAACCCGTAGAGCTTGCCGTCGACCTTCATCCCGTCGAGGGCGGTGCTGTCGTACGCGGACAGGTCGAGGCCGTCCTGCTTGGCCAGGTCGTCGAGCGGCAGGAGCGACGAGGTGTAGTTCGCCGCGCGCAGCGACTGCATGCTCACGATGCACTGGGCGCTGCCGGCGCTGAGCTGCGTGCTGAGCTTCGTGAAGTAGTTCTCGAAGGGGGCGCCCTGGATGGTGAGGGTGATGCCGTCCTCGCTCTTCACGGTGTCGGCGACCTTCTGCCAGGCGGCCTTGTCCTCCTTCCCGGCGATCCACATGGACCAGGTCATGGCGTCCTTCGACTGGCTCCCACCGGCACTGCTGCCGGAGGAACAACCAGCCAGGACGAGCGCGGTGGCGGCGGCTGCCGCCAGCCCCGCGACGATTCGGCGTCGGTGCATCGGAGTCTCCACTTCGTCGTGGTGATCAGGGTGGGGAGGGAACGATCGGGAAGCAGTGGCGCGTCAGGCGACGCGGACGGCGTCGGGGACGCTCGTCTCGACGGCGGCCCAGACCGGGCCGTCCGGGAAGGTGTAGTCGTCGAGCGTGTCGGCGTGCATCTCGGTACCGGCGCCGGGAGCGGTGGGGGGCCAGTACCGGCCGTCGTGCACGTCCACCGGCGTCACGAAGTGCTCGTGCAGGTGGTCGACAAACTCGATGCAGCGGGTGTCGAGGTCCCCGGTGAGCGCGACGGCGTCGAACATCGAGAGGTGCTGCACTGCCTCGCACAGGCCGACCCCGCCGGCGTGCGGGCACACGCGGACGCCGTACTTGGCGGCGAGGAGCACGATCGCGAGGTTCTCGTTCACCCCGGCGACCCGCGTCGCGTCGATCTGCAGCACCGACATGGCGTCCGCCTGGATCAGCTGCTTCGCGACCACCCGGTTCGCCATGTGCTCCCCCGTCGCCACCGGGACCGGTGCGATGCGTCGGGCGATCTCGGCGTGCCCGAGGACGTCGTCGGGGCTCGTGGGCTCCTCGACCCACGCGATGTCGAAGGGACGCAGCAGCTCGATCCACGTGACCGCCTCGTCGACGTCCCAGCGCTGGTTGGCGTCGATCGCGATCCGGATGTCGGGACCCACGACGTCCCGGGCGATCCCGAGACGTCGGACGTCCTCGTCGACATCGCCACCGACCTTGAGCTTGATCTGGGCGAAGCCCTCGTCGACGGCCTCGCGGCAGAGGCGGGCGAGCTTCTCGTCGTCGTAGCCGAGCCAGCCGGGGGTGGTCGTGTACGCCGGGTAGCCCTCGCGCTCGAGACGGCGTCGGCGCTCGGCACGGAGCGGCACCGCGGCTTCGAACAGCTGCCGTGCCTCACTCGGGGTGATGGCGTCGGACAGGTACCGGAAGTCCACCAGGTCGACGAGCTCGTCCGGGCTGAGGTCGGCGAGCAGCGCCCAGAGCGGCTGCCCGGCGCGCTTCGCCCGCAGGTCCCAGAGGGCGTTCACCACGGCACCGATCGCCATGTGCATGACGCCCTTCTCGGGGCCGAGCCAGCGGAGTTGCGAGTCGTGCACGAGCGAGCGCCACGTCCCACCCATGTCCGCGAGGACCGCTTCGGCGTCCGCGCCGACGACGTGCTCGCGGAGGGCGGCGATCGCCGCTTCCTGCACCTCGTTGCCGCGGCCGATCGTGAAGACGAAGGCGGTGCCGACGAGGCCGTCCAGCGCGTCGGTCGTGATCTCGACGTAGGCGGCGGAGTAGTCGGGCGCCGGGTTCATGGCGTCGGATCCGTCGTGCTCCCGCGAGGTCGGGAACCGGACGTCGCGGACGCGCAGACCGGTGATGCGGCTCATCGTGTCTCCTACCCGTCCGGTCTCCGTCGACCGAACGAACTCATCGAAACATCGGATGTCTCCGCTGTCAAGAGGGAAATTCGCGGCACTTCAGCCGCAGAGCGCGGCGAGTGGTCGGATGACAGACAGGAGGCGCGGTGCGGGTCGGACCCGCGCCGCGCCTCCTGGACCTGGTCGCGCTGCTCAGACGGCGGCGAGCCGCCCCATCTCCGCGACCACGCCGCGGAGCCGGTCCGCCAGCTCGTCGCGGGACGCAACCGAGGACCGGTGCGCGACCTCGATGACGGCCGCCATGACCAGCGTGACGGCGGTCCGCGCGGCCTCGGTGCCGGTGCGTTCGGCGGCGACCTCGACGATCGCCGACCGGGCCTCCGCCATCCACTGCAGCATCGTCGGGACCATCTCGGGCCGAGCCTGCACGAGCGACTTCATCCGGCGACGGTCCTCGGGCAGGTTGACCGTCTGCGCGACGAGGTCGCAGAGGTCGGACACGAGCGTGCCCGCACCGACGAGGAAGGTCGCACGGGCGGAGTCCGGGACGGTGGTCGCGGGCAGGCCGAGTGCGGCGTTGCCCTTCGACGGGAAGTAGTTGAAGAAGGTTCGGGGCGAGACCCCGGCGGCGGCGCAGATCTCCTCGACGGTGACGCCGGCGAGCCCGCGCTCGGTGACCAGGTCGAGCGCGGCGCGGTGGATGGCGGCCCGGGTCTGCTGCTTCTTGCGCTCGCGGAGGCCGCTGTCCGCCGCCGGATGGGTCTCGATGGTGCTCACTGCTGCTCCTGGTGCGGGTCGGGGCCTCCCGTCCGGTGACGGGAGGCCCCGGGGCCCGCTGCTAGACGCGGTCCCGCTGGACCGGGATCGAACCGGTGACGGGAGCGGTCGGCGAGCCCATGGCGTCGGCGGCCTTCACCGCCTGGGCCTCGAGGTCGTCGGCCGTCCCCTCGTTGTCCGCCTGTTCCTGCAGGGCCGAGCTCTTGCGGAGCGGCGGCGCCTTGAAGAACCAGCTCAGGACGAAGGCGAGCAGGATGACCGCGAAGCCGACCCAGTAGACCGTGACGGCCGAGGCGTTGAACCCCGTCATGAACGGTCGGGTGAGCGCCGCGTCGGCACCGTTCAGGTAGGACGTGTCGCTCGTCTCGCTGCTCGACGACCCTTCGTCACTCGCACCCTTGTCGATCTGCTTCGACAGGGTCGGGGCGAGTTCGTCCACCCAGTACGTCCGCTGGACCCGGTCGGACCAGTCGACGACGAGCTTGCCGTCCTGCACGGACGCGTGGGCCTTGTCGGCGGCGGCGGTGAGCGCCTGCTGCTGCACGGCCTCCGGTGCGCCGGCCGTCGCCTGGGTCACCTGCGCGGTGGCCTGGTCGAGCCCGGACTGGACCTGCTGCTTGATCGGAGTGACGATCGGGTTCCAGATCTGGTCCATCACGCCCTGGTTCGCCTTCGCCGTGGCGACCGTCGGGTTCAGTGCGGCGTCGAGCGCACCACTCAGGTTCTTCTGGTCGGCGGTGGCGTGCAGGATGTTCGTCGGCATGATCGAGAACAAGACGCTCAGGAGCACGGCCGTGCCGAGCGTCCCGCCGATCTGACGGAAGAACGTCGCCGAGCTCGTCGCCACACCCATGTCACGCGGCTGGACCGAGTTCTGCGAGGCGAGGGTGATGCTCTGCATGAGCTGTCCGAGCCCGAGGCCGATCAGGAACATGCCGATCATCAGGAACCAGAGCGGCTTGTCGATCGTCATGAACGTCAGGACGACGTAGCCGAGCGAGACGAGCGCGGTGCCGATCACCGGGAAAATCCGGTACTTGCCGGTGCGGGCCACGATCTGACCCGAGGCGATCGAGGCGATCATGAGGCCGCCGATCATCGGCAGGGTCGCGAAGCCCGACTCGGTCGGGGTCAGGCCGGTGACGATCTGCAGGTACAGCGGGATGGTCAGCATGGCGCCGAACATCGCGAAGCCCACGAGGAACCCGAGGACCGTGGCCATCGAGAACACGCCGGAGCGGAAGAGCTTCAGCGGGATGATCGCGTCGTCCTTCATGAGCGTCTCGACGACGAGGAAGGCGACCAGGCCGAGGGCACCGATGACGTAGCAGGCGATCGCGCCGGCCGATCCCCAGCCCCACGTGCGGCCCTGTTCGGCCACGAGCAGGAGCGGCACGAGCGTCACGATGACCGAGGTCGCACCCCACCAGTCGATGCGCGGCTTGATCTTGGCGTCGCCGAACTTCGGCAGGTGCAGGAACGCGATGACCATGAGCAGCGCGGCCACACCGATCGGGACGTTGATCAGGAAGACCCAGCGCCAGCCGGTGATGCCGAGGATCGTCGACGCACCGGAGAAGAGGCCGCCGATGAGCGGGCCGATCACCGAGGAGATGCCGAAGACGGCCAGGAAGTAGCCCTGGTACTTCGCGCGCTCGCGGGGAGCGAGGATGTCGCCCATGATCGCCAGCGGCAGCGACATCAGCGCACCCGCACCGATGCCCTGGAAGGCACGGAACGCGGCGAGCATGATCATCGACGTCGACATCGTCGAGAGCAGCGAACCGAGGATGAAGACCGCGATGCCGAAGATGTAGAGCGGTCGGCGGCCGAAGACGTCGGAGAGCTTGCCGTAGATCGGCGTGGTGATGGTCGACGCGATCAGGTACGCCGTGGTGACCCAGGCCTGCTGGTCGAGTCCGTGCAGGTCGTCACCGATGGTGCGGATGGCCGTGCCGACGATGGTCTGGTCGAGCGAGGACAGGAACATGCCGGCCATGAGGCCGTAGATGACGAGGAGGATCTGGCGGTGCGACATGATCGGCTTCCCCGGCTGGTCGGCCGGTGCGCTCTGTCGTCCGCGCGACACCTCGACGGGTGCGGTGGCAGTGGACATTGGGATCCTTCGGGGTGCGTGTGGTGGTCGTGGTCGCGAGGGACGCCGGAGCGCCGAGGACGGCGGGTCAACCTTGCAGACGCTGCAACTTTACACCACGAGCACGTTTGCTGCCACCGCAATGTTTCCGAGGGTGCATGTTTCGTGAACACTCCCTCAGGTAGGGTCGGGGCGCATGGGGCGGACGACGTGGAGCGAGGTGCCGGCCGGCCTTCGGGACCGGATCGAAGCAGTGCTCGGCAGCGTGGTGACCCACGCCGAGTCACAGGCGGGCGGCTACTCTCCCGGCGGGGCCGACCGGGTGGTCACCGACGCCGGCCGACGGGCGTTCGTGAAGACGCTCTCACGCTCGCGCAACCCCGACGGATTCGGGATGCACGAGCGTGAGGCCGAGGTCATGGCTCACCTGCCCGACTCGGTGCAGGCGCCTCGACTGATCGACACCCTGCGGGAGACCGTCGACGGGGACGACTGGATCGCCCTGGTGATCGAGGACGTGGACGGCCGACACCCGGGGACCGCCGGCGACGGGTCCGACGTCCGAGCGGTGCTCGACGCCCTCGACACACTCCCGCCCGCGACGGGGACGCTCGCCGGACTCCCCCGGGTCGCCGACGACCTCGCCGAGGAGTTCGGCGCCTGGGACCGGATGGCGGCCGATGGCTTCCCCGACGTCGTCCCGGCGTACGTGGTGGACGCTGCTCCCGCGTTCGCAGAGGCAGCGCGGGGCGCCGCGTCCGTCACCGACGGGGACTCCCTGGCGCACGTCGACTGCCGCGCGGACAACCTGCTCGTCGACGCCGACGGCACGGTCTGGGTCATCGACTGGCCCTGGGCGTCGGTCGGGGCGCACTGGCTCGACCCGCTCACCTACCTGCTGGACGTGCTGGTGCGAGGCGAGGACGCCGACGTCGAGCACCACCTCGCCACCCACCGGGTGTTCACCGGGGTGCCGGCGACGAGCGTGGACGCGGTGCTCGCCGGACTGGCCGGGACGTTCTTCGAGAAGGCGTCCCGTCCGCCGATCCCGCACATGCCGACGCTCCGCGACTTCCAGCGGGACGAGGCACTGGCGGCGGCCGACTGGCTGTTGCGACGCTGGCAGGGCTGATCGAGCGCGTACCCCGCTGTCCAGGAACCGCGCCGCCCGGGCGCGTACGGTCCCGTGCATGAATGACGAGCACGAAGGCCAGCGTCCGGAAGACGACGCCGCGCGGCTCGGACTCGTCGTCGTCGGTGAGGCAGCGGCGCTGCACTCGGCCGACGACGCAGCCCTGGACGCGAGCGAACGGAACATCCGCGACACCGTCGACGAGATGATCGACGAGCCGTTGACCGAGCGGCAGGAGCAGGTGGTCGAACGGCTGGCGTCGGCCGGGGGCACGCTGACGGCGGGCCTCAGCGGCGCGTTGGCGGCGCAGACCGGTCGGAGTGTGGACGAGGTCCTCGAGGGAGCGGCCCGCAGCGTGGTCTGGCAGCAGCGACTGGCGGACCAGCGCCAGGACGAGCGCACCGAGCGGGACGATCACGCCGAGCACGGTGACCACGCCGAGCGCGAGGACGCCGGCGGGCAGCAGCGTGACCGCCGGGACGACGACGGGCGCGACGGGGACTGATCCCCGCCGCGCCCGGTCCGGACGTCGGACCGACTACTCGGCCGCCGCGGACTCCTGTTCCCGCGCGACGGCTCGCGCCGCGGCCTGTCCCGTGGTGGTGCTCTTCACGATGTCGCTCAGCGTGAAGCCGGCCGTCGTCCCGAGCAGTGCGTCGACCTCGCTGAACTGGCTGACCACGCTCTTCGAGAGCGCTCCGGCGCCGTCCGAGGACACCACGGTCAGCTTGTCGATGTTGCCCATCGGTGCCGCGAGCTCGCGGGCGATGCTCGGCAGCGTCTCGATCGCCTTGACCCGCAGGACCGCCTCGGAGTGCTGGGCGAGGGCGTCCGCCTGCGCCTTGGTGGCGTCCGCCTCGGCCTGACCCTTGGCGCGGATCGCATCGGCGGCGGCTTCACCCTCGGCACGCGAGGCGTCGGCGGCGAGCTTGCGTGCCTCGGACTCGGCCTGGGCCTCGACGGCGATCGCCTCGGCCGAGATGCGGCGGGCCTCGGCCTGGGCACGGGCGGTCTCGACCTGGGCGGCAGCGGCCGCCTCGGCCTCGACGCGGGTCTTGCGGGCCTGCGCCTCGGCGACCGCGGAGACCTCGGACTCGAGCTCGGCACGACGGAGTTCGGCACGCTTCTGCGCGGTCAGCTGCTCCTGCTCGACGACGCCCTGCGCAGCACGGGCCTGCGCGAGCGGACCGGCGGCAGCGGCCTCGGCGGAGGCTCGGTCGGCGTCGAGCTGCAGGGCCGCGCGACGGATCGCGAGGGTGTTCTCCGCCTCGGCGATGGCCTGGTCCGCCGTGGCGCGGGCCTCACGCGCTTCGCGGTCGGCCTGGGCCTCGGCGTTCTCGGCCTCCAAGCGGACCCGCGCGCGCTCGGCACGTCCGAGGTCGCTGATGTAGTCGTTGCGGTCCGAGATGCCCTTGATCTCGAACGAGTCGACGTCGAGCCCCTGGCTGTGCAGGGCGTCCTTCGCGACGTCGAGCACAGCGACGGTGAGCTGGTCACGGTTGCGGATGATCGTGGACACGTCGGTCGCACCGATCGAGGCACGGAGCGAACCGGACAGGACCTCGCGCGCGAAGTCGTCGATCTTCTTCTCCTGGCCGAGGAACCGCTGCGCGGCGGCACGGATCGACGCGTCGGCCTCGCCCACCTTGACGAGTGCCACCGCCTCGACGTCGATCGTGACGCCACGGGAGTCCTGCGCGTTCACGTTGATGTCGATCGCGCGCGAGCTCAGCGAGATCTTGGCGACCCGCTCGAAGAACGGCCGGACCAGGACGCCCGCGCCGAGGACGACCTTGATCCCGGACTCGACCGTCTCGGTGCCGTCCGGGTTCTTCACCTTGCGGGAGCGCTTGCCGGTGATGATGAGCGCCTCGTCGGCACCGGCGTTGCGGTAGACGAGCTTCGCGTAGATCAGCACGACGATCGCCAGGACGACGACCCCCACGATGATCAGCGGGACCGCTCCGAGCGCGAACAGGACTTCCATGACTCCCCCTCGTGGACCAGGCCGCAACCTGGATTCCGCATCTGTTGTTCCGTTGGCTCCCATCGTAGGAGAACGCACGGACAGACGGGGAGCGAGGCGCGGGACGGACCCGCACCGCGCCTCCTGGACGGGGTCGCGTCAGCGCCTACGCGCCCGCACGCCACCAGTCGTCGAAGGGCGTCGCCGGGACCTGGCGCTTGTGCTCCGTCGCGCGGTAGCGCGACTCGATCGCCTCGGCGACCTCGACCGGCACGTCGTGCCCCTGCAGGTACGCGTCGATCTCGGCGTACGACAGCCCGAGGTTCGCCTCGTCCGTCTGACCGGGCGTCTCGTCGAGCAGGTCGGCGGTGGGTGCCTTCTCGTAGAGCCGGGCCGGCGCGCCGAGGTGCTCGAGGAGCTGCCGACCCTGGCTCTTCGTCAGGCCGGTGAGCGGGGTGAGGTCGACACCGCCGTCGCCGTACTTCGTGAAGAAGCCGGTCACGGCCTCGGCCGCGTGGTCGGTGCCGACGACGAGCAGTCCGCGCTGCCCGGCGACGGCGTACTGCGCGACCATCCGCATCCGGGCCTTGACGTTGCCCTTCACGAAGTCGCTGAGCTCCACGCCCGAGGCGGCGGTGTCCTGCACCACCCCGTCCACACCGTGCTCGATGTTCACGGTGATGCCGGGGTCGGCGGCGATGAACTGCAGCGCGAGCTGTGCGTCGTCCTCGTCGGCCTGCACGCGGTACGGCATGCGGACGGTGGTGAACTCGGCGGGGTGCCCCTCGGCGCGGAGCGACTCGACCGCGAGCTGCGTCAGACGCCCGGCGAGGGTCGAGTCCTGTCCACCGCTGATCGCGAGCAGGTAGCCATTGGCGCCGGTGGTGAGGAGGTAGTCCCGGAGGAACCCGACGCGACGGGCGATCTCCTGCTCCGGGTCGATGGTCGGCTGGACGTTGAGGTCCGCTGCGATGGCGGCTTGGAGTTCACGCACCATCCCAGTATCCCGCTGCATCCGCCGTGTGCACAGGGTTCAGTGGACTCGATCCGCGCCGACCGGGCGGATGGTGTTGTCGTGGTCGGTCCCGATGGCGCAGGTGCAGACGACGCCGATGGTCTCCTGCGCACGGGTCAGCACGAAGCGTTCGACGTGCGGGGGTCCGACGTGGCGGTCGAGCGGGTGGGTGTCGTGGTCGTGCACGGTGGTCCTCACGTCGCGGGCGGGAACTGGGGTGCCGG
>NZ_JAUZED010000081.1 GCF_030705415.1 Curtobacterium sp. A7_M15 | reverse complement strand
TGCCAGCCGGCACCGCGCCTCCCGTCCGTCAGTCGGTCACCGGATCAGACGGACGCACCCGTCCACTCGTCCTCGGCGGCGACGTGGTCGCTGCCCAGCGTGCCGGCGGCCATCGCCGCGGCCACGCGGTCGGCGTGCGACGGCGGGTTCGACGGAACGCCCTCGGGGCGGCCCTCCTCGTTGATCTTGCGCAGCTCGGGGACGATGTCCTCCGCCAGGATGTCGATCTGCTCGAGCACCGTCTTGAGCGGCAGACCGGCGTGGTCGACGAGGAACAGCTGGCGCTGGTAGTGCCCGACGTGGTCCTTCATGGCGGCGTACCGGTCGATCACCTGCTGCGGCGAACCGACGGTGAGCGGGGTCTGCTCGGTGAAGTCCTCCATCGAGGGACCGTGCCCGTAGACCGGCGCGTTGTCGAAGTACGGGCGGAACTCGTCGATCGCGTCCTGCGAGTTCTTGCGGGCGAAGAACTGCCCACCGAGTCCGACGATCGCCTGGTCGGCACGCCCGTGCCCGTAGTGCTCGAAGCGCTGGCGGTACAGGCCGACCATCTGCTCCGTGTGCTGGATCGGCCAGAAGATGTTGTTGTGGAGGAACCCGTCACCGTAGTACGCGGCCTGCTCCGCGATCTCGGGCGTCCGGATCGATCCGTGCCACACGAAGGGCGGGACACCGTCGAGCGGACGCGGCGTCGAGGTGAAGCCCTGCAGCGGCGTGCGGAACTTGCCCTGCCAGTTGACGACGTCGTTCTCCCAGAGCTGGCGGACGAGCGCGTAGTTCTCGATCGCGAGGTTCACACCCTGCCGGATGTCCTGCCCGAACCACGGGTAGACCGGCCCGGTGTTCCCGCGGCCCATCATGAGGTCCATGCGGCCGTCGGAGATGACCTGGAGCATCGCGTACTCCTCGGCGATGCGCACCGGGTCGTTCGTGGTGATGAGGGTCGTCGACGTCGAGAGCGTGATGTTCTTCGTGCGTCCGGCGAGGTAGCCGAGCATCGTCGTCGGGCTCGAGGCCACGAACGGCGGGTTGTGGTGCTCACCGGTGGCGAAGACGTCGAGTCCGGCCTGGTCGGCGTGCTCGGCGATCGTCAGGATGTCGCGGACCCGCTGGGTGTCGTCGGGGGTCCGGCCGGTGACCGGGTCGGTCGTGACGTCACTGACCGTGAAGATGCCGAACTGCATGATGCGCCGCCTTCCGCGGAGTCCCTCCGCATGCGATTTCGATGCGTTTGCATCGACTTGCTCGGTACAACGTAGCGCAGCCGCAGACATTCCCGCCAGTGGCGACTACACGGAGTCGTCCTCCAGCACACGGTTCCGCAGCACCTTCGACTCGCGCCACAGCATGTACGCGCCGGTCCACACGAACATGATCGCCACCAGTGCCAGGCAGGGGAAGAGGAAGACGAAGTCGAGCGTCGTCCCGATGGGCGGAGCGCCCGGCATCGCCGACCGGAGCGCCGGGAACGACAGCAGCGTCGCGCTCAGCCAGATCACGTTCGCGAACTCGAGCTTCCGCCGCAGGATCGCGCTGCCGATCGTGACGACGGCCATCAGCGTCGTGAACAGGATCGCCATGATGTAGAACGACACGATCACGACGCTCAGGGTGTCCCGGTGCCCGTCGATCTGCATCGGGACGAGCGTGCGGTCGCCCTGCACCTCGGCGGCGCTGCGCTCGGCGTTCATCACCCAGGGCCGGGCGGAGTTCGACATGTCGACCTCGAACGGCACCGCGTCGCCGGAGTCGTCGTTCTGCACGCTCAGCTGGAAGTTCGCGAACGGCTGGTCGAACGGGTACGAGGTGTCCCCGCGGTCGAGCGTCAGCGTCAACGAGGTCGCGTCCACCACCGACTGCCCCGGGAACGTCACGACGCTCGTCGTCACACCACCGCTCGAGACCTCGATGCGGAGCGGCTGCGAGATCTCGCCGGCCTTCTCGCCCTCGAAGGAGCCGTGCGGGATCGGCAGGACGTTCGCCTGCATCACGCGGTTCGACAGGTCGACGTCCTGCACGCTCATCCGCAGGCTCATGTAGTCGCCGGTCTGGCTGTTCGATCCGCTCACCGGGACGGCCGTCGTCGTCTTGAGCGCGCCGGAGAGGCCGATCACCACGTAGTAGACGGCCAGGAGGACCACCGCCACGATGAGGATCACCGGCGCCGGGTTCCTCCGGGTGCGCTTCGTGGTGGCCACGTCGGGCGGGGCGTCGGTCGTGTGCGTCATCGGTTGCTCCCGGACGGTGGGTCGGTGGTGGGCCCGCGCGGTGCGGCGGTCGGTGCGGCGGTCTGGTCGGTCGGTGCGGCGGTCGGACTGGAGGCGCGGCTCGGCTCCGGTGGACCGGCCCCCGGCGGCGAGGCGCTCGCCGCTGCGGCGGGGCCGCTCGACGCTCGCCGTCCGACGCCGGTCGCGGCGAGCGCGAAGAGCAGCATCGCCAGGAGGGGCACCATCGCCCCGGGGAACTCCGTGGCGTTGAAGGTCGTGATCTGGTCGGCCAGCTCCGACGCCTCGGTCGCGCCCTTCGCCACAACCGTGGTCACCGTCATCGCGTTGGACTGCGACGCCCGGTTCGACGCGAGCGAGATCTGCTGGACGGCGGTGTCCGGTGCGTTCACCGGGTCGGCGTACACCCGGACGTCGACGTCGGCCTGCTGCCCGGGATCGAGCGGGATCATGCACGAGAACGAGCTCGTGGCGACGGCGCAGTCGAGCGGGGAGTCGTCGACCTCGATGTTCACGTTCCGGTAGACCATGCCGGGGGTGATCCGGGCCTCGAACGTGATCGCGACGGTCGCCCCGGAGGCGTTCGGGCCGAGCGTGCCGCGCATGTCGGCCGCCGTGCCGGGCACGATGCGCTGCGTGCCGAAGCGGAGGTTCATCGCGAGGGGGCCGTCGTCGGTGCCGCCCTCGGCGCCCGCGCCGGTACCGGCGCTGCTGCCGTCCCCGCCGCCGGTACCCGCACTGCCATCGGCGGTGTCGGCGGAGTCGTCGTCGGGAGTCGTGTCACCGGTCGTCCCTGCGTCCGAGCCGGACGCATCCGAGCTCCCGGCCCCTTGCCCCCCGCCACTCGATCCCCCGGCGCCACCGGAGCCGGAGCCTGAGCCTGAGCCACTGCCGGCACCGCCGGTGGCTCCGGACCCGGCCACGGGAGGAGCTGGAGGAGGCGTCGACACCGGTGGAGTGCCTCCTGGGCCGGCGCCTTCTCCTGCGGACGGACGCGCGATCGTGAGCCGCACACCGGCGTGGTCGCTGCTGATCCCGCCGTACCAGGAACGGGCGACCAGGGTGACCGAACCGTAGGGGAGGTCATCGGCGAGGGTGCACGACCACGCACCGTCCGAGCGCGCGGTCGTCGTGCAGACGGTGAGTCCGTCGTGGGTGATCCGGACCTCGGCGCCGGGTTGTGCGCCGGTCCCACGGACGGAGGGTGTGCGGTCGACGATCGTCGACCGATCCGCAGGTGCCGTGATGCGCAGCGTGCTCGGCGCGATGACCGTGGTCGTTCCACTCGCCGAGTGCGCGCCGGTCGGGTCCGACGGCGATGCGACGCTCGCAGTCACCGTGTACACGGTCCCGGCGGGGGTGCCCCGCGGGATCGTGCCACGGATCGTCACCACCCGCTCGGCGCCCGCGGCGAGCGCTCCGAGCGTGACCGGCGTCCCGCCGGTCAGGGCGTCGCAGTCCGTCGGGGCGTCGTCGATGGTGCAGGCCGTGGCGGGGAAGCCACCGGGGTCGATCGCGATGGTCGCTGCGCGGGCGACTCCGGGACCGGTGCTGTGGACGGTGAAGGAGCGTTCGACCGCCGTCGTCGGCAGGGCGCGGTCGACACCGGTCTGCTCGAGCGTGAGCGCAGCGGGCACGCCCGGGAACGTCAGTGTCGAGCCCGCCGTGCCCTTGACGCGCGAGTAGGTGTCGCTCGCGGAGCTCGCGAGTGTCGCCGTGACGGAGATCGTCCGGGCTGCGGCGTCCTGGGGCAGTGTCACCGTTGCGGTCGCGGTCTGCGTGCACGTCGCGCCCGGGGCCAGGGCAGCAGTCGAGCCGAGCAGGTGCCCGGATGGGAGGGCATCGGTCGGCACGGCACACGCCGGGTCGCTGGACGCGGTCTCCTCGATCGCGTCGACGGTTCCGCCGAGGGCTGCCACGCGGGCCCCGAGATCGCTGCGGACCGTGGGCAGCAGAACCATGCCGTCCGTGGGGCTGGCGTTCGTGACGGTGGTCGTCAGAGGGACCGTGTAGACGACGTCCGCGTCGCCGTCGGGGGTGGGCTGCACGTCGGTCGCCCCGGCGGTCGCGTCGGCGCTCTGCACCGAACCGCTCTGGCAGCCGAGCGGCGGGGTGAGGAGGAACCCTCCGTCCGACGGGGTGTTCGACCCGTCGCCCACCACCCGGATCGTCAGGGTCTGGACCGGCTGGTCGAACCAGACGTCGACCGCCTTCTGGGGCACGTTGTCGAGCGTCCCGGCCGGCTGGTTCGCTCCCGCGATCTGCGCCGCGCCGCCGACGGACCGGGTCGTCGCGGACCCCGCCGCTGTGCTCTTCGCCTGGCTCTGGGCCGGGACCGCACCGGACGGGCCGGTCGCGGTCACCTCGAGTCCGGACGGCGCATCGATCCCGCCGACGGTGAACTGCACGCGCTGCGCGAACGGCATCGTCACGGTCAGGGTCCCCCGGGCACCGGCGTCGACCGAGCTGAACCCGATGCCGTTCGCGCCCGAGTAGTACGACGTCGAGCCGTAGCCCTCCTGCCCGAAGGACCCGTACCCGAACGAACCGGTCGGGTTGGCCACGGCACCGAAGACCCCGGGCTGCATCGGGTACGCCGAGGTCACGGACGGGCTGTAGAACTGGATCTGAGCACCGTTCGCCACCGCTCCGGACCCGCCCTGCTTGCTGAAGATCGGCGTCGACGTCGCCGCGTAGCCGTCTGCGGCGACGCAGCCGAGATGGTCCTGGAACGGAACGGTGATGGTGTCGGCCGAGGCGGAGGACGTCGGGAACACGGACGCGGTCACCGCGAGGAGCAGCCCGACGGCAGCTGCGACGCCGCCACGCACCCGACGTGCTCGCGTCGGGGTGTGCTCCACCCGCATGTGTTCCCCGTCCACGCCGGATCCCGAGGCCGACGTGTGAGCGACGCTAGTCGGACGTCCGTCGTCCGGTCCGGAGCCGTTACAGGCCTGTAACCCTTGCGGATGCGATGACTATCGCCCGGGAAGCGCCTCGGGGTCCGTCCGTGCCGCGTGGTGCATACCGTCCGCGATCCACACGATCGTCACCACGGCCAGCACGCTCGCGCTCGACGCCATCCGGCCCGCGACGAGGATCGCGCCGTGGTCGTGCGCCCCGCTCGAGACGCCGTAGACGAGCGCCGCGACGCCGACCAGGAACGTCACGCCGGTGGCGACGAGGAGGACCCACGTCACCAGCCGACGCGGACCACGGTGTCCGTCGCGGTCACCACGCGCACCACGGTCGACCCGCGGTCCGAACGCCCGGACGGCCCCGACCCAGAAGAGGGCGATCGCACACGCACCGATGATGTCGCTGACCCGGTGCCAGCCGTATACGACCGTCTGGTTCGCGACGAACACCGCGTAGGCGGCGCCGACGATCGCGACGACCGGACGGAACCGACGCGGCGTGACCATGAGCACGGCGAACAGGGCGGCGAGGGCGATCGTCGCGTGACCGGACGGGAACGAGTTCGGCGTGGTCGACTGAGCGATCTCCGGGCGCTCGGCGATACGCTTGACGAGCGTCGAGGTGGCCGCCGAAGCGAGCACGACGACACCGGCTCCGAGCCCCACCGCGAGCCGACGTCGAGCGAGTCCGACGGCGGCGATCACGACGACGAGCAACAGGATCACCGGTACCGAGATGACGTTCAGGGCAGTGTCCGACGAGAACAGGTCGGATTCGCGGACTCCGCCGAGTGCGGCGTCCTCGATGCGCTGGCCCGCCGGCGTCAGCACCGCCACCGCGTAGACGAGAGGCACGATCACGAACCCCAGAGCCGACAACAGTCCCCACCGCAACCGCCGTGAGACGCTCGGTCCACGCGACTCGGGTGCGCTGCGTTCGGGCGTTCGGGTCACCGGGCTGGTCCTCCTCGGAGTGCTGGTCGTCGGTGTCGTCGCACGCCTGTTCACGCGCGTGCGATTCGGACGGTCGGGGTCCGACACGATACCGTTGGGACGCCGGTCGGAGCCTGGGAACCGCGGGACAGCGACCTTCGGATCCGGCAACGCACCGACCGGTCGCGCGCGGTCGAACGCACCGGCGCGCATCGCCGGACCGACGTACACGGCGTCGGCTGCGTACGAGGAGGAAACCGAAGTGGCCATCAAGGAACCGAGCATCACCGCTTCCCCGAACCGCGGTCTCGCGCTCACCGTGGGGACGTTGCTCGCCATCTGGGGCATCCTCGGGTTCTTCTTCGCCGCCGACGGCGACCCCGGCTTCTTCAGCCGCAAGGGCGGCATGCTCTGGAACGCGTTCGGCGTCAACCCGCCGCTGGCACTGCTGTGGGTGCTGCTCGCCGCGCTGCTGCTCATCGTCGGGCTCGGCAACACGATCGGGTCGCGGAACGCGAACCTCGTCGTCGGTGTCGTGCTCGTCGTCCTCGCGGTGTACGGCTTCGTGTTCGTGAACACCTCGGCGAACGTGTTCGCGCTCAACACCACGGACAACGTCTTCCACGCGATCGTCGGCGTGATCCTGCTGCTCACGGCGTTCGGCGCCGACAAGGAGAACCTGCGCGCACTGCGTGCGGACGCCGCTCGGGCCTGATCCCGCGCGTCCCGACGCCCCGCCCGCCCCTCGTGGCCGGCGGGGCGTCGTGCGTCCAGGGTGCGGTGCGGAGGCGCGTCGGCGCGTCGGCGAGGCGCGGCGCGGCGGCGCGGCCTCGGGACAACACGCGAACGCGGATACGGACGCAGACGCGAACGCGCCCGCCCGATACGGCACGTCGCGACAGACGCAGACGCGTCAGTCGCCGCCGTCTGCGTCCGAGGCCGGGGCCGGAGCCGCCTCGAGCTCGGTGGCCACCACCCGCGGCGCCTCGGACATGAACCGTCGGACGTCGAGGTCCACGATGATGTCCTGCGGGCGCAGCGGACGCGTGAGGTACAGCCCGTCGAGCGAGGTCAGTCGTGACAGCGCCACGTACGTCTGCCCGGCGCTGAACACCCGGTTGCCGAGGTCGACCACGGCGCGGTCGTAGGTGCTGCCCTGCGACTTGTGGATCGTCACCGCCCAGGCGAGCCGGAGCGGGAACTGCTGGAACTCGCCGACGGTGTCCTTCTTGAGTTCCTTCTTGTCGGCGTCGTAGGAGTACTTGAACTTCTCCCACACGGACGGCTGGACCTCGAACGACTCACCGTCGACCTCGACCCACACGGTGTCGCGGATCGTCTGCACGATGCCGAGGGTGCCGTTCACCCAGCGCTGGTCGGGGTCGTTGCGCAGGAACATCACGTGCGCGCCGGGCTTCAGTTCGAGGGCCTCGTCCGCCGGGAAGTTCCGCCCGCCGAAGTCGCCGTTGACGTCGGCGCGCGCGGTCCGGAGCTTGCCGGGCAGCCGGTCCAGCGCTGCCTTGTTGATCCGTGCCACGGTGTCGTTCCGCGTCGCGAGGGTGATCGCGTCGTCCGGTGCCGGCCGAGCCCCCGCCGCGTTGAGCTGCCCGGCGACGTCGGCCGTGACGCGCCCGTGCCGCACGGCCGTGAGCATCGCGGCGAAGGCGTCGTCGCGCTGCCGGTGGACGGTGGCGAGCTCGACGATGTGGAGCTCCGCCTCGAGCCACACCTTGGCGTCGAAGAACCACATCGATCGGTAGTGGTCGGTGAAGTACGCGCGCTCGTCGCCGTCGCCCGGGACCGGCGGCAGCTGGTACGGATCGCCGAACATGACGACCTGCACGCCGCCGAACGCCTCGAACTGACGCCCGCGGGCCTTGCGCAACGAGCGGTCCATCGCGTCGAGGAGGTCGGCGTTCACCATCGAGACCTCGTCGATCACGAGGGTGTCGATCGTGTTGAGGAGCTTGCGGGTGTCCGGACCCTGGCGGAGGTCGGCGTCGGCGATGAGCCCGATCGGCAGCCGGAACAACGAGTGGATGGTCTGCCCGCCGACGTTCAGCGCGGCGACTCCCGTGGGGGCGCAGATGACGACCTGCTTCTCGGTGTTCCACGACAGGTGGTTGAGGAGGGTCGATTTGCCCGTCCCCGCACGACCGGTGATGAACACGTGGTCGCGAGTGTGCTCGATGTACTCGAAGACTGCCCGCTGCTCAGCACTGAGTTCGACGCTCATCCGGTCACCACCCGGTCGTCGCCGCGGTCGTCGGGGTCCGATCCGGCCGGCGCCACGCCCACCGCGCCCCCGTGCGGGCGGTGCGCCCCGGTGTGCTCGGGCGCGATGCCCGCATCGGGGCGCAGGCGATCTGCACGAGCAGACTCAGGCACAGCGGCGCGCCCGGCGCGATCGGGCGCAGGGCCCGCCGCGTCCCGACGCACCCGGACCAGGACCACCACGACGATGACCACGAGCACGGCGACACCGGCGACCACGAGCAGGCCGCCCGCTCGGGCCTGGTCGACGAGCGGGTCCGGCCCCCACGTCCGGCCCATCGCACCGAACCACGATGCCTGCAGGAGCCCGAGCGGCCCCCGCATCGCGACGCCGAGCGACACCAGACCGGCCGCGACCACGACCGCCCCGGCGATCCGGACGAGCGCAGCGGGCATCGTGGCCCGCCGAGCGCCCGCCGGGATCGGCGTGAGCAGGGTGGGGACGGCGAGGAGTCCGACGAGCAGGAACCCGACGTCGATCACGGTACGGCCCGTCGAGTCGCTGATCGACCACCGGAGCGCATCGGTCGCGAAGAAGGCCCACCACGCCGCCGCCAGGAGCAGGAAGGCCGGGAACGGCTGTACGAGGTACCGCACCGCCTGGTTGTCCACCAGGACGCCAGTCCACTCGCGGACCCCGGTGCTGCCGTCGTCGCGGGGGTGGACCGCCGCACGGATGAGCTGCATCGGGGCCGATGCCCACACGAGCGCCGGAACGACCAGCCCGAGGAGCACGTGCGACCCGACGTTCGCGGACACGAGGAAGCGGTCGTAGGTGTGCAGTGAACCGGAGGTGGCGACGACGATCGAGACGATCGCGATGCCCGCAGCGACCGTCCGGTGCAGGGGCCAACGCACACCGGACCGACGCAGGCGGACGATGCCCGCGGCGTAGGTCGCCGTGAGCAGGACCGCGGCCATCAACCAGAACAGGTCGATGTTCCACGCGGTCAGCCATCCCCACGCGCCCGGAGCGTGCGGGAGGGTGTCATCCGTCAGCAGCTCCGCCGGGGACGGGTTCGTGGTCTTGCTCAGCGCGACCTGGTCGACCGGGGTCGCGGTGCGCCCGAGCGCTGCGGCGAACCCGCTCGCGACGCCCATCACCGCGAGCTCCGCCACGACGAGGAACCAGAACGGACGACGGCGCTCGGGCGAGGTGCCGAGCGCACGGATCGCTCGTCGACGCTGCACGACCCCGAGCACGCCCATGGCGACGATGGCCGCGATCTTGACGAGCACCAACACGCCGTAGGCGGTGAACAGGTTCGAGAGCGCCCCGACCCGGATCTGCGCCGAGGCCACACCGGACACGGCGACGAGCACGAAACACCCGAGGGCGATGCTCGAGTACCGACCGACGATGACGGCCAGGCGTTCCCCGTCGATCACCGGCCGCAGCAGCACGAGCATCACGAGTCCGCCGACCCAGAGCGCGGCACCGACCAGGTGCAGCCCCAGCGCGGTGACGGCGGCGTCGTGGCTCGCCGTGCCGGCAGCGTGCCCCTGCTGGGCGAGCGGGACGAGGCCGATCATGGCGACCGCCGCCGTCAAGGCGACCATGCCGCGGGAGCGCACGGCGAAGCACAGCACCGTGACGGCCGCGGCGACGAGGACCGTGACGAGCCAGGCGAGGCCGAGGTCCGTCCCGGTGAGGAACACTCCCATCGACTGGCCGAACTGCTCGTCGATGCTGATCTTCGATCCGGCGACGCTGAGGAAGGTGAAGAAGGTGGTCACGGCCGACGACACGGTCCAGACGGCCGCCGCGCCCGCGGCCACGTCGATCGCGCGGTTCCACTCGGGCACGGTCCGGGACAGCCCGACGGTCGCGAGCGCGAGTCCCCCGATCGCGGCCGCGGCGGAGAGGTCCACCACGAGTCGGGCGATCGGCAGGCCGAACCGGACGACGGCGCCGGGGTCCGCGATCAGCGCAGCGTTCGCGCCGCCACCGATGACGAGGGCGACGAGGAGTGACACGAACCCGACGAGCAGCAGCACGGCGGGGCCGGCGATGCGCGCGATCCGATTCACCCGTCAAGCCTAGGCGCTGCCCCACCCGGCCACGGAATCGGGTGGGACGACCTGTGGAGGGTGATCCGCGCCTCCTGGGTGTGGAGGAACAGGGTGTGGCGACCAACCACGGGCCCACCGGGAGGCCGCGAACGACGAAAGGGACGGCCGAAGCCGTCCCTTTCGTGGCGCGTGAGCAGTCTTACTTGACCGCAGCCTTGAGCTTCGAGCCGGCGCTGACCTTGACCGAGTCGCTCGCGGCGATCTCGATGGCCTCGCCGGTCTGCGGGTTGCGGCCGGTGCGGGCGGCGCGGTGGGTCTTCTCGAAGGCGATCCAGCCGGGGATCGTGACCTTGGTGCCGTCGGCGACCGAGCCGGAGACGACGGAGAAGAGTGCGTCGACGACGCCGTTGACGGTGGCCTGGCTCTGGCCGGACTCAGCGGCGACGGCAGCGACGAGCTCGGTGCGGTTCAGGGACTTGTCAGCCATGGATGTCCTCCTCGGACTTCTTGCAGTATCGGTCGGACGACTTCTCGTCCGGCGCCCGGAGCGGTTGCTCCGTGCCACGGTGCCGGCGGGCACGAGACCCTGCGGAACCGGAGTCGAACGTACCAGCCACCAGGGGCGAAACCTGCCGACTCGCCCGGATTTCCGGGGTTGTCGAGGTACCGGAGGGGCACGAGTGACCGATGTGACGAAGATGTCCCCCGAAACCACCCGGGAACGGCGAACGCCCCGCCACCACTGGGGTGACGGGGCGTTCGCGGGATGCGGTGCTTACCAGGAGCTCTTCGTGATGCCCGGCAGCTCGCCACGGTGGGCCATGTCGCGGAAGCGGACACGGCTGATGCCGAACTCACCGAGGTGGCCACGGGGGCGACCGTCGATGGCGTCGCGGTTGCGGTAGCGGACCGGCGACGCGTCGCGCGGGAGCTTCTGCAGGCCGACGCGGGCGGCCTCACGCGACTCGTCGGTGCCGTTCGGGTCCACGAGGGCCTTCTTCAGCTCGAGACGACGCTCGGCGTAGCGCGCGATGATCTCGGCGCGCTGGTTGTTCTTCGCGATCTTGCTCTTCTTCGCCATGCTTAGCGCTCCTCACGGAAGTCGACGTGCTTGCGGATCACCGGGTCGTACTTCTTGAGCACGAGGCGGTCCGGGTTGTTGCGACGGTTCTTCTTGGTCACGTAGGTGAACCCGGTGCCCGCCGTGGAGCGGAGCTTGATGATCGGACGAACGTCCTGACCCTTCTTGGCCATCAGATCTTCTCCCCACGGGCGAGGAGATCCTTGACGACGGACTCGATGCCGCGTGCGTCGATCACCTTGATGCCCTTCGCGCTGAGCGTGAGCGTGACGTTACGACGAAGCGAGGGCACGTAGTACGTCTTCTTCTGCACGTTCGGGTCGAAGCGACGCTTCGTCCGGCGGTGCGAGTGCGAGATGTTGTGTCCGAAGCCGGGGGTGGCTCCGGTCACCTGGCACACTGCTGCCATGGTTTCCTCCTGAGGTACCGTGCGACCGGACGGCCGCACCCAAGGTCACTTGCCTGGCGCGCACGCGCTGCGTCGCCGGGCGACGGAGCGGGGGGGTTGTGCGCACCGCCCAGGCCCGCGGACCCTGTCGAAGAGACCGTGAGCACCGCGCGACCGCGGCGTACGCGACGGTCGGAGGGCTTGGAACAACTGGGCTCGCCGCGCGGACGCGGAGACCCAAGGGTCAAGAGTACGCGACGACCGGGCGTGTCGCAAACTGCCGCAGCTGTGCGGGTCGGCCAGGAGGCGCGGTTCACGTCCGGCGGGCGCGTTCAGTGAGCAGGAATGGTCTGGTCACGGGCCGCCACCCGACCAGTTCTGCTCACTGAACGAGCGGGACATGCGCAGGCGGGCTCGCGCAGGCGGGCGCGCGGCGCCCGCGCCCGCCCGCCCTACGGCCCCTCGGTCGGCCGGGGCGCCAGCGCCTGCACCATGAGCTCCCCGAGCTCCCGCGGCGCCGTGAACATCGGCCAGTGCCCCGTCTCGAGCCCGAGGATCGTGAGCTCCTCCGTCGCCACGAGCTCCGCCGCCCACGCCTGGTGATCGGCCACCATGGTCGCCAGGTCCTCCGCCGGGATCTCGCACGTGATGACCGTCGCCGGGATCGTGTGCCGGGCGGCATCGCCGTAGTGGAACCGGTCCGACGGCACCGCGGCGGGCTCCGGGATCGCGCGGTGCTCGAACGCCGACCGGAGCGACGGTGTCATCCCCCGGACGGTCGCAGGCTCCCAGACGTCCCACGAGGGCAGCGGCACGACGCCGTCCACCACCGGCAGCTCGTCGTTCACGCAGCCGCCCTCCGGCCCCGGGAAGGTGTCGACGTAGAGCAGGTGCGCGACGAGCGAGGGCCGCTGGTCGGCTGCCATGTACGCGATCGGCCCCGCGCCGGAGTGCCCTGCCAGCACCACCGGTTCGTCCGGCGTCGCGACGTCGTCGAGCTTCTCCACCAGGGCCGCCACCTGCTCGTCGAGCGTGTCGCCGTCGCGGGTGACCGCCTCGACCGAGTGGCCGGCGTCGCGGAGCACCGGGGCCACTTCGTCCCACGCGCTCGCGTCGAGCCAGAAACCGGGCACCAGGATCACGTGCATGACGCGGAGGCTACTCGCCGGTGCGTGCGGCAGTGCAGGACGCGCACTCCCCGAAGATGTCCACCACGTGACTCGCGTTCGTGAACCCGTTCGCCGCCGCGACCTCCTGCGCCCACCGCTCCACCGGGTCCGCCTCGATCTCGACCGTGCGGCCGCAGTTCCGGCAGATGAGGTGGTGGTGGTGCGCGTCGGTCGTGCACGCGCGGTACAGCGACTCGCCGTCCTGCTGCAGCGAGTCCGCGTCGCCCTCGGTCGCCAGGTCGGACAGCGCCCGGTAGACGGTCGCGAGCCCGATCGTGGATCCGTCGTCCCGCAGGTGCTGGTGGAGCGCCTGGGCGCTGACGAACCCCTCGGTGCTCGACAGCGCGGTGCGCACCGCTTCGCGCTGCCACGTGTTCCGCTTCGGCTTCTGCACGGCGTTCATGCGGTCGCTCCTTCCTTCCGGCCGGCGGCGGACAGGTGGTCCGCATCGTCGGCCTGGAGGCGCGGTGCGCCTCCGTCACGCTGGTCACGGCGCACGATCCGGTCGCGTCCGCGCTTGTCCTTGCGTCCGCCGACGATGCGGCAGACCACCCAGATCACGAACGAGATCGTCGTGACGTAGGGGCTGATCGGGAGGCCCCCGCCGAGTGCGAGCAGGATGCCGCCGACGACCGAGACGACGGCGAACACGGTCGACAGGACCGGCACGACGATCGGGTGGGAACTGAGGCGCAGTGCTGCGGCGGCGGGGGTGACGAGCAGTGAGAGCACGAGGAGCGCCCCGACGATCTGCACCGACACCGCGGTCGCGAGTCCGAGGACGAGCATGAACACGAGGGCCAGGGTCCGGACCGGCACCCCGGCGGCGGCGGCCACGTCGGGATCGACCGACGAGAACATCAGAGGGCGCCAGATGACGAGCAGCGTCACCACGACGATCGCGGCGACGACGACGAGGAACGTCAGCTGCGGGTTGTCCACCGAGACGATCTGGCCGGTGAGCAGCCCGAACTTGTTGGCCGCACGGCCCTTGTAGAGCGCCAGGCACAGGATGCCGAGGCCGAGGCCGAACGGCATGAGCACGGCGATGATCGAGTTCCGGTCCCGCGCTCTCGACCCGAGCAGCCCGATGAGCAGCGCGGCGATCACCGAGCCGACGAGCGACCCGGTCACCACGTTAACGCCGAGCAGCAGCGACGCGGAGGCACCCGCGAACGAGAGCTCCGAGATGCCGTGGACGGCGAAGGGCATGTTCCGGGCGACGACGAACGGCCCGATCAGACCGCCGACGATGCCGAGCACCGCGCCCGCCCAGATCGAGTTCTGCACGAGCACGACGAGCTCGCCGTAGTCCTGGAAGGAGAAGACCTGCGACCAGACGTCCATCAGATCCGTCCTTCGTCGGGCGTCACGGCGTTCGGGTCCGCGTCGCAGTGGTGGTCGTGGGCGTCGTTCGCGCCGACGATGACGATCCGACCCATCGTGCGGACGACGTCGACGGGGGTGCCGTACAGGTCCGAGAGCACGTCGGTGCGGAGGACCTCGTCGGGCGACCCGATCCGGAACCGTCCGCCGGCGATGTAGAGCACCCGGTCGACGACGTCGAGGATCGGGTTCACGTCGTGCGTGACGAACAGCACGGCCGCGTCCTGCTGCCGACGCTGCCGGTCGATGAGTTCGGTGACGCCGCGCTGGTGCCGGAGGTCGAGCGAGATGAGCGGTTCGTCGCAGAGGAGCAGTGCCGGGTCGGCGGCGATGGCCTGCCCGACACGGGTGCGCTGCTGCTCGCCGCCGGAGAGCTCGGCGACCGGGGCGTCGGCGAACGCGGTCGCTCCGACCTCGTCGAGGATGCGGTCGATCCGGGCACGCTCGGCACGGCTCGCGGGTCTGATCCCCCACCGGGCCCCGGTCACGCCCTGCGCGATCATGTCCCGAGCCCGCAGCGGGGTCCCGGCGTCCATCAGGCGCTGTTGCGGGATGTACCCGATCCGCCGGTGGCCCCGGCGGACGGGCTGGCCGAGGAACGACATCGTGCCGCTCGTCAGCCGCTGCTGCCCGAGGACCGTGCGGAGGAGCGACGTCTTGCCCGCCCCGTTCGGTCCGAGCACCGCGACGAACTCGCCCGGCGCCACGTCGCGGTCGAGGTGCGACCAGAGCGACCGGGATCCGTACGACAGTCCGGCGTCGCGCAGTGCGAGCACGGCGGGACCGCCGCTGCCGGTGGCAGCGGCGGTCCGCGTGGGGGTCGGGTGGGAGACGGTCGTCACTTCTGGAGCGCCGCCTGCACCTGGTCGATGTTCGCCTGCTGCCACGAGACGTAATCCTCCCCCTTCGGGAGCGTCTCCGTGACACCGACGACCGGGACGCCGTGCTCGTCGGCGGCCTTCTTGACCTCTTCGGTCTCCGGGCTGGAGGTCTGGTCGTTGTACGCGAGGAGCTTCACGGTCTTGTTCGTGAACAGCTTCAGCGTCTCGTTGAGCGCCGCCGGCGGCACGTCGTCGCCTTCCTCGATCGCCTCGGAGAATGCGTCGGGCGTGACGTTGTCGAGGCCGATCGCGTCGAAGAGGTACCCGGGGACCGGCTCGGTGTACGCGACCTTCTCGCCGTCGTACGTCTTCTTGAGCTCAGCCGTCTTCGCCTCGAGCCCCTCGAGCTTCGTCGTCAGTGCGTCCGCGTTCTTCGTGAAGGTGTCGGCGTCCGCCTGGTCGAGGTCGCCGAGCCGCTTCGCCACGTCGTCGGCGAGCTTCACCATCGTCGGGTAGCTGTAGAACACGTGCTCGTTGAACTCGGCGTCGCCGCCTTTGTCGAGGCCGGAGAGCTTCACGACGTTGATCGTGTCGGCCTTCGTGCTCGAGGCGTCGGCGAGGGTCGTCATGAAGTCGTCGTACCCGCCCCCGTTCTCGATGAGGAGGTCGGCCTTGGACACCGCGAGCTGCGTCTTCGCGCTCGACTCGAACGAGTGCGGGTCCTGCGACGGGTCGTCCAGGATGCTCGTGACGGAGACGTGGTCGCCACCGATCGCCTCGACGATCGAGCCGTAGACGTTGGTGGAGGCGACGACCCGGACGGTGCCGTCGCCGGAGGCGTCGCCGGAGGCGGAGGACGTCGCGCAGCCCGTCAGGGCGAGCGCGGCGGCGCCGGCGACGAGCGGCAGGGCGAGGAGACGGTTGTGCATGTCGACGAGCGTAGGCGTAGTTGATAACGGTTGTCAAAACCAGTATCAGCCGGACGACGGACGGGAGGCGCGGTGCCAGCTGGCACCGCG
>NZ_JAUZED010000080.1 GCF_030705415.1 Curtobacterium sp. A7_M15 | reverse complement strand
CGCGCCCACCACCCACCCGACCCGACCGGCACCGGCCCCCGCCCCGCCGCGGAATAGGATCGACACCATGGCAACTGCGAACGACCGCCTCGTCTGGATCGACTGCGAGATGACGGGCCTCGACCTCGAGGTCGACGAACTCGTCGAGGTGGCCGTGGTCATCACCGACTTCGACCTCGTCCCCGTGCACCCCGGCTTCGACATCGTGATCAAGCCCGACCAGTCGGCGCTCGACAACATGAACGAGTTCGTGACGAACATGCACACGACCTCGGGCCTGCTCGAGGAGATCCCGAACGGTGTGAGCCTCGCGGACGCCGAGTACCAGGTGCTCGAGTACATCCTCGAGCACGTCCCGGCCGAGGGCTCCGCTCCCCTCGCAGGCAACACCATCGGCACCGACCGCTCGTTCCTGTCGAAGTACATGCCCCGCGTGGACGGCCACCTCCACTACCGCAGCGTCGACGTGTCGAGCATCAAGGAACTCTGCCGCCGCTGGTTCCCGCGCGTGTACTTCAACGCTCCCGAGAAGCACGGCGGGCACCGGGCCCTCGCGGACATCCTCGAGTCGATCCGCGAGCTCGAGTACTACCGTCGCGCGGGCTTCGTCGCCGAGCCCGGCCCGACCTCGGACGACGTCAAGGCCGTCGCCAACGAGGTCGTCGCCAAGTGGGAGCCGCGGCTCGCGCAGTAGGACAGACCGCCTGCGGCGCATCCAGGAGGCGCGGCTCGCCCCTCGTGGTCCGACCCGCCCCCGGCATGTACTACTATTGAGTGGTCGCGCCGGTCGCCCGGTGTGAACATGGTGGATATAGCTCAGTTGGTAGAGCGCCTGGTTGTGGTCTAGGAGGTCGCGGGTTCGAGACCCGTTATTCACCCCACGAGCGAAGGCCCCGGTCCGTTGGACCGGGGCCTTCGTCGTTCCGCCAGGTTGTTCTGCCACGATCGGACCCGTGATGGAGATGTCCGCCGACGCGTTCGAACAGCTCGTGACCGACGAACTCGACCTGCTGCCCGACGAGATGGTCGACGGACTCGACAACGTGGTGTTCGTCGTCGAGGACGAACCGGAGAACGGCGAGGACCTCTTCGGCGTGTACGACGGCATCGCCGCGACCGAGCGCGGGCAGTACGGTTTCGGCGAGCTCCCGGACCGGATCGTGGTGTTCCGGAAGCCGCACCTCGCCGAGTGCGACACGCTCGACGAGCTCAAGGACGAGGTGCACACCACGCTCGTGCACGAGATCGGGCACTTCTACGGCATCGACGACGAGCGTCTCCACGAGCTCGGCTGGGCGTAGCCGGGCGCGCGCAAGTTCCGGGGTCGGGCCGAGTCTCGCCCCGACGGACACTTTCGTGGCTCTTCGGGCGCGAAACTGTCCGCGGAGCCGAGTCTCGTCGCGGCGGGGCGGCCCGGCGGCGCGGCCCGGCGGCGCGGCCCCGCCCTATCAGAACCGCGTCGGCCCCACCTCGTGGTACTTCTCCCACGCACCCACCGGCCCACGCCCGTGCAGCGCGTACTCCCCCACGAGCCGCTCCTTGTAGACCGCCGGGTTGTGCGACGCCACGACCCGAGCGTTCCGCCAGTGCCGGTCCAGCGCCCTGGTGCGCTCAGCCGCCGAGGCCCCGCCCACCTCGAACAGCTCGGACGCCGCCCGGAGCACCCGAGGCCCGATCTCGATCTGCGCCTGGTAAACCGCGTTCTCGGCGGCGTCCAGCAGTGCGCGGTCGACGCCGTCCCCGGGCACGTTCGTGGCCACGACCCCGTCGAGCAGCCCGGCCGCCGCGACGACGAGCGAACGGGCGGTGAACGCCCCGGCCGACAGACGACCGAGCACGGCGAGCACCTGCGGGTCGTCCCCCGGCCGCGCGGCGTTCGCGTGGATGTACGTCCGGGTCCTCGGCCGCACGAACGCGACGGCGTCGTCGGACACCGCCTGCCCGATGCCGGCGAGGACCGCCAACAGGTACAGCTGGTAGAAGGCCTGGATGTGGGAGAGCGGAGCGTCCCGGTACGCCGACACCACCGAGGGGTCGACCGGCACGCCGTCGAACACCGTGGTGCCGGACGCCGTGAGCCGCTGCCCGAAGCCGTCCCAGTCGTCGATCGAGGTCACCCCGACGGCATCGGTCGGGACCGCGAACGTGACCCGGTCGCCGTCCCGGTCCGCCGCGAGGTAGATCCAGTCCGAGTAGAGCGTCCCCGTCGAGTAGTACTTCGTGCCGTCGAGCCGCAGGGCGTCGCCCTCAGGCGTCACCGTGGTCGAGATGTCGGCGAGCGTCGTCCCGGTCCGCTCCGACGTCGCGTTCCCGATGATCGCGCCGTCGACGATCCGCTGCAGCCACTCGTCCCGTCCGGCCGACGACGGCCGGAGGAGCACCAGCTCGGTGTACCCGAAGTGCCCGCGCCACAGGTGCGCGATGTTCGAGTCCGCAGCGGCGAGGTCGGCCACCAGGTGCACGAGCTCGACGAGCGTCACGCCGAAGCCCCCGCGGTCCTCGGGCACGCGGAGGCGCCCGAACCCGGCATCGGCGAGCGCCCGGACCTCGTCGTGCGGCAGCGAGCGGTCGCCCGGCGTCCCGGAGGCCAGCTCGCGGTCCACGGCACCCTCGCGGATGCGGTCGAACAGCGGCTGGAACCGTGCGCGCAGTTCCGCCAGTCGGTCGACGGGTCCGGCCTGGAGGCGCGGCTCACCCCCGGTGATCTCCGTCGCGCCGGTCATGCGGTGACCTCCACGGCGTCGCGCGCGTCGACCGCGCCGGTGCCGGCAGCGCCGCCCGTGAACGAACCGCGCCACCGCCTCGCCGGGTGCGACTCGGGCAGCTGCGGGTGACCGAAGAGCTTCTCGCGGAGGGTTCCGTCGCGGTACTCGGACTGCATGAGCCCGCGCTCCTGCAGGGTCGGCGCGATGTGGTCGACGAACTCCTCGTAGGAGCCGGGCAGCGTCCAGTTGATGACGTTCACCCCGTCGACCCCGGCGCGCTGCCAGTCGGCGAGCTCGTCGGCGATCTGCTCGGGCGTTCCCACCACGCGGGCGCGGAGCTTGGCGGACAGCCGGGCGAGGTCGGCGATGGTCGGCTCGCGGTCCCCGGCGGCCTCGCGCAGCCACTGCAGGTGCGACTGCCCGGCGTGCGTGCGGACCTCGGACAGCGGGGTGTCGGGGTCGAGCGGTTCGCCGGTGTCCGGGTCGAAGCCGAGGTTCGAGTGCACCAGGAAGCCGTCGGCCGCGAGGTACTCGTCGATCTCCGCCTCCTTCGCCTTCGCCTCGGCCTCGGTGGACCCGGTGACGAACGTCAGGCCGAGGAAGAAGGCGATGTCGTCCCGCCGACGGCCGGAGGCCTCGGCCAGGTCCCGGGTCTCGCGGATGAGCTGCTCGGTCGCGTCCCGGTTCGAGGTGAGGATGAACTGCGCTTCGGCGTTCCGGGCGGCGAAGGCCCGTCCGGCGGGTGACGACCCCGCCTGGAACAGGACGGGGGTCCGCTGCGGCGACGGCGCGCTGAGGTGCGGACCCTGCACGTCGTAGCGCTTCCCGTGGTGGTCGATGCGGTGCACCTTCGACGGGTCCGCGTAGCCGAGGACCGGGTCCTTCAGGACGGCGCCGTCCTCCCACGAGCCCTCCCAGAGCTTCGCGCAGACCTCGAGGTACTCCTCGGCCCAGACGTAGCGCTCGTCGTGCTCCTCGAGCCGGTCGGCTCCGAAGTTCCGGGCCGCGCTGTCCAGGGCGCTCGTGACGACGTTCCAGCCGATGCGCCCGCGCGTGATGTGGTCGAGCGTCGAGACCTTGCGCGCGAAGTCGAACGGGTGCGACTGGATGACGCTCGAGGTGAACGCCAGCCCCAGGTGCTCCGTCGACACGGCGAGTGCGGAGAGCAGCACGGACGGGTCGTTCGACGGGATCTGCAGCCCCTCGCGGAGGTTGGTCGAGTAGTCGCCGCGTCCGGGCCCGTACGTGCCGACGACGTCCGCGAAGAACATCGCGTCGAACTTCCCGCGCTCGAGCGTCTTCGCCAGGTCGGTCCACAGGGTGACGTCGTCGAAGTCCCCTTGGCGCGCCTCGGGGTGGCGCCAGAGGCCGTGCTGGATGTGCGACGTCGTGTTCATGACGAAGGCCGCGAAGCGCAGCGGGCGGTTCGGTGCATCGGTCATGGGGTCCATGTTCCCCGCCGCGGTGACCCGGGAGGACATGACGTGACCCTGCGTTACGCGGGGTGTTCCGCGCGGTGCGTGACGCGACCATGCTCCTGAGGGTGCCGAACTCGACCACCGCAGCCGCGCCTCCAGTCCGTTCCACCGCCCCGTCCACCAACGCGACCCGTCGTCGCGTCGCCCTGGCGTCCTTCGTCGGGACGACCGTGGAGTACTACGACTTCTACCTGTACGCGACGGCCTCCGCGCTCGTGTTCGCGCCGACGTTCTTCCCCTCGGTGACGCCGGCCGTCGGGGTCATCGCGTCGTTCGCGACCTACGGTGTCGGGTTCGTCGCCCGCCCGCTCGGCGGGATCATCGCCGGCCACCTCGGCGACCGGATCGGGCGGAAGAAGCTGCTCGTCGCCTCGCTCGTGCTGATGGGGATCGCGTCGACGCTCATCGGGGTGATCCCGTCCGCGGCGACCATCGGCGTCGGCGCGGTCGTCGCCCTGGTGTTCCTGCGGCTGCTGCAGGGTGTCGCGGCCGGAGCCGAGTGGGGTGGCTCGGCACTGCTGTCCGTCGAGCACGCACCCGAGCGGCACCGTGGCGTGTTCGGGGCGTTCACGCAGATGGGGTCCGCCGGTGGCATGCTCCTCGCGACCGGCGTCTTCACGCTGGTCCGGGCGCTGCTCGGCAACGAGGCGTTCCTGGCGTGGGGCTGGCGGCTGCCGTTCCTGTTCTCGGCGGTGATCGTCGCCGTCGGGCTCGTCATCCGACTCGGTGTGCAGGACGCGCCGGTGTTCCAGGAGCTGCGCGCGTCCGGGAACATCGAACGGTTCCCGGTGTGGCAGGCGATCCGGCGGCACCCGCGGTCGATCCTGGTCACCGCGGGCCTGCGGCTCGTGCAGCCGGCGCTGTACTCGATCCTGACGACCTACTCGCTGACGTACCTGCTCGCCAAGCGCGGCGAGGCGGGGTCGGCGGCCGGACTGCAGGCGGTCCTCGTGATCTCGGCGGTGTCGCTCGTGTCGACACCGTTCTGGGGATGGCTGTCCGACCGGGTCGGCCGACGAGTGCTGACGATCTGGTCGGCGGTGGGGATCGCGGTGCTCATCTGGCCGTTCTTCGCGTTCCTCGACGCTGGGCCGCTCGTCCTGCTGCCGCTCGTGGCGCTGATCGGGATGTGCGTGTTCCACGACAGCATCTACGGGCCCCAGGCAGCGTGGTTCGCCGAGCAGTTCCCGACCGGCCGGCGCTACTCGGGGATGAGCCTCGGGTACCAGATCGGGTCGATCTTCTCGGTCGGGCTCACGCCGTTGCTCGCGGCCGTGTTCGTCGAGCTCGGTGGGGGTTCGCCGTGGATCCTGTGCGGGTACCTCGGTGTGTACGCGGTGCTGTCGATCGTGGCGGCGGTGTTCGCGGTGGACCCGGTGGCGGCGCGGCGGCGGGGTGCGCGGGCCGGTGCGGTCTCGGGTTGAGGTTTCGGGCTGAGCGACACATCACGGGCGCGATCGGCCGTGAACTGTCGCTCGGCGCGTGAACTCGGCGCGCGCCCGCGCCGGGCCGCGCCGGGCACTACGTCCGCAGCAGCACGTCCGCCAGCTCCGCCGGCCGCTCGGCAGCGATGAACGCCGCCTCCTGCGCCGCCCACCGGTCCCACTCCCGCGCGAAGGAGTCGCCGTCGCGCCCGATCGCGCGCTCCCACCGGGTGTCGTCGTCGGCCTCGAGCCACACCCGCAACGAGGCGAGCGGCGCCGAGGCCTCGGACAGGGCACCGCACCCCTCGATCACGATCGGCTGCTCGGGGTCGACGGCGACCCATCTCGCCGGGCGCGACGACCCCCAGTCCCACCGTCGGTACCCGGAGGGTTCCCCGAGGACGTCGTGCACCACGGCCTCCGCGGCGGCCTGCAACCCGTCCCACCCCGGGTAGACGTCGTCGAGGTGCACGATCTGCGCGCCGAGCCGGTCTGCCAGGGAGCCACCGAGCGTCGTCTTCCCGGTGCCGGACCGGCCGTCGACGAGCACGACGAGTCGCGTGCCCGACGCGGTCGCGACCCCGGCCGCCGCAGCAGCGAGCCCCTCCACGAGCGAGTCTCCGAGACCGGCCACGCCGTCCGCGTTGCGCAGGCCGTCAACGCCGCGTGGGCCGCCCTCGCCGCACATCTCAGGCACGCCACGTCCCCACGCCCACGGCCACCGCGATCGCCACGACCCCGATCCCCACGAGCACGCCGACCATCGCCCATTCGGGCCCCGCGAACTGCACGCGCCGCGCCCACGTCCGCCGCCCGGGAGCGCCGAAGCCCCGCGACTCCATCGCCACCGCCAGCGTCGTCGCACGACGCAACGCCAGCACGAGCAGCGCGAACGCCATCGACGCACCACGCCGCAGCCGTCCGGTGTCCGCGACGCCACGGGCACGACGAGCCATGCCGAGCTGTCGCCAGTCGTCCCCGAGGAGCGTCATCATCCGGATCGCCGCGAGCGCTCCGAGCACGAACCGGGCCGGCAGCCGCAGGAGCTGCGCGAGCCCGTCGGCGAGGTCGGTCGGGTCCACCCGCACGGACAACGCCACCGCGGGCAGCCCGATCGCCAGGACACGGAGCGCCGTCGCGAGGGCGAGTCCGAGCGACCCGTCGGTGACGTGCGCGAAGCCGAGGTCGAACCAGGACCGCCCGGAGGGCCGCCCGTACAGCGCGATGCTCAGCGCCGTGAGCGGCACCGCGACCAGCACCGGCGAGGTCCGCAGCAGCAGGGTGCGCGGCGGGATCCGCAGGAGCGGGAGGAGCAGGAGCTCGAGACCGAGCGCGACCGCCGCGGACACGACGTCCAGGCTCAGCACCAGGCACACCCCGAGCGCGAGGACGCCCAGCAACGAGGCCACCGGCTGGACCCCGCGGACGCCCCGTGCACGCGTGGTGCCGTCGGGCGGTCCAGGAGGCGCGGCTCGTCCGGGCAGACCGGCCGCCGGCTGGTGCGCGGTCACCGCTGCACCTCCGTGGCGGGGTCGCGCAGGTCGGCGACCGGCCCGACGGTGGTCGCCCCGGCTGCCCCCGTCACACCGGTCGCCCCCGCCACCCCGGTCGCCCTCGTGGCCCCTGCTGCCCCGAGGACGACCTCGTCCGCATCGAGCGCACGGACGAGGTCGCGGTCGTGCGTGACGGCGACGATCGCGGTGCCGGAGTCGGCGAGCTCGCCGAGCCGGTCCACCACGGCCTGCCAGGTCACCCGGTCCTGACCGGAGGTCGGCTCGTCGAGCACGACGACGGGCGGCCGGGAGGCGATGACCGTCCCGATCGCCAACCGCCGCTGCTCGCCACCGGAGAGCGTGAACGGGTTGGCGTCGGCGAGGTGTCGGAGGCCGAACGCGTCGAGGAGCTCGTCGACCCGGTCGTCGACGTCCGTCGTGCCGAGCACCCGTGGCCCGACGGCCAGTTCCTCGCGCACGGTGCGGGCGACGAACTGGTGTTCGGGGTCCTGGAACACCGTGCCGATCCGCCCGGCCAGCTGTCTGCTCGTCCACGCGGCAGGGGCGTCACCGATGCCGTCGGCGAGGACCGTGGATGCGCGGAGGGAACCCGCGGCGGGTCGCAGCAGCCCGGCGAGCGTGAGGCCGAGCGTCGACTTGCCGACGCCGTTCGGCCCCGTGACCGCGAGGACCCGGCCGGCCCGGACGTCGAGGTCGATCCCGCTCCCGACCGGCTGCCGCTTGCCCCGGGCCGTCCCGAGCCCGCGCGCCGCGAGCAGCACCGGGTCCCGGTCGCCGAGCGGGCGGAATCCGTCCGGGCTCCCGCCCTCGCCGCGACCCATTTCGCCCGCTCGCTCGGGGACGCGGGTGCCCCGGCGGGCCGAACCCCGCTCCGGCTCGGCCCCCGGGACCCAGACGCCGGCTGCCGTCAGCGCCGCACCGTGCTCCGCCAGGACCCGCTCCGGCGCTCCGTCGGCGACGACACCCCCGGCCGGCTCCAGCAGCACGAGTCGGTCGACCAGGTCCAGCCAGGTGCCGATCCGGTGCTCGACGACGAGCAGGGTCGCCCCCGTGGAGTCGAGCAGCGCCCGCACCGCGTCGTGGACCTGCACCACCCCTGCCGGGTCGAGGTTGGCGCAGGGCTCGTCGAGCACGAGGGCTCCGGGGTGCATGGCCAGCACGCCGGCGAGCGCCAGCCGCTGCCGTTGCCCGCCGGACAGCATCGTGGTGGACCGGTCGAGCGGCAGGTCGAGCCCGACGACGTCGAGCGCCGCGCGGACCCGCTGCCAGATCTCGTCCCGGAGGACACCGGTGTTCTCGCAGCCGAAGGCAACGTCGTCGCCGATGCGGGACATCACCGTGTGCGCCTCGGGGTCCTGCATGACGAGCCCGACGCGTCCGCGGGCGGCCCGCGGTTCGGCACCGTCGACGAGGACCGACCCCTGGACGGCGGCCGCGGTGTCGTCGGCGGCGTCCGGTTCGTCCGGGAGCACCGCCGCGACCGCCCGCAGGAGCGTCGACTTGCCCGCGCCCGAGGGACCGACGATCGCGACCCGCTCCCCCGGCTCGACGGTCAGGTCGACGCCGCGGACGGCCCATGCGTCGCGTTCCGCGTACCGCCAACCCCAGTCGGAGAAGGTGATCCGCGCGGCCCTGCCGGTCACGCGACGGGACGAGGACCGCGCCTGGCGTGTTCGCGTCCCGCGGCGAACGAGGACAGGACCCCGGTGGCGGCGAGCGCTCGGACGAGCAGCCACGAGCCGAGGCCCGCGATCAGCACACCGGAGACGATCGCCGAGATGACGTACACGACCTTGAACGCGAGGTCGAGTCCCGGGTACCAGAGCACCGTGTCGTTCAGCCCGAGGGCCAATCCGGCCGCGGCGCCGGCGAGCATGACCACCGGCAGGCGGTACACGCGGTACAGGAAGAGCGCGAGCACCAGCTCGGCGCCGAGGCCCTGGACGAGACCGGCCTCGAGCGTGAGCCAGCCCCACTGCGTCCCGAGGAGCGCCTCGACCGAGGCGGCGACCATCTCGGCGTAGAGCGCCGCACCGGGCTTGCGGACGATGATCGCGACGACGGGCCCGGCGAGCAGCCACACCCCGCCGAACAGCGCCTGCGTCCCCGGCAGCACGAGTGCCATCACGGCGCTGATCGGCTCGTAGCCGAACTCCCAGAGCTTGAAGACGACACCGATCGCGACGGCGAGCACGCTCGCGACGACGATGTCGACGACCCGCCAGCGCAGGGAGCGCCGGACGGGCGTGGACGGAACAGCAGTTGACGTGCCTGTGGACATGGTCGAGGACTCCTCCCTGCGCCGGCATGATCCGGATCAGGTTCGACGGTCGGAGCGCCAGTCGCTCCCTCTCAGCCCGGCGATCCCGGACTCCCGTGTGTGTCCCGTCAGTCTAGACGCGGTCGCGACCACGTGACACGACGCGACCATGTGACGGACTGGAGGCGCATCGCGGGCCCGCACCGCGCCTCCAGTCCGTCAGTGGGTCACTTCTTGAGGACGCGGACCAGTTTGCGCAGGACGGTGCCGGTGACCCAGATGACCGGGACGCTCACCGCGAGGAGGGAGATCAGGTTCGGCTCGAACTCGAGGTCCTTGCCGGGGCGTCGGACGTACGCGCCGATCGGGACGGAGACGGCACCGCCGCCGCCACCACCGTTGTCGTCGCCGTCCCCGCCGCCGCCGAAGCCGAACCAGCCGAGGGACACCGGGATGAGGGTCTGGTCGCCCACCTCGACCGGCTCCCCGTAGTTCGTGGACACGCCGACGGGGCGTACCTTCTCTGCGATCTGCGTGACGATGTTGGCCATGCGCGCGAGGCTACTCGCCCGTTCCTCCACAGGCGGCCCGGCCAGCGCATTCCCTCCACGGCTGGGGCTTGTCTGCGGACGCGGTCGACTCGCGCCGATATGTTGGCGGGACCCACACCTGGAGGACCGTTTGCACACCTGGCCCGGCAACCCGTACCCGCTCGGGGCGACCTACGACGGGAGCGGCACGAACTTCGCGCTCTTCAGCGAGGTCGCCGAACGCGTGGAGCTCTGTCTCTTCGACGACGACGGGAACGAACAGTGCATCGACCTCGTCGAGGTCGATGCGTACGTGTGGCACGCGTACCTGCCGAACGTCGGCCCCGGCCAGCAGTACGGCTTCCGGGTGCACGGCGAGTACGCCCCCGAGAAGGGGCTGCGCGCGAACCCGAACAAGCTCCTCCTCGACCCGTACGCCAAGGCGACCAGTGGCGACATCGACTGGGACCAGGCGCTCTTCTCGTACACGTTCGGCGACCCCGACTCGACGGACGACCAGGACTCGGCACCGCACATGATGAAGGGCGTGGTCATCAACCCGTTCTTCGACTGGCAGGGTGACCGGGCACCCCGCATCCCCTACGGCGAGACGGTCATCTACGAGGCGCACGTCAAGGGCCTCACCGAGACCCACCCCGACGTGCCCGAGGAACAGCGCGGCACCTACGCGGGTGTCGCGCACCCGGCCGTGATCGCGCACCTGCAGCGGCTCGGCGTCACGACGCTCGAGCTCATGCCCGTGCACCAGTTCGTCAACGACTCGACCCTGCAGGAGAAAGGGCTGTCGAACTACTGGGGCTACAACACGATCGGGTTCTTCGCGCCGCACTCGCACTACTCGTCCTCGGGCGACCACGGACAGCAGGTGCAGGAGTTCAAGGCAATGGTGCGCGAGCTGCACCGCGCCGGCATCGAGGTCGTCCTCGACGTCGTCTACAACCACACGGCCGAGGGCAACCACCTCGGACCGACGCTGTCCTTCCGCGGCATCGACAACGCCGCCTACTACCGCCTCGTCGAGGACGACAAGCGGTACTACATGGACACCACCGGCACGGGCAACTCGCTCAACGTCGGGCACCCGCACTCGCTGCAGCTCATCATGGACTCGCTGCGCTACTGGGTCACCGAGATGCACGTCGACGGGTTCCGCTTCGACCTCGCGGCGGCCCTGGCTCGTGAGTTCTACGAGGTGGACCGGCTGGCGGCCTTCTTCGAACTGGTGCAGCAGGACCCGATCGTCTCGCAGGTGAAGCTCATCGCCGAACCGTGGGACGTCGGACCCGGTGGCTACCAGGTGGGCAACTTCCCGCCGCAGTGGTCCGAGTGGAACGGCAAGTACCGTGACACCGTCCGCGACTTCTGGCGGGGCGAGCCCTCCACCCTCGGCGAGTTCGCGTCCCGGATCTCGGGCTCGGCCGACCTCTACGAGCACGACGGCCGCACCCCGAAGGCGAGCATCAACTTCATCACGGCGCACGACGGCTTCACGCTGTACGACCTCGTCGCCTACAACGAGAAGCACAACGAGGCCAACGGCGAGGACAACAACGACGGCGAGAGCCACAACCGGTCGTGGAACTCCGGCGCCGAGGGACCGACCGACGACGAGTCGATCAACGCCCTGCGGCTGCAGCGTCGACGGAACTTCCTCGCGACGCTGCTGCTCAGCCAGGGCGTGCCGATGATCGCCCACGGCGACGAGCTCGGACGCACCCAGTCCGGCAACAACAACGTCTACGCGCAGGACTCCGCCCTGAGCTGGATCGACTGGGACGCCGCGGACGACGACCTCATCCAGTTCACCGCCGACCTCGTGAAGCTCCGGCACGACCACCCGACCTTCCGCCGCACGCGCTACTTCAACGGGCGTCCGGTCCGCCGCGGTCAGGACGAGCCCCTGCCGGACGTCGTGTGGCTCACGCCCTCGGGCGACGCCATGGAGCCCGAGGACTGGGACTCCGGCTTCGGCAAGAGCGTCGGCATGTACCTCAACGGCAACGGCATCCGCGGGCGCGATTCCCGGGGTGAGCGAGTGACCGACGTCGCCTTCATCACGTACTACAACGCACACGACGACACCGTGACCTTCACGCTCCCACCAGAGGAGTACTCCCCCGGGTGGACGGTGCGGATCGACACCGCCCAGCCCGGCGCCCGCGACGAGGTCCTCGACGCCGGCACGCCGCTCGACGTCCCGGCACGGTCCATGATCGTGCTGCGCGCCGAGCCCGAGCACGAGGTCACGGTGACCCCGGTCGACACCGACTCCTCACGACCGGCCACGGCGGCTCCGCAGGACGCCGTCACGCCCGTGAACCCGGCCGGTGTCACGGCTCCGTCCGCCACGAGCGGGGGCCAGCAGTGACCGGCCGCCGGGTACCCACGTCGACCTACCGGCTGCAGGTCACGCCGGACTTCGACCTGACGGCTGCGCGCGACGTCGTCGACTACGTGCGCGACCTCGGCGCGGACTGGCTCTACCTGTCGCCCGTCCTCCAGGCCGAGCCCGGGTCCCAGCACGGGTACGACGTCGTCGACCACGGCCACGTGGACACCGAACGCGGCGGGGACGAGGCGCTCCGGGCCCTCGCCGACGCCGCCCACGCCGTCGGCCTGGGCGTCCTCGTCGACGTCGTGCCGAACCACGTCGGTGTCGCCACGCCCGAGGTGAACCCGTGGTGGTGGTCCGTGCTCGAGCACGGGCAGGAGTCACCCGTCGCCTGGGCGTTCGACGTCGACTGGGACGCCGGGGACGGCAAGCTCCGCGTCCCCGTGCTCGACGACCGGCTGCTCGACGCCGTCGAACTGCGTGACGGCCGGCTGTACCTGGGCGACACCGCGTACCCCACCGCGCCGGGCACCGTCCACGACGGCGACACGGTGGCCGACGTCCACGCTCGACAGCACTACGAGTTCGTGCACTGGAAGCGCGCCGACCACGAGTTGAACTACCGGCGCTTCTTCGCGGTGAACACGCTCGCGGCGATCCGGGTCGAGGAACCCGAGGTCTTCGCGGCGTCCCACGGCACGATCGGCACGTGGTTCCGCGACGGCCTCGTCGACGGACTCCGCATCGACCACCCCGACGGGCTGTACGACCCGGCCGGGTACCTGCAGGACCTCGCGGGCCTGACCGGCGGCGCGTACACGCTCGTCGAGAAGATCCTCGAGCCCGGCGAGGAACTGCCCTCGAGCTGGCCCGTCGACGGCACCACCGGCTACGACGCCCTCGGGGTGCTCGACCGCGTGTTCGTCGACCCCGCCGGCGAGGAGTCGCTGACCGCGGCGTCCGGGTCCGAGCCGACCGACTGGCGGCAGCTGACGCACGACACCCGCCGGGGCATCGCGGACGGCATCCTCGGGAGCGAGGTCGAGCGGCTCGCGCGGCTGCTCGCCCCCGGTACCGGCAGTGCCGCCGCCGAACCGATCCCCCACGAACGACTCGTCGACGCCGTGGCCGAGATCGTCGCCTCGTTCGACGTGTACCGCACCTACCTGCCCGAGGGCGCACACCACCTCATCGACGCCCTCGAGCGTGCGGCGTCGGCACGACCGGACCTCGACGACGTCATCGACCGGATCGCCCCGGCGTTGGTCGACCCCGCGAACGCCGCGGCGATCCGACTACAGCAGACGAGCGGCATGGTGATGGCGAAGGGCGTCGAGGACACCGCGTTCTACCGGACGTCCCGCCTGACCTCCCTGAGCGAGGTCGGCGGCGACCCGAGCGTGTTCTCGGTGTCGGTGCGCGACTTCCACCAGGCGCAGCGCGACCGGCTCGGCAGCTGGCCGCACACGATGACGACCCTCACGACCCACGACACCAAGCGCAGCGAGGACACCCGCGCACGCATCGCGGTGCTCGCCGAGCTCGGGCACGAGTGGGCCGCCGTGCTGGAACGCCTGCAGTCTCTCGCCCCGCTCGAGGACGCCGTGCTGGCCGACCTGCTCTGGCAGGCGATCGTCGGCGCGCGTCCCGCCAGCCGGGAGCGTCTGCACGCCTACGCCGAGAAGGCCTCGCGCGAGGCCGGTGACAGCACGACCTGGACGGCTCCGGACGAGGACTTCGAGCAGCGCATGCACGCGCTCGTCGACGCCGCGTTCGACGACCCGGCCGTGGTCGCCGTGCTCGATGCGCTCGACGAACGGATCGACGCCGCCGGGTGGTCGAACGGCCTCGGGCAGAAGCTCGTGCAGCTGACCGCTCCCGGTGTGCCGGACGTGTACCAGGGCACCGAGTTCTGGGACCGGTCGCTCGTCGACCCGGACAACCGCCGACCGGTGGACTACACCGAGCGGCGGCACGTCCTGGCCGAACTCGACGGCCCGGACGACGACGGCCCGGAACGGCTCCCCGTCGTCGGGCTCGACGGGGCCGCGAAGCTCCTGGTGACCAGTCGTGCGCTCCGTGTGCGACGCGACAACCCGGAGCTCTTCACCCGCTACCTCGCGCTCGAGGCCACCGGCAGCGCCGCGGACCACGTCGTCGCGTTCGACCGCGGCGGCGCGATCACGATCGCAACGCGCCTGCCGATCGGGCTCGACCGGGTCGGCGGATGGGGCGACACCCTCGTGCACGCCGTGCCCACGGACCGCGTCGACCTGCTCACCGGTCGGAGTGTCCCGGCGGGACGTGGCATCGCGCTCGCCGACCTGCTCACCGACTACCCCGTCGCGCTGCTCGTCCCCGCGCACGTGGCCGAGGCGACGGACCACGGCACGGAGACCCGTGCCGACAGCGGGGCGCCCGCGGACAGCGGCGCAGGCCCTGCCGGCGAGTCCGACGCGCAGGCCGAGATCGACATCCTGGAGGGCCACGCATGACCGCACCCGACCGCTACGCCGTGTGGGCACCGACACCGGAGCGCGTGCGCCTCGTGGTCGACGGCACCGAGTACCCGCTCACGCGCGGAGCCGACGACTGGTGGACGACCGATGCGATCGCTCCGGTCGTCGGCGCCCGCTACGGCTTCCGCATCGGCGACGACGACGCCGTGCGGCCCGATCCGCGCAGCCGCTTCCAGCCCGAGGGCGTGCACGGCCTCTCCGAGGTCGTCGAGCCCGAGCGGTTCTCGTGGACGGACGACGCGTGGACCGGGCGTCCGGCACGCGGTGGCGTGATCTACGAGATGCACGTCGGTACGTACACGCCCGAGGGCACGCTCGACGCAGCCGCCGCGAAGCTCGACCACCTCGTCGAGCTCGGCGTGGAGTTCGTCGAGCTCCTGCCCGTCAACGCGGTGAACGGCGAGTGGAACTGGGGCTACGACGGCGTCGGTTGGTTCGCGGTGCACGCCCCGTACGGCGGCCCGGACGCCTACGACCGCTTCGTGGACCGTGCGCACGCGCTCGGCCTCGGGGTCATCCAGGACGTCGTGTACAACCACCTCGGGCCGAGCGGCAACTACCTGCCGCTGTACGGGCCGTACCTGCTCGAGGGCCTCGGCAACACGTGGGGCGACTCCGTGAACGTGGAACACCCCGAGGTCCGTCGGTACGTGCTCGACAACGTGCGGATGTGGTTCCGCGACCACCACGTCGACGGGCTCCGGCTCGACGCCGTGCACGCCCTGCGGGACACCACCCGGCCGCACCTGCTGCAGGCGATGGCCTCCGAGACGGACGCGTACTCCGCCTTCGTCGGGCGACCGCTCTCGCTCGTCGCGGAGTCCGACCTCAACGACCCGGTCATGTTCCGCCCACGAGAGGCGTCGGGCTACGGGCTCGCCGGGCAGTGGTCGGACGATTTCCACCACGCGGTCCACGTCGCGCTGACCGGTGAGACGAACGGCTACTACGCCGACTTCGCACCGCTCTCCGCGCTGGCGAAGGTCCTCGAGCACGGGTTCTTCCACGACGGCACGTGGTCGTCGTTCCGGCGGAAGCGGCACGGGCGACCGATCGACCGCGGGACCTCACCGACGACGGCGCTCGTCGTGGCGAACCAGAACCACGACCAGATCGGCAACCGTGCCACGGGCGACCGTCTGGCGGCGACCGTGAGCGACGAGGGACTGGTGATCGCAGCAGCCCTGACGTTGCTCGGCCCCTTCACGCCGATGCTCTTCATGGGCGAGGAGTTCGCGGCCTCGACCCCGTGGCAGTTCTTCACGTCGCACCCCGAACCCGAGCTCGGCAAGGCCACCGCCGAGGGCCGGATCAAGGAGTTCGCCGAACACGGCTGGGACGAGTCGGCCGTGCCCGACCCGCAGGACCCGACGACGTTCACGAACTCGAAGCTCGACTGGTCGAACGTCGAGTCGGAGCGCGGCGCGGCGATCCTCCGGGCGTACAGGGTGCTCGTCGCACTCCGGCGTACCGATCAGGCCTTCGTCGACCACCGCTACGAGGCGAACGCCGTGCGCTTCAGCGAGGACCGGCGCTGGCTCGTGCTGACGCGCGGGCTGCTCGGCCCGGACGCCCGGCCGGTGCACGTCGTGGTGAACTTCCTCGACGACGCGGCCGAGGTGCCCGTGCCCGGTGCCACCGGCGAGGAGCTCTACCGGTTCGGCGAGGCCGACGTCGCGACCGACTGCGTCCGCTTCACCGGGCGCGGGGTGGTCGTCCTGCGCTGACCGCCCCGCGACGCTCCGAACGGCCCGTGGCGACCCCGCCGCGGGCCGTTCGTCCGTCCGCCGCCCGGTGCGCGAGCGGGCGCGGACGCGGACGCCCGGCCCCACCGCCGGGCGCGGGAGCGATGAC
>NZ_JAUZED010000008.1 GCF_030705415.1 Curtobacterium sp. A7_M15 | reverse complement strand
GGCGGGCGAGCTCAGGCGCTCGCCCGCCGTCCCGGCCCGGTCAGCGCTTGATGCCGAGCTTGCTGAAGTCGAGCTCGTTGGCGCCGATGTTGTGTGCGGCGGCGACACCGGTCAACCACTTCTGTGCCAGGACCCAGTCCTTGTTGTAGGACAGGTTGTAGTAGCACCCGGTGGCGGCGTACTCCTTCGCAGCCTCGACGTAGAGGTCGTCGTCACCGGTCGCGACGGCCTGGTTGAGCTTCTCATCCACGCTCGGCACGTCGCACCCGAAGTAGTTGATGCCGCCGGACTTGTCCCAGAACACGTGGCCCCACATGTACGGTGAGCCGCCGTCGGGGCCGTTGTTGCCGTCGAAGAACGCGTCGGGGCCCTTGCTCGGGTCGTTGATCCAGCCGAAGACCTGCGATGTCGGGTAGCCCTTCGCGGTGGCGTCGATCCCGAGGGCCTGGAGCTTCGCCGACTGGATGTTCGCCATCTGCTGCGCGTTCGTGTTGCCGCTGGCGTACCCGATGGTCATGCTCGTGCCCTTCGCGAGGGACTTCGCGTAGTCCTGCATCACCGAGGGCTTGTAGGACAGCTCCTGCTCGTCCTTCCCACCGGGGATCATGCCCTTGGCGTAGAGGGTGGTGGCCGGCTCGGACCGGCTCCCGAGTACCTGCTTCACGAGCGACTCCTGGTCGATGCTCTGCAGGAACGCGAGCCGTGCCTCCTTCGTGGAGAAGAACGACCGCGACGGGTTCAGCGTGACGAGCGCCGATTGCAGGGTCGGCAGCATGTAACTGGCGTAGGCCCTCGAGTCCTCGTACTTCGACAGGCTCGAGGACGGCAGGGCGGCGACGACGGCGGAGACGTCGCCGCGGTCGAAGGCCAGCTGCAGGGCGGAGACGTCGGAGTAGATCGGCAGCTTCACCGTCGTGAACGGCGACTTCGTGCCCCAGTACCCGTCGTACTGCTTCAGGGTCCAGGACGTCCCGGGGTCCGCCGCGCTGATCTCGTACGGGCCGGTGCCGGCGTCGTGGGTCTGCAGCCAGGTCTGTGCGTCGTCCGTTCCCGCATGCTCCTTCAAGGCGGTCGGCGACTCCATCTTCGGCCCGAAGGGCGACGCCAGGTAGTCGAGGAATGCCGAGTTCGCCTTGTCCAGGGTCACGACCGCGGTCAGGTCGTCCGGGGTGGCGACGCTCTTCACGCCTTCGACCATGTACGCCGCTCCGCCCTTCACGGCGATGCGTCGGTCGAACGCGACCTTGACGGCGGCCGAGGTGAACGGGGTTCCGTCGTGGAAGGTGACGCCCTTCCGCAGGTGGAACGTGTACGTCGTATTGTCGTCGCTGACGTCCCACGAGGTCGCGAGGCGCGGTGCGATCTCGACCTTGTCCGTGTCGTTCGCGTACTGCACGAGGCCCTCGTACGTGTTGAGGACGATGGCGAGACCGTTGTTCGCGTAGTAGATGTCCGGGTCCGGCGGCTGGCCGATGTCGCCGAGCAGACCGACGGTCAGGGTGCCGTTCGTCGGCGCGGGGTTCGCGGCCTTCGCGGTGCCGGCGCCGGAGCACGCGGCGAGTGCCAGGAGCGGCAGGACCGCTGCCGTGGCGAGCGCGACTCGCGTGCGCTTGCGGAGGGTGCTGAGCATCACGGGGTTCTCCTTCGGGTGGGTGGAGCCGATGGGGTGGAGCGTTCTGGGGTGGAGCCGTCGGGGTGTCTCATGCGAGACGGGGGTCCGCGGCGGTCTGCAGGACGTCGGCGATCGTGTTGACGACGACGTAGACGGCACCGAGCACGAGCGTCACGGCGGCGATGGCCGGGAAGTCCGACACGGGGATGCTGTTCGCGAGGTAGTTGCCCATCCCCGGCCAGCTGAAGACCTGCTCGACGACGACGTCGCCGGCGAACATGAACCCGAGCTGCAGCCCGGCCATGGACAGGGCGGGGCCGACGGCGTTGCGGGCGACGTGGTGCGCGAGGACGCCGGCCCGTCCGAGGCCCTTCGACCGCGCCGTCCGGATGTGGTCCGCCGCCAGGGTCGATTCGAGTCCCGCCCGGAGGATCCTCCCGATCGCCAGCGCCGGCGCGATGGCGAGCACCGTGGCGGGGAGGACGAGGTGGGACAGTTCGGACCCGATCCCTCCGTCGCCGCGTCCGGAGGCGGGGAGCCACCCGAGCTGCGCGTAGAGCAGGATGATGCCGCCGAGTGCGAGCAGGAACGGCGGAGCGGTCGCCCCGATGAGCAGGGCCCCGCGGTAGAGGCCGCTGAGCGGCCAGGACAGCGCGGCGGACGCTGCGAAGACCCCCGCGAGCACGAGCGCGATCACGAAGGCCGCCAGCACGAGCTCGACGGTGGCCGGGAGTGCGGTGGCCAGGTCCGTCGCGACGGGCCGGTGGGTGCGGAAGGACGTCCCGAAGTCGCCCCGCAGTGCGTTGCCGACGAAGCGCAGGAACTGGACGGGCAGCGGGTCGTCGAGTCCGAGGCGCACACGCTCGGCCGCGACGGCCTGCCGGGAGGCGTTCGCACCGAGCGCGGCACGGGCCGGATCGCCGGGCGAGACCTGCTGCAGCACGAAGACCACGACACTGAGCACGAGCAGCACGACGACGAGGGACCCGAGACGACGGAGGAGGAACCTGACCACGCCGCTCACCTCCTGGTGACGAGGGTTCGGATGCCGTCGCCGGCGTGGTTCGCGACGAGGCTGAGGACGAGGACCGCGACCCCCGGCACGACGGGCACCCACCAGGCGGTGAGCAGCAGCTGCGTGTTCGCCGCGGTGTCGGCGCCGAGTTCGGGTGCCGGGGAGGGCTGGCCGAGTCCGAGGAAGGACAGGCCTGCGAGCAGCAGCACGACGTTGCCGATGTCGAGGCTCGCGGTGACGATCGCGGTCGGGACCGCACCGGGCAGCACGTGTCGGAACACCAGGCGACCGCGGCCGATCCCCGTGACCCGGGCGGCCTCGACGTGCGGTCGTGCCACGATCGCACGGATCTCGGACCGGATGATCCGGGCGTAGTAGGGCCACCAGACGATCGAGATGCCGACCAGGGTGTTCGTCAGCCCCGGGCCGAGCGCCGCGACGATCGCGATGGCGACCAGGGTCGACGGCAGCGCCAGGAACAGGTCGGTGACGCGCATCAGCAGGGTGTCGACCCAGCCGCCCGCGACGCCCGCGGTCACCCCGACGGCCCCGCCCACGACGAGGCCGACGGCCACCACGGCGAGCGCCGAGAACCACGAGGTCTGCAGCCCGTACAGCGTGCGGGAGAGCACGTCGCGACCGATCGAGTCGGTGCCGAGCAGGTGGTCCGGGGTGCCGATGGGCAGCTGGACGCCGCCGACCGGTTGGATCGGGTCGTCCGGTGCGAGCAGGTGCGCGGTGAGTGCGACGAGGGTGAGCACGCCGAGCAGTCCGACGAGCACCCAGGCGGTCGCCCGTCCGGCGTGCACGCCGCTCGTCAGCGTGACCGGTGAGAAGCGCCGCGTGACGGCGACGGCGCTCACCGTGCCACCGCGATCTCGGGCACCGACGCCACGAGCGTCCGCGTGTAGGACTCCCGCGGGTCGGCGACGACCGCGTCCGCGTCGCCGATCTCGACGACCCGTCCGCTCTGCACGACGGCGATCCGGTCGCCCATCAGCCGGGCGACGGCGAGGTCGTGGGTCACGAACAACACGGTCATGTCGAGCTCCCGTCGCATGTCGCGGATCAGGTTGAGGGTCATCGCGGCGAGCGACGCGTCGAGGGCGCTGGTCGGCTCGTCGCAGAGCAGCACCGCCGGGCGGACGATGGTCGCGCGCGCCAGGGCGACCCGCTGCCGCTGTCCGCCGGACAGGTCTGCCGGACGGAGACGTGCGACCGACGCCGGCAGCCCGACGCCGTCGAGTGCGGCCGCGGTGCGGCGGTCGGCCTCGGCGCGGTCGAGGCGTGCGGGCGCGAGGCGCTCGCGGAGGGTCTCGCCGACCGTCATCCAGGGGGTCAGGGACGAGCCGGCGTCCTGGAACACCATCTGGGCGCCGCCCTCGGCGACCGTGACCGTGCCGGCGGTCGGCCGGACGAGCCCGGCGACGGCACGGAGGACCGTCGACTTGCCGGACCCGCTCTCCCCGACGATCGCGAGCGACTCTCCGACGCCCACGACCAGGTCGACACCGCGGACGGCCTGCACCGTCCTGCGTCGCCGGCCGTGGCCGGTCGTGAAGGTGCAGACCAGACCGGAGACGGTGACCGCAGGTTCGGTGGCGCGTGCACCGGACGTGGACGAGGACGTGACCACAGTGGGTTCGGGAGCGGGTGCGGGACGGAGGTCACGCACGTCGTCGATCGGCGCGAAGCAGGCGGCAGCGTGGTCGGCCGCCGGCCGAGAGTCGTCGAGCGTGGGCAGCTCGGTCGCGCAGCGGTCGTGGACGAGTGGACACCGGGCACGGTAGGGGCACCCGACGGTGCGCTCGGCGGGGTCGAGGGTGTCGACCGGGAGCGTGGGCAGGCGGCCGGCACGGTCGAGCCGCAGCGACAGCCGCGACTGCATGAGTCCCGTGGTGTACGGGTGTGCGGGCACGGTCAGCACCTCGGCGGCCGGACCGACCTCGGCGAGCCGGCCGGCGTACATCACGGCGATGCGGTCCGCGATCTGGGACGCGACGCCGAGGTCGTGGGTGATGAGCACGACGCTGCACCCGTGCTCGTCGCGGAGCTCCCGGAGCAGGTCGAGCAGCTGCGCCTGCACCGTGACGTCGAGCGCCGTCGTCGGTTCGTCCGCGACGACGAGTGCCGGCTTCCCGGCGATCGCGATCGCGGCCATCACGCGCTGGCGCAGGCCGCCGGAGAGCTCGTGCGGGTAGACGCTGAAGCGCATCTCGGGATCGGGCACGCCCATCGAGTCGAGCAGGGCGATGGCACCGGCGCGGTCCTGCCCGGCCTCGGTGATCTGCCGGCCGACGCGCATGGTCGGGTTCAGCGAGGTCATCGGATCCTGGAACACGGCACCGAGCGCAGAGCGCCTGGCCGCACGACGGTCGACCTCGGCTCCGTGGGCCATGTCCGTGCCCGCCACCGTGACCTCGCCCGAGACGACCGGGTGGGCGGCGTCGGGGAGCAGGCCGAGCAGGCTCATCGCGAGCATGCTCTTGCCCGACCCGGACTCGCCGACCAGGCCGACGATCTCGCCCGCTCCGACGACGAGGTCGACGCCGCGCAGCACCTCGGAGCGGACGCCGTCACGCTCGAGGGACACATGCAGGTCGCGCACCACCGCGATGGGCGCCGGGGCCGTCACGCCACACCCCCGGCGAGGTGCGCGGCGATGGACCGTGGCTGGGTGAACCACACGCGGTCGCGCTGGCCGGTCATGTGCTGCAGGGCTCGGTCGAGCGCCCGGAGGCGGAAGGGAGCACCGGAGATGAAGGAGTGCACGACGACGCTCATCACCAGCGGTTGGTCCTCGGAGCGTTCGAGCAGTTCGTCGAACTCGTCGACGATCATGTCCGCGAACTCGGTCGCCGAGGCGCCCCGGCCGATGATGGTCGTGCTGTCGTTGACCTCGAGCGCGTAGGGCAGGGCGGTGATCGGGCCGGCCGAGGTCGGGATCGTCACGGGCCGGTCGTCGATGCGGAGGTCCAGCAGGTAGCGGTACCCGGCCGTGACGAGGTTGTCGAGGGTCGACGTGGTCTGGCTGAGCCACGGGCTCGACCAGCCGCCCGGCGCGGTGCCCTCCTCTGCTTCGATGCGTGCCGCCACGGCCGCCAGGTACGCTGCCTCGCGCGCCGAGGACATGCCCGTGAGGGAGTCCGAGTTGGAGATGCCGTGCCCGATGAACTCGGCGCCGAGCCGACGGGCGGCTGCGACGAGGTCCGGAGCGGTGTCGTAGACCGCGGTGTTCAGCAGCACGGTCGGCGGGATGCCGGCCGCGTCCAGCCGGTCCAGCAGCCGGAACGCGCCGACGCGGTTGCCGTAGTCCCGCCACGACGTGTTCACGAGGTCGGGAGCGGCCACGTCCGGCACGACGTCCTCGGTCCGGCCGACGCCGAAGCGGTACTCCTCGAGCCCGACCGCGACGTAGACCGCGAGGCGGCGTCCGTCCGGCCACTCCGGCCCGCCCGCGACCGTGATCGGTCGGTAGGGCCACAGCCCGTGGCCTGGCGCCGCCGTCGTGGGCAGCGTGTCGTCGTTCGTCATCCGATCCACCTGTTCATGCCGACGTCGGTCCGGGCGGCGCGACGCACGACGGCGTCGACCGCCGGCAGGATCGCGTCGGCCTCGGCCCACGTCCGTTCGAGTGCCGGTCGCCGCGCGGCGTGGAGCTCGCGGGCCTCGGCGAGGAGTGCTGCTTCGTCGACCGAGACCACTCGGCCGCCCTCGGCGACCACGACACCGGCGACGAGCGTCGCGCGGACACTGCCCCCGGACTCGCAGTAGACGAGCTGCCCACGCAGGTCGTTGAAGGGCGTGAAGGCGGGCGCGTGCAGGTCGAGCACGGCCAGGTCCGCCTGCGCACCGACCGCGACCCGACCGATCCGCCCGGTGCGCCGCATCGCCGCGGCACCGCCCTCCCACAGCGCGTCGAGGACCTCGGCCGGGGACGGCCAGTCCTCGGGATCCCGTCCGGAGACGTTGTGCACGAGGCCCGCCTGCTTGACGACGCCCCAGGTGTTCACGGTGTCGTCACAGATCGCCTCGTCGACGCCGAGGGCGACCGGGATGCCGCGGTCCCGCATCGCACGGAACGGCATCACGCCGCTGCCGAGTCGCAGGTTGCTGACGGGGTTGTGCGCGACCACCGCCCCGGCGGCGGCGATCCGGTCCAGGTCGTCGTCGTCGACCCACACGGCGTGGATGACGTTGACCCGGTCGTTGAGCAGTCCCAGGTCGTCGGCGTACTGCACGAGGCTCCGCCCGGCGAAGCGGTCCTGACCGGTGCCGGGGACCGACAGCGCGCGCTGGGTCCGGGTCTCGAGCACGTGCGCGAACACCGGCAGGTCGTGCGCCCGGCTGAGGTCGTCGAGGGCTCCCCAGTACTCCGGACTGACCCGTTGCGGCGCGGAGATCGACACCGCCGCCGAGAGCCGACCGCCTGCTGCGCCGTGCCACGTCCCGACCAGGTGGTCGTAGGCGCCGAGGAGTTCCGCCGCAGCAGCAGGGGCGGGGGCACGCAGCGCAGCGGCGACCTCCGGGTCCAGTCCCTCGAGCCCGTCGAGGAACGGCAGCTTGTCGGTGTCCGGCAGCTCCGGCTGGTCGAGTGCGACGGTCGCGCGGATGCCGCTGTCGGCGTAGGCCTGCATGACCGCGTCGATGATCTCGGGCTCGGGCGACGGCATGAGGAAGGCGTCGTCCTGCACGCTCGTGGTCCCGGTCCGCAGCATCTCGAGCGCGCCGAGCATCGTCCGGAGGTAGGCCTCGCGCGGGGTCGGTCGGAGCGCGGGGTCGGCGGGCGACTCGTAGAGCATGAAGGTCTCGAGCGGTCGGCTCCGGAACGCACCCTTCAGGTGGTTCGCGGGCGAGTGGAAGTGCGCGTTCACGAGTCCCGGGAGCACCACGTGGTGCTCGTGACCGTCGATCGTGCGCGCACCCGTCGGAGCACCGGCCCGCGCCGTCTCGCCGATCGCCGCGATCGTGTCGTCCACGACGAGGACGTCGGTGGGTCCGGTCATTCCGGAGGCGCGGGACGGATCCCACACGAGGACGTCGGCCAGGAGCACGCTCACGAGGACACCTCCGGCGCGTGCGCCCAGGTGCTCGCCCGCGATGTCGAGAGCCCCTGCGCGAGGAGCCCCTCGACCGCGGTGGTCGCGGCGGCGACGCCGTCGACCACCGGGACGCCGAGCGCGTCCGTGAGGGCGTCGACGAGCTCGGTCAGGCCGGCGCACCCGAGCACGACGGCCTCCGCAGCGTCCGCTGCCAGCGCGGCCCGCGCCTCCTGGACGAACGCGTCGAACGCCGGACCGGCACCCGACTCGATGTCGGCGACCGAGACGTCGACCGCCCGCACCGTGCAGCGGTGCTCCAACCCCAGCCCGGCGACGACCCGGTCGGTCATCGCGCGGGTGCGCGGCGGCATGGTGACCACCGTGAAGCGGTGCGCGAGGAGGGCAGCGGTCTGGAGCGCCGCCTCGGTCATCCCCACGACCGGACCCGCTGCGCGCTCGCGGGCGGCGGCCAGGCCGGTGTCGCCGAAGCAGGCGACGACGTAGCCGTCCACGCCGTCACGCTCCCCCTGCTCCACCTGGGTGAGGACGCCGGCGGCGCCGAGGACCTCGTCGGCGTTGGTCTCGACGATCGCCGGTGCTCCGTCGGAGTGGGTGGCGCTGACCGTGGTGTCGGGGCGGGCGACAGCACGCGCGGCGGCGAGCACCGCGGTGGTCATCGACTCGCTCGCGTTCGGGTTGAGGACGCGGACGTGACTCATCGTGCCTCCCCCGCACCGACGAGCGGGGTCACGATGCCGCGCTCGGCCAGGAGCGCGGCGACCCCGTGTCCGCTGATCGCGACGCGTGCGGCGGCAGCGCCCACCCGTGCTGCCTCGACGGGGTCGGCACCCGCGACGTGCGCCGCTGCGAAGGCACCGCAGAAGGAGTCACCGGCGCCGGTCGAGTCCACCGGGACGACGGCCTCGGTCGGGACGGTCTCGACCCCGTCGGCCGTCGCGACGACGCAGCCGCGCTCGGCGGTCTTGACGACGACGACGTCCGCTCCCGCGTCGCGGAGGCGTTCCGCGGCGAGCGCCGGGTCGGTGGTCCCGGCCAGGGCGAGCGCCTCCACCTCGCTCGGCAGGAACACGTCGCACGTGGCGACGAGGGCGAGGAGTGCCTGCTCGTTGCCGCGCACGTAGTCCTCCTGCAGGTCGAGGTAGACGGTGCCGGGGCGGTCCGCCCGCATCGCCTGGTCGTGGAGCCACGGGCCGAGGGTGAGCTGCGAGCGCAGGCTCATGGCGGAGACGAGCACGCCGTCGACGTCGAGCGCTGCGGGCGCGATGTCGTCCGGGTACACGCTCATCAGGTCGAAGGCGTCCTCACCGGAGAGCAGGTCCCACACGCGGGTGCCGTCCGCTGCGTACGTCACGCGGTTCCGGACGGTGGGAGCGGACCGAGGGCGGGTCGCCTCGGCCGTGATGCCGGCTCCGGCGACTGCCTGGAGGAGCGTGGCCGGGACATCGGTCCCGAACGGTGCCAGCATGCGGACGTCGTCGAGCACGCGGCGCGCGGCGAGGGCGGCGAACAGCGCGTCACCGCCGAGGGCGGTGGTCGTCGTGCCGTCGACGACGAGGTCGTCGACGGTCAGGTTGCCGATGCAGAGCAACGAGGCGTCAGTCACGGTGGGCCGCCTCGGCTGCTTCCGCTGCTGCGAACTGTGCCATCGCCACGAGGTAGCCGGTGAGCTGCACCGGGAGCACCGTGAGCAGCGGGCTGATCGGTTCCGGGACGGCCGGCAGCACCACGACCGCGTCGGCCACGGCGTCGAACGCGTCCACACCGGAGGTCGTCACGACGTACACACGCCCGCCGAAGCGCTTCGCCTCGCTGGCCGTGTGCACCGCGCGCGGCACCGAGGGCCCCTCCGGCGCGACGATCCAGATCGGCTCGTCCGCCTTCAGCGAGTTGTAGTGGTGGAACTCCTCGACCTGGATCGCCTCGGCGCGGTCCGGCGTGCACTCCTTCACCTTCGCGGCTCCGATGATCGCGCTGCCCCAGCTCGGGCCGGCACCCGAGAAGAGGAACGCGCGGCTCGCGCGCTCACGCTCGGCGATCACGGTGAGCTGCGGTGTGACGTCCGCGATCACCTCGGCCATGCGGTCCGGCACGGTCGCGAGTGCGGCGCGCAGACTGTCCGCGCCGGGACGCCCGAGTCGTTCCCCGACCCGGGTGGCGAGGTCGAGGAGGAGCGCGAGCGCGGTCGTCGACGACTGGGTCGGCCACCCGACCCTGGTGGCGCGGAGGAGCAGGGTTCGCTCGCTCTCCTGGTCGAGGGTCGAACCGGCGGTGTTGGTGATCGCGACGGTGAGTGCCCCGACGTGCTGTGCGACGAGGGCGGCCTCGACCGTCCGCGTGGTCTCACCGGAACTCGACAGGGCGATGACGACGCTCCGGTCCGTGACGATCGGTGCGAGGTAGTAGGCCAGGTCGAGGCTCTGCACCGGCTCGCACGGCACACCGGTCATCTGCTCGAAGGCCTGCCGTGCGGCGATCGCGACCGCGAGCGAGTCGCCCGCGCCGGTGATGAAGACCCGGTCCGGGGCGGTCCGCGCGAGCAGATCGGCGAGTTCGTCGAGGACGTCGTCGTTCGCGGCGAGGGTTTCACGGATCCGCTCCGGCTGGGCGACGAGTTCCGGCAGGGTCGCCTCGTCACGTGCCCGGCGCTTGGGATCGAGTGGGTGGTCGGTCGGCAGCGCGACGATCGACGCGTGCTCGGCGGCGGAGACCCGCTCGACGACGGCCTGCTGCCGGGCGTCGAGCGGGCTGCCCGGTCCGATGAACGGGCTCGGCGTGATGGTGGTGGTCATGGTGTCTCCGGGATGCGGGGCGGGTCTTCGACGGGAGTGGGGAGGGGTCAGACGCGAGCGGCGGTGAGCGCCTGCCCGAACCGGTCGGCCACATCGGGATCGACGCGTGCATCCGGTGCGGCGGAGCGCTTGATCGCGCTGCCGAGGATCGCGCCGTCAGAACCGGCGATCGCGGCGTCGATCGTGTCGAGACCGACGCGGCCGCCGACGACGACGGGGACGTCGGGCATCACGGTCCGCAGGTCGGCGATCGCCGCGACGGCATCGGCGACACCGCTGTCGCGTGTGACCACCAACACGTCGGCTCGGCCGAACGCGCGGGCCTCCGTCGCAGCCCATCGCGGTGTCGATGCCAACGCGATGCTCGTCGCCTCGTGCACGTCGGCCCAGACCTCGACGTCGCTGCCGAGCAGCCGCTGCATGGCCGCGACCTCGTGCGCGCAGCCCTGGATCCATCCGGTCGCCCCACCGACACACCGGTCAGGACCTTGACCCGCACGAACGTCGCTCCGATCGCGTGCGCGATGGCCACGGCACTCGGTCCGTCGTTGTGCCCGACGACGACACCGACCGGCAAGTCGACCGCGTTCGTCACCGCGGCGCCGATCACCGCGAGCGCCGCGACGGTCGGGGCACCGACGGTGACGGCCTGCGGCATGTCGCTCGCGTCCTGCACCATGACGTGGGTGAAGCCGGCGTCGCGGAGGGCGATCGCGTCCTCGGCTGCTCGATCCGCGATCGCTCGGACGGAGAGCCCGCCGTAGTTGACCGCGCCGGGCAGCGGGGGGAGGTGGAGGACTCCGACGAGGCGGAAGGGAGTGGGCATGCCCAAACGGTATACAAGACGGTGTTTCCGGCGCGTAACGTCGAGTTGCGGTCTCGTTACGGCGGGCTGAATGTGGCGAAAAGATGACAAAAAGCCCTGGTCGGCAAGGTTGGGCTCGACGCAGATCAGAGAGTCGACCCGAGATATTGTCGACGAATGTATACACAGGACGCGCCCGCCCACCGAGGCTCCTCGTCGACACCCCGCTCCTCGAGGGTCCTGCAGTCCGCAGGCACACCCGTGCGCACCGTGGGTCCGCGCGGTTCGACCCTCCATCGCCAGCGGCTGACATCGGTTGCTGGTGGTGCCGGAGCGGCGAGACCCTCGACGGCGGGCTGCGGAGGACTGCGGACGCCCTCGGGACAGGCGTGCGGCGTGTTCCAAGGACACCCGGGAGCTACCGCTCTCGGCTGGCGATCAGCAGCGTGTCCCTGCCCTCGACTCCGACGAGCCCTCGGAGGTGCCCGTCCGGTCCTTCCGACGTTCGCCACGGTCGGTTGCGCTGACGACACCGCGACGGAGCAACCCTGCACGCGCCGTGTGCCGGCGATGCGTCAGCGCCATACCTGGAAAGAAGAAAACCCCCGCGTGAACGGGGGTTTTCTGTGGCGGTACCGGTGGGATTTGAACCCACGGTGGAGTTGCCCCCACACATGTTTTCGAGACATGATCCTTCGGCCGCTCGGACACGGTACCGGGAGAGAGTTTACACGATCCGGGAGGCGCGACGCACCACCGCGCGTCGGCTCCCCCTCCACAGGCGGCTGGTCGGGGACGTCCGTCCACGAGCCGATCGAGACGGATCGCGTCCCGACGAAGTCCGCGTAACGTCCACCGCATGAGATCCCGCACGCTCATCGCACTGCTGTCGTCGGTCGTCGGCGGCCTCACCGTCCTCGGCGGCGCTGCCCTCGGCGCCCGGGCCGGTGTCCGTGGCCAGCGCGCTGCAGCCCGCCGGGTCGGCGAGCTGTTGCCCGTGCACGCCGACTGGTGGCGTGAGCGCCTGCAGCACGAGGGCCAGATCACCTACCTCGCGATCGGCGACTCCGCCGCGCAGGGCGTCGGCGCGAGCGAACCCCACCGCGGGTACGTGGGACTGCTCGCCCGGCGGATCCGGCACCGCTCGCGGTCGTCGGTCCGTGTGGTGAACCTCAGCGTGTCGGGTTCGACGACCTGGGGCGCCCGGAAGGACCAGCTGCCGAAGCTCCGCAACTACACGCCGGACATCTGCACCGTGTCGATCGGCGCGAACGACATCGCCGACTTCCACCCGGACAAGTTCGAGCGCAACATCCGCGAGATCTACGGTGCCGTGCCGTCGCACGCGATCGTCGCCGAGCTGCCGTGCATGTTCGTCCCCGACCGTGAGCGCAAGGTCGCGGTGGCGAACGAGATCGTGCACCGGGTGGCGGACGAGTTCGGGCTCACCGTGGCACCGCTGCACACCATCACGAAGCGGGTCGGTCTGCGCCGGACGTTCTTCAACAGCTACGGGGACCTGTTCCACCCGAACGACCGGGGGTACGAGATCTGGGCGAGCGCGTTCGAGCCGGCGGTCGACGCACGGGTGGACGTCGTCGCCGCGATCCGGCACTACCTGTCGGCACGTGAAGCCGAGGAGCTCGGCGCCGGGGCGGGAGCGGTGGCGACCGCGCGCGCCGAGCGGGACACCGAGGGCGCCGAAGCACTCGACCACGCCGACCGCCCTGGTCGGATCGACCGCCTCCGCCAGCGGGTGACCGGGTCGGTCGCGCTGCCGGACGTCCAGAGCAACGAGCACCCCGACGATCCGAGCCACCGCACGGGTGATGTCGGCGGCACGGCCTAGCCTGGCGAGCATGGCGCGCGCTCAGTCCCTCTACCGCTGCACCGAGTGCGGCTGGACCAGCATCAAGTGGGTCGGCCGCTGTGGTGAGTGCCAGTCCTGGGGAACGGTCGAGGACTCCTCTGCGGCGACTGCCAGCGTCCGGGGCACCGCCTCCGTCGCGGTCACGGGCAACCGTGTGGCCCGGCCCATCACCGAGTCCCGGGGAACCGCCGTCCAGCGCTGGCAGACCGGCATCGGCGAATTCGACCGGGTCCTCGGTGGCGGAGTGGTCCCGGGCGCCGCGGTCCTGCTGTCGGGCGAGCCCGGCGTCGGCAAGTCGACCCTCCTGCTCGAGGTCGCATCACGCGCCGCCGCGTCCGGCAAGCGCGTGCTCTACGTCAGCGCCGAGGAGTCGGTCGACCAGGTCCGGCTCCGCGCCGAGCGCACCGGGGCGATGCACGACGACCTCTACCTGGCGAGCGAGGTCGACCTCGGCGTGATCCTTGGCCAGATCGACCAGGTCCAGCCGGACCTCCTCATCGCCGACTCGGTCCAGACCATCTCGTCGAGTTCCGTCGACGGCATCGCGGGTGGCACGTCCCAGGTGCGCGAGGTCGCGTCCACCCTGATCCGCGTCGCGAAGGACCGTGCGCTCCCGGTCCTCATCGTCGGACACGTGACGAAGGACGGCACGATCGCGGGTCCCCGACTGCTCGAGCACCTCGTCGACGTCGTGTGCCACTTCGAGGGCGACCGGCAGACCGCGCTCCGGTTCGTCCGCGCGCTGAAGAATCGCTTCGGCCCCACGGACGAGGTCGGATGCTTCGACATGGCCGGCGACGGCATCCACGAGGTACCGGACCCGAGCGGCCTCTTCATGTCGAAGAACGGCGCTCCGGTGTCCGGCACGTGCGTGACCGTGGCGCTCGAAGGGCGCCGAGCACTCCCGGTCGAGGTGCAGGCGCTCGTCGTCCCGAGCTCGGCGCCGCAGCCGCGCCGGGTCGTGAACGGAGTGGACTCCTCGCGCGTGGCGATGCTCCTCGCGGTGCTCGAACGCCGCGCGGGCCTGAAGCTGTCCGATGCCGACGTCTACGTCTCGACGGTCGGTGGCATGAAGCTCACCGAGCCGGGCGCGGACCTCGCGATCGCACTGGCGCTCGCGAGTGCCGCCCGCGACCGCCCCTACCCGCACACGTTGGCGGCGGTCGGCGAGATCAGTCTCGCAGGCGAGATCCGTCCGACCACGGGCACGAAGCAGCGCGCGAGCGAAGCCGCACGTCTCGGCTTCACGACGGTGCTCGGCGCGGATGCCCAGCACCTCCGCGAAGCACTCCGGGTGGCGTTCTCACTGGCAGCGAACGAACGGGAACGCGAGCTCGACCGAGCGTTCTGACGGGTGACGACAGCACCGACGGCACCGCGCACGAGCGATCAGCGACGCGACACCCGCAGCCAGGCTCCCAGCCGACCGGGCGTCAGGCCCGGAGCGCCGCCAGCAGGTCCGACGGCGTGGCCTGCATCGTGTGCGGACCGGCGATGTCGAAGAACACACCCTCGAGCGTGTCCAGGTGCGCCGCGATGAACTCCTCGAGCCGCGGGCCGTCGTAGACCATCACCTGTCGGACCTTCTCGTCCGGCACCATCGCGGTGTACGCGTCGGCCGACGAGAACAGCAGCAGGATCCGCTTGTCCGAGCCCTCACGGCCGAACACCCGCACCTGCATGTCCTTCTTGCCGGTCACGAGCCGGGGGACGATCACGATGTCGTTGCGGAGCGCGAAGGCCACCGCCGCGACGTCCTGCTTCTCGAGCGCTGCCTCGAGCTGTTCGCTCCGGAAACGCTGTTCCTTGTCTGCCATCGGGACCCAGTCCACCAGATTCACGGACGTTCGGCGACTTCGGCTCTTCCCTTGTGGCCACAAGACTGTAGATTGGTGTCAACCGCTTCGGCGGGAGTCCATCGTTCTTCCGGTGCACAGCACCTCGAGCGCCATCGGTCACTGGCCTTCCCCGGCCGCCTGGCCCCGAACCCGTTCTACCGGCCCCATGCCCGCAGGACGCATCGATCTGACGACATCCGTCGGTGGATCGGCGGTAGCGAATACCGCATCGCAAGGCAGTCGACTGCAGATGTCGACTGGCAAGAAAGTAAGGAACGCCATCATGGCATCGACCGGCACCGTCAAGTGGTTCAACAACGAAAAGGGCTTCGGCTTCATCGCCCCGGACGACGGCTCCGCTGACGTCTTCGCTCACTTCTCCGCGATCGCTGGCAACGGCTACAAGTCGCTCGAGGAGAACCAGAAGGTGGAGTTCGACATCACCGAGGGTCGCAAGGGCCCGCAGGCGGAGAACATCTCCGTCATCGGCTGATCTCCTCAGCTGAGAACGGGCCCGTCGTCTTCGTGACGACGGGCCCGTTCCCGTTCGCGGGCGGCACGATCACGCCGACCGCAGCACTCCCCCGCTCCTCCGGCACGTTCGGCGCACGCGGCGCACGCGTCACTCGAGGATGAACTGCACCGACGCCTTCGACTCGATGTTCCCCACCGCCACCTGCAGGTGGTAGCTGGCTCCCCCACCGGTGACCGACGGCCGCGATGAGTCGCACGTCGTCGTCGACGACCGCGTCCGGTCCCACGCGATCGCCGGCGTGGTGAGGGTCTGCCCGGCCTTGATCGTGACGTCCTGGTTGGTCCCACCGGTCTGGCAGTCCTTCGACGACCAGTACTGCTCCTCGCCGGACGAGATGGTGAGGACCTGCTGCGACGAACCGAGGTCCATGTGGCACGAGTTCGACCCGGTGTTCTTGATCGACATGGCGATCTTCGGGTCCTCGGTGGGGCCGTACGAGGTCTTGTCCACGACGGGCGTGAGCGCGATCTGGTCCTTGGCACACGTCGCACCGTCGGCGCCGGAGGAACCCGACGCGGCACCGGATGCGGAAGCAGACGGCGTCGACGACGCTGAGGGACGAGGCGTGGCCCGCGACGAGGCGGCGCCCGAGGACGAGGAAGCCGCAGCAGCGGACGAGGGAGAGGAAGACGGCGCAGCAGCACCGCCCGGGTCCGCAGACGCCCCACCACGCCCGACCACGATCAGCACGACGACGACCACGATGAGCAGCAGCACCCCGATGACCATCGCACGGCGGCGCCAGTAGACACCCGGCTTCTCGGGCCCGACGGGGTGACGGAACGACGACATGCGCACAGGGTAGACAACGGCGCGAGCACCACGGGGGAACCCCGCCGCGCAGCGGTCGAAAGCGTCAGAGGATCTTCAGCATGCGGGTGTTGCCGAGCGTGTTCGGCTTCACCCGTGCGAGGTCGAGGAACTCCGCGACCCCTTCGTCCGACGACCGGACGAGCTCGGCGTACACCTCGGGCGAGACGACGCTCTCGCCGATCTCGAGGTACCCGTGCTTCGTGAAGAACTCGACCTCGAACGTGAGGCAGAAGATCCGGGCGACACCGAGTTCGCGGGCGTCGTGCTCGAGCGCCTCGAGCATGCGGTGTCCGACGCGCTTGTGGATCCACTCGGCATCCAGGGCGAGCGTCCGCACCTCGGCGATGTCGTCCCAGAACACGGCGAGCGCGCCGCACCCGATCGGCACGCCGTCGGGGCCCTCGGCGATCCGGAACTGCTGGATCGAGCCGTAGAGCGCGACGTTCTCCTTGCCGAGCAGGATCCGCCGGTCGACGTAGGGCGCGATGAGCCGCTGGATGTGCGGGACGTCCGACGCGAGCGCCGGGCGCACCAGGATGCCGTGTTCGTCCCGTTCGTGGAACGCGTGCTTCCCGTGCTCACTCATCTGACTCACCATAGTGCGCGCGGGGGACACCGCCCTGAAGGGCACCCAGGCGCCGCCGCCTACCGTGCGGGTCATGCCTCAGATCATCGAAACCGTCGACGTCAACGTCCCCGTCCGCCAGGCCTACGACCAGTGGACCCGCTTCGAGGAGTTCCCGCACTTCCTCGACGAGGTCGAGAAGATCGTCCAGGTCGACGACAAGACCACCGACTGGACCGTCAAGGTGGCCGGCCAGGAGCGCGAGTTCCGTGCCGTCATCACCGAGCAGCACCCGGACGAGCGGGTCGCGTGGACGGTCAAGGACGGCGAGACGGACCACGCCGGCGTCGTCACCTTCCACAAGCTCTCCGACGACGAGACCCGCGTCACGGCGCAGATCGACTGGGAGCCGACCGGCTTCCTCGAGAAGCTCGGCTCGGCGGTCGGCGTCGGCGGCCACGCCGTGAAGAAGGACCTGCAGAACTACAAGGAGCGCGTCGAGTCGGCACCCACCGACTCCGGGTGGCGCGGCGACGTGCAGGCCTGACCAGGCCGACACACGAGAACGCGACCACGGTCGAGACGGGAGGCGCGGTGCCCGCGGGCGCCCCCGCCCCCCCGCCCCGGGGGGGGCGCGGTGCCAGCTGGCACCGCGCCTCCCGTCCGTCGTCGGGTCGCGACCACCGCACGGCGCGCCACCCGCCTGTTCGGCATCCCCCCATGAAATGCCGACCTGACGAACGGGCGAACGCCTGGCAGAGTGGTTGTCGCTGGCCGACGCGCTGGTTCAGTTTTACCATGTCTGAGACAGATGTACAGGGGCGGGGAGACATGATCGAGTACACCGACGACGACGCACACCGACGAGAGCTCTCACGGAAACTGCAGCTCCTGATGGACGTCGTCGAGGCGAATTCCGGGCAGCGCCCCGCCTACAAGGAGATCGCGGCGGAGATCGAGGCGCAGGGCGCGTCGATGAGCCGCCCGCGGTGGGGCTACATGCTCGGGGGGAACGGGCCGGCCGTCCGCGACCAGCGTCTGCTCGTCGCACTGGCCGGGTACTTCGGTGTGCCGCCCGAGTACCTGACGGACGCCGCCGGCAACACCGACGTGCCGGAGCGGGTGCAGGCGCAGCTCGAACTCGTCCTCGAGCTCCGCAAGCGCGAGGTCGTGGCGTTCGCCACCCGACGTCTCGGGGAGTTCGCCTCCGCGGCCGAGATCCGCGACTTCACCGAGCACGTCCGGCGACTCGACGACTCCGGGTCGACACCGTGAGCGCGTTCGCCGACCGGATCGGCGCCCGCCGGCAGCAGGCCGAGGCTCGTCGCAGCGTGCAGCGGCTCGGACTCCCCCGCCGGCTGACGCTGCCGCAGCTGCTCGTCCGGGCCGAGGCCACGCTCGGCAAGCCGATCCGGCTCCGGACGACCGCACTGCCCGGTGACCTCTCGGCCCGGCTCATCCAGCGCACCGACCACGCCCTGCTCGAGACGCGCCCCGACCTGTCCGAACGCTCCCGGGTGGCGTGTGTGCTGCACGAGCTCGCGCACGTGTTCCTCGCCGACCCCGGCTGCGACCACGAGGCGTACACGGGGCTGCTCACCGGGCGGACGGCGTTCACCCGGTCCCTGGACACCCCGCACGAGCAGACGGTCGAGCTCGTCGCCGACCAGCTCGCCCTGCGGATCGGACTGCTCGACCCCGACGGAGCACCGCGCGGGATCTTCCGGTGACCCTGCACGTCTGGGGGTCGCTGCCGGTCTGGCTCATCCTGGCCGTCCTCGTCGTCCGGCTCTGGCTGGTGCGGACCCAGTCGGCGAGCGTCAGCTGGCTCATGGTCTGCTGCTCGTTCGTGGCCGTCGGGCTGAGCATCAACCAGCCGGACGTCGTGGCGTTCCTCGGCGGCTTGACCCGCACACCGAACATCGCCGACCTGCTCGGCCGCTGCCTGATGGTGTGCGGCCTGTTCGCCCTCGCCCAGTCGGTCGAGGCTGCCGCCCGGTCCGCACGGCTGCTCCGACCGAGCCGGCTCGTCGGCGTCGGACTGGTCCTCGTCGCCCTCGTCGTGCTGTTCGTCATGATCGACGCGCCGGAGCCCACCTCGCAGTTCATGGTCGCGTACGGCGACCAGCTGCCCACCGCGCTCTACTCGGCGGTGGAGATGACGTACATCGCGGTCGTCATCTCCCGATCGGCGCTGGCGGTGCTCCGCGGCTTCCGCGAGGGCGACGGCCTCGGCCGCATGTACTGGCTCTTCGTCGTCGGCGCCGGGGCGATGGTCCTGCTCGCGGCGATCGCCGTGTCGCTCGACGCCGTGCACGTGCTCGGCCTGGACGCCGCCGTCCGGGTGCTGGGTACCCTCTACGCCCCGGTCTTCCTGACCTCGATGGTGCTGCTCGCCGTCGGTGCCGCCGGCGGGGTGCTGCCCGACGCGGCGCGGGAGTTCCGCGACTGGCGGGCTGCCCGGATCCGCTTCCGGACGCTGGAGCCCGAGCTCCGGCGACTCGAGGGCGCGTCCGGCAACCGAGGCCTGTACTTCACGATCGCGTGGCAGCGCCCGCAGTGGCGGAGCAGACTGCACCGGCTGTCGGTCGAGATCGAGGACCGCGCACGCGAGGCGGGGCAGGACGTCCCGGCCGCCGCGACGCTCACCACCGCACGACTGGAGGAGACCACATGACCGGCGGACGCATCGCCACCACCGGAACCGCACTCGGCACCGCGGCGGGAGCCGTCGGGACGCTCGGGCTGGGTGCGTTCGTCGCACGTCGGCTGCTCTTCCCGACCCCGTACACGGCGACCGCGACCGTCCGCCGCGCCACTCCTTCCGAGGCGACCTTCGTGGCCACGCGCGACACCCGGCTGCCGGGGACGTACCGGATCACCCGGGACGGCCAGGACGTCCTCGTGCAGGGCGTCCTCGACGTCGACGGGGGGACGGTCCGGCGTCGCACGGACGGGTCGGCGACCGTCGGCGAGTGGCAGTGGGACGCGCTGCTGTACGACGACCTCGCAGACGTCCCCGGCGACGAGCCAGGGGACGAGGCCGCGGCGACGGGCACGCACGTGATCCACGTGCACGGGCAGTCGCTCGGGCCGCGGCAGGTCCTCCGGGGCATCCCGGTCTGGCGTGCCCTCGGGGCGACGTCCGAGATCGTCGACACGACCGACCTCCCGCTCCGATCGCTCGACCCCGGCGCGGTCGACCGCATCGTGACGGCCGTCCGGGCAGCCCGGGGCCGCGGCGCCGCCCGTGTCGTGCTGCAGGGCTGGTCGGCGGGGGCGCTCGCGTGCTCGGTCGCCGCCTCCCGGGTCGAGGTGGACGGTCTGGTCGGGGTCTCGCCGCTGCTCAGCGTGCGCTCGGCGCTGCGTGGCGCGGTGACGGGAGCGCGCCTCCCCGCGTTCGTCGGCACCGTCGCTGCACGGATCGCGACCACGAACGTCCTGTCACGCCTGGCAGGTGCCGCGGCTCCGGTCGCGACGACCGCCTGGCAGGGCTCGGAGACCCCGACCCTGCTCGTGCACTCGGCTGCGGACGCCCTGGTGTCCGAGGCCGACGTTGCCGAGCAGACCGCCCAAGCTGGGACGCGTGCCGTCGTGTTCCGGACCGCGCCGCACACGCTCGAGTGGAACGAGGACCCCGAGCGCTGGGAGCAGGCCGTCCGCGACTTCGCGGAAGCGCTCTGACGCCAGCGCGACCGCGAACGCTGGCACGGGCACGGGCACGAGGACGACCGCGAACGCGGTCACGAGCACGAACGTGCAACGGCCCCGGTCTGTGAACAGACCGGGGCCGGCGCGTCTCGACCTGTTGGGGGGAACCGGTCGAGCGCTGCGTGCGGGGTGTTGGGGGGAACCCCTCGCACGCTGTGACCACCGTACCCCCGGACGAGGGCCGGTGGTACACCGACGCGCGAACCGTCCCACCCGTGTCGTGACAGGAGGCGCGGTACCGACCGGCACCGCGCCTCCTGTCATGGGTCCTGCTGGGTCCTAGGACTCGATCTCACCCTGCGGAGCGTCCGTCGCCTCGACGGCGGCTGCCCCGGCGAGGACCTCCTCGCGACCCGGCTGACGCCCGGTCTCGAACTGGAACGCTCCGTCGTGGAAGTCGACCTTCACGTGGTCGCCGGCGTTGAGCTCACCCTGCAGGATGTGCTCGGACAGCTGGTCCTCGACCTCGTGCTGCATCGCGCGGCGGAGCGGGCGAGCACCGAGGGCGGGGTCGAACCCGACCTTGATGAGCTGCTCCTTGGCGGCGAGCGTGAGCTCCACCGTCATGTCGCGGTCGAGCAGGCGGTCCGACAGGCGCTTCACGAAGAGGTCCACGATCTGCAGCAGCTCGGACTGCGAGAGCTGCGGGAACACGATCGTGTCGTCCACGCGGTTGAGGAACTCCGGCTTGAAGTGCTTCTTGAGCTCCTCGTTCACCTTCGAGCGCATGCGGTCGTAGCCGACAGCCGAGTCACCCTCGACCTGGAAGCCCACCGGACCACCCGCGATGCCCTGCGAACCGAGGTTCGTGGTCATGATGATGACGGTGTTCTTGAAGTCGACGACGCGGCCCTGACCATCGGTCAGACGACCCTCTTCGAGGACCTGCAGCAGCGAGTTGAAGATGTCCGGGTGGGCCTTCTCGATCTCGTCGAAGAGGACCACGGAGAACGGCTTGCGACGCACCTTCTCGGTGAGCTGGCCGCCCTCCTCGAACCCGACGAACCCGGGAGGGGCACCGAAGAGTCGCGAGACCGTGTGCTTCTCACCGAACTCTGACATGTCGAGGGAGATCAGCGCGCCCTCGTCGTCGAAGAGGAACTCGGCGAGCGCCTTGGCGAGCTCGGTCTTCCCGACACCAGTGGGGCCGGCGAAGATGAACGAGCCCGAGGGGCGGTTCGGGTCCTTCAGACCGGCACGGGTGCGGCGGATGGTCTTCGAGAGGGCCGAGATGGCCTCTTCCTGACCGATGACGCGCTCGTGCAGGGCCTTCTCCATGAAGACGAGACGCGAGGTCTCCTCTTCGGTGAGCTTGAACACCGGGATGCCCGTGGCCTGCGCCAGGACCTCGGCGATGATGCCCTCGTCGACGGTGCCGGACGCGGCGACGTCACCCGCACGCCACTGCTTCTCGAGGCGGAGACGCTCGCCGAGGAGCTTCTTCTCCTCGTCACGGAGCGACGCAGCCTTCTCGAAGTCCTGCTCCTCGATGGCGGCTTCCTTCGACCCGCGGACCGTCGAGATCTTCTCGTCGAACTCGCGGAGCTCCGGCGGCGCCGACAGGATCGACAGGCGGAGGCGAGCGCCGGCCTCGTCGATCAGGTCGATGGCCTTGTCCGGCAGGAAGCGGTCCTGCACGTAGCGGTCGGCCAGGTTCGCCGCGGCGACGATCGCGCCGTCGGTGATGGACACCTTGTGGAACGCCTCGTACTTGTCGCGGAGGCCCTTGAGGATGTTGATCGCGTGCGGCAGCGACGGCTCGTTGACCTGCACCGGCTGGAAGCGACGCTCGAGTGCGGCGTCCTTCTCGAAGTGCTTGCGGTACTCGTCGAGCGTGGTGGCACCGATGGTCTGGAGCTCACCACGGGCGAGGAGCGGCTTGAGGATCGACGCGGCGTCGATCGCGCCCTCGGCAGCGCCGGCTCCGACGAGCGTGTGGATCTCGTCGATGAAGACGATGATGTCGCCGCGGGTGCGGATCTCCTTCGTGACCTTCTTGAGGCGCTCCTCGAAGTCACCGCGGTAGCGGGAGCCGGCGATGAGCGACCCGAGGTCGAGCGAGTAGAGCTGCTTGTCCTTCAGCGTCTCCGGGACGTCGCCCTTGACGATCGCCTGGGCCAGGCCCTCGACGACCGCGGTCTTGCCGACGCCCGGCTCACCGATCAGGACGGGGTTGTTCTTGGAGCGACGGGAGAGGATCTGCATGACCCGCTCCATCTCCTTCTCGCGCCCGATGACCGGGTCGAGCTTGGCGTCGCGGGCGGCCTGGGTGAGGTTCCGACCGAACTGGTCGAGGACCTGCGACCCCTGCTGCGCGTTCTGCTGGGTCTCGCCGCCGACGGCGACCGCTTCCTTGCCCTGGTAGCCGGACAGGAGCTGGATGACCTGCTGACGGACGCGGTTGAGGTCCGCGCCGAGCTTGACGAGGACCTGGGCGGCGACGCCCTCGCCCTCGCGGATGAGCCCGAGCAGGATGTGCTCGGTCCCGATGTAGTTGTGGCCGAGCTGCAGCGCCTCGCGCAGGGACAGCTCGAGCACCTTCTTGGCGCGCGGCGTGAACGGGATGTGCCCGGTCGGCTGCTGCTGCCCCTGCCCGATGATGTCCTGGACCTGCTCGCGGACGGCATCGAGCGAGATGCCGAGCGACTCCAGCGCCTTGGCGGCGACGCCCTCGCCCTCGTGGATGAGGCCGAGGAGGATGTGCTCGGTGCCGATGTAGTTGTGGTTGAGCATCTTCGCTTCTTCTTGAGCGAGGACGACAACACGACGGGCTCGGTCGGTGAATCTCTCGAACATGTGCTCTCCCTTGCCGGACCGGAACTGGCCCGGTGACGTACATCGAGACTAACCAGCGCATCCCGGGTGGTCTGCCCCTGTTCGCCGTGGGCGTGACCTCGTTGCGTCCGGTGAGCAGGGGACGGTTCGGGAGGCGCGGTGCGGGTCCGCCCCGCACCGCGCGCCCGGCGGACGGTCACGCCACGACCTGCGCCGTCTCGGGCGCGATCGGTACGATCGCGACCATGGAGCAGCCCGTCGTCGGACTCGTCGTCCACCCGACCAAGAACGTGCAGGAGTCCGTCGCGACCCTGCAGCGCTGGAACGCCTCCGGCCGCGGACGCCTCGTCGCCCGGCGCGCCGACGCGCAACGGATCGGCGGCGGGGTGGACGTGATCGGGGACGAGGACTTCACGGAGGAGGTCGACCTCGTCGTCGCGCTCGGCGGGGACGGCACGATGCTCGGCGCGATGCGTCTCGTGGCGAAGCGCCCGGTCCCGGTGCTCGGCGTCAACTACGGCAACGTGGGCTTCCTGGTCGAGATCGAACCGCCCGAGCTCGAGGGCGCGCTCGAGCGTCTGTCGGCTGGCGACTACCAGCTCGAACCGCACCACGCGCTCGAGGCCCGGCTGTTCTGGAGCGGCGCGCGGACCGACTACCTCGCCTTCAACGACCTCACGATCGTGCGACGACCCGGCGCCGGCCAGGTGTCCGCGGACCTCAGCGTCGGCGGCCTCGGGTACGGCTACTACCGCGCGGACGCCATCGTCGCGGCGGCCCCGGCCGGGTCCACCGCCTACAACTACGCGGCCGGTGGCCCCGTCCTCTCCCCCGCACTCTCCGGCTCGGTCGTGACCCCGGTCGCGCCGATGGCCGGGATCGACCGCGCCGTGGTCCTCGCCGCGCGCGAGCGCTACCGGTTCGACATCGCCGAGGGCACCCGCAGTGCAGCACTCGAGGTCGACGGGCTGGTCGTCGGCGAGGTCGCCACGGGTGCCCAGATCGACGTGCGGCTCCGGAAGGACGCCGGCAGCGTGGTCCGCCTCGACGCCGAGCGACACGGACGGACCGGCCGCGTGAAGCTCAGCCTGCTCGACCTGCCCGTGCGACCGGACCAGCTCATCGAGCTCATCCCGCAGGACCTCCGCCAGAAGCTCGGGCGCGAGGTCGAGGACTAGCGTCGCGCGGTTCCCGGGAACGTGAATGGCCCGCTCGCACCGAAGTGCGAGCGGGCCGTCCCATCACCCCACCGGATCGTCTTCCCACAGAACGACCCGGTTCCCCGTGCCGACGCTCGCGCGTCGGCCGAAGTCCGCTGACCTAGTCGGTCAGGTACAGCTGCATGTCCTGCGAGACCGCCTTGGCGAAGAGCCGCAGCTTGGCGCGGGACTCCACACGGCTGACCGCCTGGCGGGTCGTGTGGACGATCTTCGAGATCTCGTCGAGCGTCATCGGCTTGTCGTCGTCGAGGCCGTAGCGCATGCGGATCACGTTCGCCTCGTCGCTCGGCAGTTCGGCGACGATCGAGCGGATGTCGCGGTGGAGCAGCGTGGTCTCGGTCAGCTCGTTCGGGGACGCGGCGTCCTCGTCCTCGATGAAGTCACCGAGTTCGCTGTCGTCCGAGTCGCCGACGACGGTGTGGATCGACACGGGCTCGTGCGAGCGGCCCTTGAGGTCGATGAGCTCCTCGACGCTCATGCTCAGCTCGGCCGCGACCTCGTCCGGCATCGGCGCGCGGCCGAGGTCGACGGTGAGGTCGCGCTCGGTGCGGCTGATCTTGTTGATCAGCTCGACCGTGTGGACCGGGATGCGGATCGTGCGCGCCTTGTCGGCCAGGCCGCGGGAGATCGCCTGGCGGATCCACCAGGTGGCGTACGTCGAGAACTTGTAGCCCTGCGTGAAGTCGAACTTCTCGACCGCACGGACCAGGCCGAGGTTGCCTTCCTGGATGACGTCCATGAAGGGCAGGCCACGCTGCGAGTAGCGCTTGGCGATGCTCACGACGAGGCGGAGGTTCGAGGTGATCATGCGCTCCTTGGCGCGCTCACCGTCGCGGACGAGCCATCGCAGCTCGCGCTGGAGGGTCTTCGCGAGGCCCGGCTCGTTGGCGAGCTTCTCGCCGGCGAAGAGGCCGACCTCGATGCGGCGGGCGATCTCCGCTTCTTCCTCGGCGGTGAGGAGCGAGAGCCGGCCGATGTGGCGGAGGTAGTCGCCGACCTGGTCGACGGATGCGCCACGGACGCCCGCGAGCTGCTCGTCGGCCTCGACCTCGGTGTCGAGCGTGGTGGTCTCGACCGCGGTGACCGGGGTCTTCGCCGCGACGGGCTTCTTCGAGCGGCGCGCGGTGGTACCAGTGGTCGTCGTCTTCGGTGCTGCGGTTGCGATCGTCATGATGACTCCCTGCGTTCGACGGGTGATGGCCTCGTTGGGGGTGTCACGAGTAAAGCGGTCCGGAGGTGTACCCCACAAACCGATCAGATCGATTCTCAGGCTTCTCCGTGCTTCACCATGGATACCGTCCCCCGAGGGGTACAGCCTGTCGTCAGTGTGGTCCCCCATCCGGTCCGGAATCAAGGGGATGTCGCCGTGTTTCCGGCGTTGCATCGGTGTTTCTTGCTCGTTTCCGATCCTGTACCCCGGACCACCGCGTCGTGTGGACACGAAAAAGGGGTACGACGGTCCGGATCGTTGTGATCCGGTCGTCGTACCCCGATGACCGAACGGGCGGGGGTCACCAGGAGGGCTCGAGCCACCCCTCGCGACGCTTCGAGACCTCGAGGTCGGCGTCTCGGTCGAACTCGTCGTACTCGCTCTCGATGTCGCCGACGAGGCTGCGGCCGGAGAAGACGCCCCCGCGGTTCGCGAGGACACCACCGGAGATGATCTGCGTGATGGACATGCGGACGATGCTCACGCCGGCGGACGACGTCGGGGTGAACGGCGGGTGACCGTGTCCGGACGCTCAGACGTCGAAGTCGTCCGCGTCGACCTCGTCGCCCTCGTCGTCGGGCCACACGGTGTCGTCGCGGGTCGGATCGTCCACCGCCGGGTGCCCGAAGGCGTCAGCGGCATCGAGGTCGGGGTCCGTGCCGTCCGGGGTCGCGCGCATGCACGCCAGGGTCACACCGCGCGGTGAACACGGGGTGAAGCCAGGCGCGGAGGGGGAGCCGTCTACTCCGCGGAGGCGGGCGTCGGCGCGGGCACCCCGTGCTCACGCTCGAAGCGGGCGCGCTCCTCGGCCTCGACCTTGGCGTACGCGGCCCGCTCGGTGCGGTCGGCCCGCATGATGGCGCGCATGACGAACCAGAAGATGAGACCGACCACGACGGTCGGCGTCAGGGCGAAGATGATCCCGGTCACGACTCCATGCGGCACCCGAGCATCCTAACCCCGGCATCGCGCCGTCGGCTGGGTCCTACTTCACCAACGGGAACAGGATCGTCTCGCGGATGCCGAGGCCGGTGATGGCCATGAGCAGTCGGTCGATGCCCATGCCCATCCCCCCGGACGGCGGCATCGCGTGCTCGAGCGCCCGCAGGAACTCCTCGTCGACGCGCATCGCCTCGAGGTCGCCGCCCGCGGCGAGTTTCGCCTGCTCGACGAACCGCTCGCGCTGCACGACCGGGTCGACGAGCTCGGAGTACGCCGTCGCCAGCTCGAAGCCGCGGACGTAGAGGTCCCACTTCTCGACGATGCCCGGTCGGCTGCGGTGCTCGCGGGTGAGCGGCGAGGTGTCGACGGGGAAGTTCATCACGAACGTCGGGCGGTCGAGCGAGTCGATGACGAAGTGCTCCCAGAGCTCCTCGACGTACTTGCCGTGGGTGGCGTGCGCGACCTCGACCCCCTCGGCCTCGGCGAGCGCCTGCAGCTCGGACAGCGGCGTGTCCGGCGTGATCTCGCGACCGGCCGCCTCGGACAGCGATCCGTACATGTCGATGCGCGGCCACTCGCCGCCGAGGTCGTACGTCGTGCCGTCGGCCCAGGTGACCTCGAGCGAGCCGCCGGTCACCGCGCGGGCGGCGTTCTGCACGAGCTCCTGCGTGAGGTCGGCCATCTGCTCGTAGTCGCCGTACGCCTGGTAGGCCTCGAGCATCGCGAACTCGGGCGAGTGCGTCGAGTCGGCACCCTCGTTGCGGAAGTTCCGGTTCACCTCGAACACCCGGTCGATGCCACCGACGACGGCGCGCTTCAGGAAGAGCTCGGGCGCGATGCGGAGGTACAGGTCGGTGTCGAACGCGTTCGAGTGCGTGACGAAGGGACGTGCCGAGGCGCCGCCGTGCTGGGTCTGCAGCATCGGGGTCTCGACCTCGAGGTAGTCGTGTCCCGCGAAGGTCTGCCGCAGGGACGACATCACCGCGGCACGGGCGCGGACCGTGGTCCGGGCGTCCTCGCGCACGATGAGGTCGAGGTAGCGCTGGCGGACCCGCGTCTCCTCGTTGAGTTCGTTGTGCAGGTTCGGCAGCGGCAGGATCGCCTTCGCCGCGATCTGCCAGTCGTCGACCATGATCGAGAGCTCGCCCCGCCTGGACGAGATCACCCGCCCGTGCACGAACACGTGGTCGCCGAGGTCGACGAACTCCTTCCAGCGGGCGAGCGACTCCTCGCCCACCTCGGCGAGGGACACCATCGCCTGGATCCGCGAGCCGTCGCCCGACTGCAGGGACGCGAAGCAGAGCTTGCCGGTGTTGCGCGAGAACACGATGCGGCCGGCGACCCCGACGACGTCCTGGGTCTCCTCGCCCGTCTCGAGTCCCTCGTGACGAGCGCGGACCGCCGGGATGGTGTCCGTGATCGGCAGTGCGACCGGGTAGGCCTCGATCCCCGACTCGAGCAGCTTCGCCCGCTTGTCGAGCCGGACCTGTCGCTGCTCGCTGGTCTCCGCTGCGGCGATCTCGGCGGCGGAGGGCTCGGTGGCGGGTGCGGTCTCGTCGGTCATGCTGGTGCGGCTCCGATGGTCGTGGGGGTCCCCGAAATCGTACAGCGCGGCCGGACTACAGCGTCGCCTGCCCGTCGGCCGCCGCGAGTGCGTTGTCGACGGCCGTGCGCACCAGTGCTCCGAGGACGCGACCGGGGTACTCGACCCCGATTCCGGCCAGCGTGCCGGCGGACTGGTCGACGATCGCGGTCGAGAAGCTGACCGCGGCGCGGACGGCGTCGGCGTAGGCGGGCCGGTCCGCCTCCGTGACGACGAACGGCTCCGCGCCCATCTCGACGACGAGCGCCTGCGCGATGGGGAGCACGGGTGACGGTGCGGTCACGGCGCAGTACGCGTCGCGGAGCCGGACGAGGTCGACGCTGGTGCCGGTGAACGCCATCGCGGGGTGGATCGCGAGCGGGATCGCCCCCGCGGCCATCGCCGGCGCGAGGATCCCGACGCCGTGGTCCGGGCTGGTGTGCACGACGAGCTGTCCGGGCTGCCAGATCCCGGCGTCGGCGAGCCCCCGCACGAGGTCGGCCAGCTGGTCGTCCGGCACGGCGAGGATCACGAGCTCGCTCCGCTCCACGAGGTCGGGCGTCTCGAGGACGGGTGCGCCGGGGAGCATCGCCTCGGCTCGGTCGCGGCCGGCGTCGGACACGGCCGTCACGCCGACGACGGCGTGCTCGGCGTTCGCGAGCGCGGCGCCGAGGACCGGGCCCACCCGTCCGGCGCCGAGGACGCCGACTCCCAGCCGTCCCGCCCTCACCGTGCGGCTCCCGGCGGCGGGGTGTCCCCCCAGGGCGATCCAGGAGGCACGGTGCCGGTCCGCCGCTCCGGCTCGGCGCCGCCGGGTGCGCGCTCCGACGACGGCTGCTCGCGGTCCACCGCGTCCACTCGTCGCTCCGGTGACCACTCCGGGGCCGCAGCCGACGCGCCGGGGGCGAGCCGTGCCTCCTGGGCCGCGCCGTCGACCGAAGCGGGTGCGCCGGACGCCAGCCGCGCCTCCCGCTCCCGCCACCGGTGGGAGGTGTCGGCCGCTGCTGCCTCGACCGCACGCGCCGAGGTGTCGGCCCAGAGCTGCTGCGCGTCGCGGGCGTCGAGCGCGCCGATCGTCGCGGAGACCGGACCCTGCACGGTCTGCACGTGCACCGACGCGAGCCGCAGCGCACGCTCGAGCGGCCCCTGCGAGACCTTGACGCTCTGGACCCTGGGCAGCGGCACGATCACCAGCGAACGCCAGACGGCGCCGAGCCGGAGCAGGACGGCGCCGGGGACGAAGCGGTAGCCGTTGCGGCGGAACGCGAACGGGCGGAGCCAGGCGCCGCGGCGCGGGGAGTGCACGAACCCGCCGCGGTCCCCCGTGGTGGTGAGGCTGTCGTCGACGACGTCCACGGCCTCGGCCGAGCCCTCGCGGAGCTGCTCCCGCGAGGCGGCCGGACCGACGACGGCGGTGCCGACGAGGCCGGGGAGGATGATGTCGAGGACCTCGCGGACGTCGCGCGCGGTCCCGACCGGCAGGACGATCGACGACACCTGCTGGTTGTTCGACGCGCCGTTGCCGGCGTTCGTCGCGCGGTTGATCCGGACGTCCCACCAGCCGAACGGGCGCCACAGGAGCGGCTGCGCGACGCTCACGGCGTGGATGCGGCCCGGGGGCAGGGTCTCGTTCGACGTGGACACGAGTCCGAAGCCGATCCGGATGCCGTCGCGGGTCTCGGCGATCGTGTACTGCAGCGAGCGGGAGAACTTCCGGACGTAGTACCCGCCGGCACCGATCACCGCGGGGAACAGGCCGAACAGGATCCCGTACTCACCGGTGAGTGCCACGCTGACGATCATCGCGGCGACCGCGGCGAGGATGAACACCGTCGTGCCGGACAGCAGCATCGACGCGATGAGCCGGCCGGGGTGCACCTTCACGATGCGGGTCGCGCGGACCGCCGCGGGGTCGAGCTCCGGCGAGAAGATCTCGTCGACGCGGTCCTGCAGCACACCGTTCGACGCCCGGGCCGGGTCGTGCTGCCGCTCGTCGTCCTTCGCCCCGGAGGCGAGCACGAGGATGCGCTGCCGCAGGTCGTCCGCGGCCCGGACGCCGAGGTAGGCGAGCTGCACGTTCGCGTCGTTGCCGGCCTGCGCGATCTCGAGCTTGGCGGTGCCGAAGATCCGCGGGACGAGGGGCCGCGAGATGTTGATGCCCTGGATCCGGTCCAGCCGCGCCTTGCGGTTCGTCCGGAAGAGCACGCCGGAGCGGACCTCGACGATCTCGCCCGTCACCCGGAACTCGTGCATGCGCCAGGAGAGGGTGAACAACGCAAGGAGTACCAGCAGCAGCACAGCCACGCCGAGCAGCACCCAGCCGACGACGCCGTGTTCGTAGACGTACCGGACCGGGTCGCCGTCGTCCGGCGGGCCGCCGCCCGGGATGAAGAACTCGACGAGCTGGTCCCGCAGGCTGTTCAGCACGTAGCCGAGGATCACGATGAGGAAGATGCCGCCCTTGAGCAGTGGCGTCAGCGGGTGCATGCGGTGCCACTCGCCGTCGGTGAGCGGTGCGGCGGCGGCGGCGTCGCCCCGGTGCGGCGGAGCGGGCGGCGGCGGCCCGGGTCGGAAGGTCACGCGGGTCCCCTAGAGTCCGGCGCGGCGGGACTCGGCGAGCTCGACGAGCCGGTCGCGCAGCTCGTCGGCGTCGGCGAACGGGATGCCGGGGATCCGGACGTTGGTCGACGCGGCCGCCGTGACGAACTTCAGTTCGCTCATCCCGAGCACCCGGTCGAGCGGTCCGCGGTTGACGTCGACGAGCTGCATGCGCCCGTACGGCACCGCCGTGAACCGCTGCCACATCAGCCCCCGCCGGAGGACGAGGTCGTCGTCGCGGAGGGCGTACCCGATCGCCCGCACCCGTCGCGGCGTCAGGACCGCCGTCACGAGGGTGACGACCGCGACCGCGATGCCGATCAGTGTCCAGACGGTGCCTGCCGTGCCGGAGAACCCGCCGCTGACGACACCGATGATGACGCAGCCCGCCGTCACCACGAGCCCGACCACGATCGTCGTGACGAGTTCGGTCCAGACGAGCTTCGGCGACACCCGGGTCCAGGCGGTGCCGGTCAGGCCGAGACCGGGCTCGTCGAGTCGTTCACGCGGCATCGCGGGCCTCCTGCGGTCGGGTCGTGCTGGGAGCACCGGGGTCGGCGGATCGTGCCGTCCCGGGTCAGTGCGCCTGCGTCGTGCCGCCCCGGGGCAGGTCGTCGTCGTCATCGTCCCCCGGAGGAGCGATGCACATGCGTTCGGCGACGAGTGCGCACACCGTCAACACGAGTCCACCCCCGACCGCCACGGCGTTCGGCAGGACCGAGCCTAGCGAAGGGAAGGCCGAGCGGGTCAGGAGGTACACGAGCAGGCCGACGGCGAAGCCGCCGAAGAGCGAGCCGGCGATGCTCGACGCCTTCGCGAGCACCACGACCCGGATCGCGTAGAGCGGGTCGACGGAGCGGGACCTGGCCGCACCGTCCCGCGCGTGCCGACGGACCGGGCGCGCCATCAGGACCACCGCGATGCCGATGAAGGCGAGGGTCACGCCGAGGGGCGTCGCGAGGAACAGCGTCGGCGCCTGCCGTGACGCGAGGACGGCGTCGAGCGCGAACCCCGCGACCGCCGCGACGACGGCGACGCTGATCAGGGTGGAGGCGCGGGTGGGCTTCACGAATCGCTCGTCTCGGCCCCGGAGGCGCGGGTCGGCACGTCGAAGAGGCGCGGCTCGTCGACGCGCTCGGTGTCGTCCCCCACCCGCGCGAGCAGGTCGGCCACCGGACCGACACCGGGCAGGACGGCGTCGGGGTCGGCGTCGTGCCACGGCGCGAGCACGAACGCCCGCTCGCCCGCACGCGGGTGCGGCACGGTCAGGGTCACGGTGTCGATCGACACGTCGTCGTAGGCCACGAGGTCGAGGTCGAGCGTCCGGTCGCCCCACCGGACCTCGCGCGTGCGGCCGTGGGCGTCCTCGATGCCGTGCAGGGCGTCGAGGAGTTCCTGCGGCTCGAGGTCGGTGTCGACGATCACGACGGCGTTCCGGTACCGGGGTTTCGTCGTGTCCGGGCCGTCGAGCGTGACGGCGATCGACTCGACCTCGCGGCTGGACGCCACGGGACGGACCCCCGGGAGCGCGACGATCGCGGCCGCTGCGGCGCGCAGGGTGCTCCCCCGGTCGCCGAGGTTGGCGCCGAGGGCGACGACCGCCCGGCTCACTCTTCTTCCTCGACGTCGGAGCCCGCACCACGGGTCCGGCGGATCGTGATCGACACGTCGGTGAACGGCACCGTGATGGGCGCCTGCGGCTTGTGCACCGTCACCTCGGTCGCCAGGGCGGCACGGTGCGTCAGCACGGCGTCGGCGATGCGCTCGGCGAGCGTCTCGATGAGGTCGACCGGGTCGCGCTCGATCTCGGCGACGACCTGCTCGGCGAGGACGCCGTAGTGCACGGTCTCGTCGAGGTCGTCGGAGCCCGACGCGGCGCGGGCGTCGACCTCGACGGCGACGTCGACCACGAAGTCCTGGCCGTCGGCGCGCTCGTGGTCGAAGACCCCGTGGTGGCCGCGTGCGCGGACCCCGGTCAGTCGGATGGTGTCCCTCACGATCGAGCTGCCCTCCAGGCGTCCCAGACGTCGAGCACGGCACGGGTCGGTGCCGGGTCGTGCACGCGCACACCCCACGCTCCGCGTTCGGCGGAGAGCAGGCTGATGGCGGCGGTGGCGAGGTCGCGTTCCTTCGGCGCGGCACCGGCAGCGCTGCCGACCCCGTCGAGGAAGCGTTTGCGCGAGGCGGCGACGAGCACGGGCAGACCGATCGACGCGAAGCGCTCGTAGCCCGCCAGGATCTCCCAGTTCTGCGCGCCCTGCTTGGCGAAGCCCAACCCCGGGTCGATGACGACCTGCTCCTGGCGGACCCCGAGGACGATGAGTTCGGCGACGCGGAGTTCGACCTCGCGGCGGACCTCGTCCACGGCGTGCACGTACTCGGCGTTCCGGTACATCCGGTCGCTGTGCCCGCGCCAGTGCATCACCACGAACCCGGCGCCCGTGTCCCGGACGACGCGCGCCATGTCGTCGTCGGCCAGTCCGCCGGAGACGTCGTTCACGATGACGGCGCCGAGGTCCACCGAACGCTCGGCGGTCGAGGCGTTCATCGTGTCGACGCTCACAGTGATGCCCTCGGCCACGAGCTGCTGCACGACCGGGAGCACCCGCCGCTGCTCGACCTCGACGGGCACGCGCTCGGACCCCGGACGGGTCGACTCACCGCCCACGTCGACGATGTCGGCGCCGGCGGCGACGAGTTCGCGGGCGTGCTGGACCGCGGCGTCGTACGCCTGGTGCAGACCGCCGTCGCTGAACGAGTCCGGGGTGACGTTGAGGATCCCCATCACCCGGGTCCGGTCGTCGGTCGGCGCGCCGTGGTCGAGCCGCCGACCGGTCACGATCTCCGGCACCGGTGCTGGTGCCCGGAGGTCGATCGCGACCGTCGGCGGCTCGGCTGCTGCGGCCCGCGCCTGGCTCACCTCGGCGAGCCGACGCGAGCGCCTCGTCGGCAGGTCCGTCATCCCGGCCTACGCGGGGGCGATACCCGGGTTGCCGAAGGGACGGCGACGGGGCTTCGACGACTCGTGGTCGGACTGCTCGGACGCAGCGCGCGCGGCCTTGCCCGGCACCTCGATGGCGGGCAGGTTGCTCACCGGCCGCTTGTCGCTGGACAGCCACTGCGGGCGCTCCGGCAGCTTGCGGACGTCCTTGAAGATCTCGACGAGCTCGGGGGCGTCGAGCGTCTCCTTCTCGAGGAGCTCACCCGCCAGCCGGTCGAGGATGTCGCGGTTGTCGTTGAGCACCTGGTACGCCTCGTCGTGGGCGGCCTCGAGCAGCGCACGGGTCTCGGCGTCGACCGTCTCGGCGATGTTCTCCGAGTAGTCGCGGCCGCTGCCGCCGCTCATGTCGCGGCCGACGAACGGCTCGCTGGAGCCGGAGCCGAGCTTGACGGACCCGACGGCGCGACTCATGCCGTACTCGGTGACCATCTTGCGCGCGGTACCCGTGGCCTTCTCGATGTCGTTCGACGCACCCGTGGTCGGGTCGTGGAAGACGATCTCCTCGGCGACGCGACCACCCATGGCGTAGGTGAGCTGGTCGAGCAGTTCGTTGCGGGTGACCGAGTACTTGTCCTCGAGCGGGAGCACCATCGTGTAGCCGAGGGCACGGCCGCGGGGCAGGATCGTGATCTTGGTGACCGGGTCGGTGTGGCGCATCGCCGCGGCCGCGAGGGCGTGACCGCCCTCGTGGTAGGCCGTGATGAGGCGCTCCTGGTCGGACATGATGCGCGTCCGGCGCTGCGGTCCGGCCATGACGCGGTCGACGGCTTCGTCGAGGGCGCGGTTGTCGATGAGCTGGGCGTTCGAGCGGGCCGTCAGCAGTGCGGCCTCGTTCAGGACGTTCGCCAGGTCGGCACCGGTGAAGCCCGGCGTCTTGCGGGCGAGGAGCTCGAGGTCGACGCTCGCGGCGAGCGGCTTGCCCTTCGCGTGCACCTCGAGGATCTGCTTGCGGCCGTCGAGGCTCGGGGCGTCGACACCGATCTGGCGGTCGAAGCGGCCGGGACGGAGGAGCGCCGGGTCGAGCACGTCGGGGCGGTTCGTCGCCGCGATGAGGATCACGTTCGTCTTGCCGTCGAAGCCGTCCATCTCGACGAGGAGCTGGTTCAGCGTCTGCTCACGCTCGTCGTTGCCACCGCCGATGCCCGCACCACGGTGACGACCCACGGCGTCGATCTCGTCGATGAAGACGATGGCGGGCGAGTTCTGCTTCGCCTGCTCGAACAGGTCACGGACGCGGCTCGCACCGACACCGACGAACATCTCGACGAAGTCAGAACCGGAGATCGAGTAGAACGGCACGCCCGCCTCGCCGGCGACGGCTCGGGCGAGCAGCGTCTTGCCGGTACCGGGAGGGCCGTAGAGCAGCACGCCCTTCGGGATCTTGGCGCCGACGGCCTGGAACTTCGCCGGCTCCTTGAGGAACTCCTTTATCTCCTGGAGCTCCTCGATCGCCTCGTCGGAGCCCGCGACGTCGGAGAAGCTGACCTGCGGGTTCTCCTTGTTGTTCATCTTCGCCCGGGACTTGCCGAACTGCATGACCTTCGAGCCGCCGCCCTGTGCGTTGGCGAGGAGGAACCAGAAGAGTGCGCCGATGATGAGGAACGGCAGGAGGATGCCGAGCAGCGAGAGGAACCAGTTCGACTGCTGGACGGTGTCGTTGTAGCCCTTCGGCAGGTTCGCGTCGTTGACGGCCTGGATGACCTCTTCACCGCGCGGGGTCGAGTAGTAGAACTGCTCGTGCGCGTTGCCGTCCTTCAGGGTGAGGTCGACGCGCTGCTCGGTGGAGTTCACCACCACGGAGGAGACCTTGCCGTCGGAGAGCTGCTGGAGGCCCTTCTGCGTGTCGATCTGCTGCGTGCCGGACTGGCTGATCACAGCCCAACCGATCCAGATCCCCACGATCGCGATGAGCACGTAGATGTACGGCCCGCGAAGGATGCGCTTGAAGTCCATGTGATCCGGGCAGGTCGCCCGACACCTTTCTCTGCCGAAGTTGCGTGCTGGTCAGCATACGGCTGCGATTCTGTGGCGAGAATGGGTGTCCTCTGCGGGCGAACTCCACCCGCCACCAGGATCAGCTGTAGACGTGCGGTGCGAGCACCCCGACCCCGCGCAGGTTGCGGTAGCGCTCGTCGTAGTCCAGCCCGTACCCGACCACGAAGGCGTCCGGGATGTCGAAGCCCACGTACTTCACGTCGACCTCGACCTTGGCGGCCTCGGGCTTGCGGAGCAGCGCAACGATCTCGACGCTCGCGGCACCGCGGGACTCGAGGTTCTGCTTGAGCCACGACAGCGTCAGACCGGAGTCGATGATGTCCTCGACGATGAGGACGTCGCGCCCGTGCAGGTCGGTGTCGAGGTCCTTGAGGATCCGCACCACACCCGACGACTTCGTGCCGGAGCCGTACGACGACACCGCCATCCAGTCCATGCGCGCCTGCATCTTGAGGTGGCGCGAGAAGTCGGCCATCACCATGACGGCACCCTTGAGGACACCGACGAGCAGGGGGTCGCGCCCCGCGTAGTCGGCGTCGACCATCGCGGCCAGCTCGGCGAGCTTGTCGTCGATCTGCTCGGGGGTGAAGAGGACTTCGGACAGGTCTGCCTGGACGTCGGAGAGTTCCACCACCCCAGCCTAACCGGCGGTGAACGCCAGACGGTCGCCCGATCGTGACGCCTGCACGCCCGGCAGGTCGATCGGCCCCTGGCCGCTCCAGTCGGTGACGAGCCGGCACACCTCGAGTGTCTGCACGCGGGACAGCGTCACGCCGAACTCGCTCTCGACCGCCAACCGGACGAGCCGCTGCCGGAGGGCGGGCGGGTTGGCCGCGAGCTCCCGCACGGACAGGGAGATGCCGGCCTCGGAGTGCTCGGCGAGGTCCTCGGCCATCTCCTCGGCGAAGTGGTCGAGCGCGGCGGAGTCCTCGCGGAGCTGATCGGCGGTCCGGGCGAGGGCCTCGGGGACGCCGGCACCGAGCTCGCGTTCCAGTGCGGGCAGGAGGACGTTCCGCACGCGGACGCGTGCGTACGCCGGGTCGGCGTTCTGCGGGTCGTCCCACGGCGCGAGCCCCGCGGCGGCACACGCCTGACGCGTGGTGTGCCGACGGAGGCCGAGGAGCGGTCGTCCGTACGCCGGCCCCGCCTGACGCCTCGTCAGCGGCGCCATGCCGGACAGCGAGTCCGGCCCGCTCCCGCGGGCGAGCCCGAGCAGGACGGACTCGGCCTGGTCGTCCAGGGTGTGTCCGAACAGCACGAGGGGTGACCCGACGTCGGCCGCGACGAGCGCGATCGACGCGTGCCGCGCCTCCCGGGCCGCCGCTTCCGGACCACCCGTGGAACCGACGGCGACGCGACGGACGGTCACCGGTGCGAGTCCCAGCTCGGAAGCCTGCCTGGAGGCGCGGCTCGCCACCGCCTCGGACCCCGCCTGGAGTGCGTGGTCGACGACCACCGCCCCCGCTCGCAGATCCTGCTTCGGCGCCTCGAACGCGGTGGCCGCGGCGAGCGCGAGCGAGTCCGGACCGCCGCTCAGCGCCACGAGCACGAGGTCTCCGGAGCGCACCGTCCCCTCGTCGAGCGCCTGCGCGAGCAGCGAGCGGACCGCGCGGCGGGTGTCGGCGACCGCAGGGTCGAGCCGGGGACGCGGAGTGTTCACCCGGTAACGTTAGCCGCGCTTTCTTCCCGCACATCAGACCAGGAGCGCAACATGGCCGCGTACGACGTCGTCGTCGAGATCCCCAAGGGCAGCCGCAACAAGTACGAGGTGGACCACGAGACCGGTCGCGTGTACCTCGACCGCGTGCTGTTCACCTCGTTCGTGTACCCGACCGACTACGGGTTCTTCGAGAAGACCCTGGCCGACGACGGTGACCCCGTGGACGCGCTGCTGCTCCTCGAGTACCCGACGTTCCCCGGTGTGGGCGTCAAGGTGCGCCCGGTCGGCGTCTTCAAGATGAGCGACGAGGCCGGCAACGACGCGAAGGTCCTCGTGGTCCCGGCGAAGGACCCGCGCTGGGCCCACATCCAGGACATCTCGGACGTGGACGAGCAGACGAAGGCCGAGATCGCGCACTTCTTCGAGCGCTACAAGGACCTCGAGCCGAACAAGTGGGTCAAGGCCGAGGGCTGGGGCGACGCAGCCGAGGCCGAGGCGATCGTGCAGGCCGGGCAGGCCGCGTACGTGCCGGCCGGTCACTGACGCTTCCGTCCGGTCCCCCGGACACCGGACCGCGCCCCCGTGCGGTCGTTGCACCCCGGCTCTCCGGGGCGCGATGACCGTGCGGGGGCGCGTTCTCGTTCGCGGAGGCGCGTTCTCGCGCCCGGGACGTGCGGCTAGAGCGAACCGCTCGGCCGTGCGACGTAGGGCAGCAGCTGGCTCGGGGTCCAGATCGCCCGCTCGAGGACGCCGCGCTGCGGGTTCGCCGCCTCGACCATCATGCCGTTGCCGGTGTAGATCGAGTCGTGGTACGCCTCGTTGACGGTGCCGTTGTACGAGTAGAAGAGGATGTCGCCGGGCTGTCGCTGCGACATCGGCACGAGACGTCCGATCGACTTGAAGTAGTTGTACTGCCAGACGACGTTGTGGCCGCCGGTCGCGATGCCCTGCGAGCTGTACGCCATCATCACGAGCCCGGAGCAGTCCCAGGTGTTCGGGCCGGCTCCGCCGAACACGTACGCGTCGCCGATCTGCGCGCGGGCGTAGGCGATCGCGCCGGCTGCCTTCGAGGGGGTGCTCGGCGCGGTCGGGGTCGTCGGGGTGGTGGGCGTGGAGGGCGTGCTGGGCTTCGACGGTGTGGTCGGGGTGCTCGGCTTCGACGGTGTGGTCGGGGTGCTCGGCTTCGACGGGGTGCTCGGCGTGCTGGGCTTGGTGCCGCCCGAGCTGCTGCCGCCGCCGGTGCTGCCACCACCCGTGCTGCCGCCGCCGGCGCTCGGCTGGGTTCCGGAGCTCGGCTGCGTGCTCGTGCCGCCGCCCGTGCTCGGCCCGCTGCTCGCTGCGCCGCCGCCCGAGCCGCCGCCCGTGGCCGTGGTCGACCCGGAACCGCCGGTGTTCGACGCGAGCTGCGCCTCCGCCCGCTTGGCCTGCTGCGCCGTCCAGTAGGCGGTCTCGGTGGCGACGCTCGTGCCCTTGAGGTACGCGAGCTGGTGCAGCACCTCGTCCTGCTGGTCCTGCTCCCGCTGCAAGCGGGCCTGGGCCGACGCTGCGGTGTCGTTCGCCTCGGCGAGGGCGGTCTTCGTCTTGTCCGTCGCCTTCGCCAGGGCCTTCGTCGCGGCGGACTGCTGCGCGGCGATCGAGTCGACGGTGTTCTGGTCCGCCTGCGCCTGGGCGAGGACGGTCGCGGAGCGCTCGGACAGGTGCGACATCGTCCCGACCCGGTAGAGCAGGTCCTTCGAGTCCCGCGCGTCGACGAGCATCGCCGCGGACAGGTCCCCTCCGCCGGTGCGGGACAGCTCGACCACGAGGCCGGCGACCTGCTGCGCGGAGGCGTCCGCCGTGCGCTTCGCCCGCTTCGACTGCACGGTGAGGTCGTCGAGGGTGGCCTGCGCGTCCTGCTGCTGCGACGACGCGAGGGCGTACGTCTGCCCGGCCTGGAGCTCGGCGACCTGTGCGCTGTCGGCAGCGTCCTGCAGGGCCTGCAGCCGGGTGCTCAGTTCGTCGACGGTGGACTGCGCCGCGGCCGCGTCCGCCTTGGCCGCTCGCACGTCGTCCCAGCTCGGGGCGGACGGCGCCGCCTGTGCCGGGCCGGCGATCACGACGGAGAGGCCGATCCCGAGGACGGCCACCACCGCGATCCCACAGGACAGGGTGCGAGCGGAGTGCTTCACGGCGTTCAGGGCCTTTCGGGCGCGCACACGGTCATACCGAGATCCCCCGCGCTGCCATGAAGGGGACCGGGTCGACGGCGGAACCGTTCACCCGGGTCTCGAAGTGGAGGTGGCAACCCGTCGACCACCCGGTGGAACCGACCTTGGCGATCTGCTGCCCGGCGGTGACGTGCTGGCCGACCGACACGAGGGTGCCGCCGTCGACGATGTGCCCGTAGGCGGTCGAGATGCCGCCGCCGTTGTCGAGGACGACCTCGTTGCCGTAGCCGCCGCCGTTCGCCGCGAAGGTCACCGTGCCGGAGGCCGCCGCGTAGATCGGGGCGTAGCAGGCGGGCGCGAGGTCGACGCCGGCGTGCAGGGCGTAGTTCTTCGTGTACGGGTCGAGTCGGTAGCCGAAGGGGCTCGTCTGGTAGCCGCCGGTCGGACGGACCCAGCCGGAGGAGTTCGGGGCACCGCCACCGGTCCCGCCCTGCTGCGTCGCCGCGGCCTTGGCGGCTGCCGCTGCGATGCGCGCCTGCCGGGCCTTCTCCACCTGGACGCCCTTGTTGTAGCGCGCCTCGACGTTCTGCTCGCTCGTGGTGAGGAGGGTGAGCTGCGCCTCGAGTCGGTCCTTGTTCTCGGCCTGGGCGTCCACCGAGGCCTGGGCCGCGTCGGCAGCGGTCTGCGCTGCCTGCATCTTCTGCTGGGCGGCGTCGGCGAGGTCGCCGAGGGCCTCCTTCGCGCGGTCCGCCTTGTCCGCGAGCCCCTGGGCCACACCGCGGTCCTGCGACGCCTGCGCGTAGATGCCGTCGGCCTGCTCGCTCAGCTTCGACATCGCACCGAGCTCGTAGAGCAGGTCACCGGACTTCGTCGGGTGCGTGAGGATGTCGGTCGTCACGTCGTTCGCACTGGCACGCCCGAGCTGCGCGGCGAGCTGTCCGGCCTGGGCCTCGGACGCCGTGGCGGTCTTCTCGGCGTCGTCGGCCTGCGACTGCAGCTTCTTCTGGGTCAGCGTCGCGTCGTCGTACTTCGTCTGCGCGGTCTGGTACGCCGTTCCGGCCGCCTCGGCCGACTTCTGCGCAGCGGACGCCTTCGCCGTGAGGTCGGCGATGAGCCCCTTGATCTGCGTCACCTTCGCCTGCTGGGCCGACTTGGATGCCTTGGCCTTCTCCACGTCCGACCAGCTCGGGTAGGACGCCGCGCTGGCCGAGGTCGCCGGCGCGAGGGCCGCGAGGGTGCCGGCGGTGAGCGCGACGGCGACCGCGGCGGCGATGACGCGGCGGCGGGGACGGGGGCGGAGTGACAGCGATGGTGAGGTCGACATGTATCTCGATTTCGTAACAGCGCGGCAAGGCTCACGCACGTAACACTGTTAACAAGCGCAACAGTAACAACAGGTGTCGCACCCGCACACCCCCTCGCACGAGGGGTACGGGACCGACGACGATGGTCGCACCGGACCGTCGACAGCACGAATCGGGGCCTGGTGCCCCAGGGTGAGTGAAGCCCTGCACCCCCGTGGTGGCACCGCGACACGCCGGGGACGCCGCCGCAGAGCCGCTCGATTTGTGAATCCCGTGGGGCATCCGTATGCTTGTCCATCGGTAGCGCGAAGCACCGCTTGCGGCCCTATCGTTTAGTGGCCTAGGACACCGCCCTTTCACGGCGGCAGCACGGGTTCGAATCCCGTTGGGGTCACTCCTCGCAGAGTGAGCAAGCAAGCAGAGCACCACCGAAGCAAGACAGCAACTCAATATGGCCCTGTAGCGCAGTTGGTTAGCGTGCCGCCCTGTCACGGCGGAGGTCGCGGGTTCAAGTCCCGTCAGGGTCGCCACGGCTGGATAGCTCAGTTGGTAGAGCGTTCGACTGAAAATCGAAAGGTCCACGGATCGATGCCGTGTCCAGCCACGGTGAAAGGCCCCCTACTCCGGTAGGGGGCCTTTTTGCGTTGGTCGGGACGCGACCCCGTCCAGGAGGCGCGGTGCGGGTCGGACCCGCACCGCGTGGGTCGCCCCCCCCCCCCTGCCGGGGCGGCGGGGGGGGGCGCGCCCCCCCCCCGCGCCTCCCGAGATGGGCGCCTACGCCTCGCGCGTCTTCGGGCTGCTCTCCTCGGTCTTCGCGGGGTCGCGTTCGACCACCGAGCCGAGGGCGTCGTCGATGCGGGACATCAGCTCCGCGGGGATCGTCACCCCGGCCGCGCCGGCGTTGTCGTGCACCTGCTCCGGACGCGAGGCGCCGATGATCGCGGACGCCACGTTCTGGTTCTGCAGCACCCAGGCGACCGCGAGCTGCGCCATCGACAGGCTGAGTTCGTCGGCGATCGGCTTGAGACCCTGCACAGCAGAGAGCACCTCGTCGCGCATGAACCGCTCGATCATCTTCGCGCCGCCCTTGTCGTCGGTGGCGCGGGAACCCTCCGGCAGCGGCTGCCCGGGCTGGTACTTCCCCGTCAGGACCCCCTGGGCGATCGGGGACCAGACGATCTGCGAGATGCCGAGCTCCTCGGACGTCGGGACGACCTCGCCCTCGATGACCCGCCAGAGCGCCGAGTACTGCGGCTGGTTCGAGATGAGCTGCACGCCGAGGTCGTCGGCCAGCTCGTGCCCGGCACGGAGCTGCTCCGCCGTCCACTCGCTCACGCCGATGTACAGCGCCTTGCCCTGCCGGACGACGTCGGCGAACGCCATCATCGTCTCTTCGAGTGGCGTCTCGTAGTCGAACCGGTGTGCCTGGTAGAGGTCGACGTAGTCGGTCTGCAGTCGCTCGAGCGAGCCGTTGATGGACTCGAGGATGTGCTTGCGACTCAGGCCGGTGTCGTTGTGCCCCTTGGGTCCGGTCGGCCCGAACACCTTCGTCGCGATCTCGAGGGACTGGCGGCGCTCCCCCTTCAGTGCCTCGCCGAGGACGGTCTCGGCGCCGGTGTTGGCGTAGACGTCGGCGGTGTCGAACGTCGAGATGCCGACGTCGAGCGCTGCCCGGACGCAGGCGATCGCGGCGTCGTTCTCGACCTGGGAGGCGTGGGTGAGCCAGTTGCCGTAGGTGATCTCGGAGACCTTGAGGCCCGAGTTGCCGAGGTAGCGGTACTCCATGTGCGTGTCACTCCTGTCGTGGGACGCGTCGGTGCGACCCGAACCGCGACGGTAGTCCTCGAGACCTCCGTGCGAGCCGATCACTGTACGCTGATGTTTCAGGAGTGGCGGGGAAGGACGAAACCCCGGCGATGTGGCCTGGGCCAGGGATCGTTCCGGGGTCTTCGCGAACAACGGTAGCAGACGGGGGGATTGTGATGCAGGCAGACGAACTCGAGCGCTTGATCACAGTTGATCGGCTCCGTTCCTACACCGAGCGGACAGGGTCCTCGGCCGGCGCATTGCGGCTGTACGAGTGGAACATGCGAGCCGCTGCGTCGGTCATGGAACTCACCGGTGTCGTCGAGGTGGTCGCCCGCAATGCACTGGACCGAGAACTCCGGGCCTGGGCAGCGGGTCGTACCCGGGCACCGTGGTTCGACGTCGCTCCGCTCGACGGCCGCGGCAGTGCCGACCTGGCGAAGGCTCGAGCTCGTGCGAGTCGGAACGGACGTCTCGGCGAAGTCCACGGTCGGGTTATCGCGGAGCTCACCTTCGGGTTCTGGCGATACCTCGTCGAATCCAGGTACCACACCTCGCTCTGGGTGCCGGATCTGCACAGGGCCTTCCCGCACGGGCCGGGCAACCTCCGCGTGCGGCGGAGCGAGGTGACGCGGCGTCTGCAGCAACTGCACTTCGTGCGGAACCGGGCTGCGCACCACGAACCCATCCACGCACGAGACCTGCAGCGGGACCACGACTACGCCCTTGAGCTGCTCAGCTGGATCAGCCCGCACGCTGCGCAATGGGCGTCAGACGTCACCTCGCTCCGAGCGGTGCTCCGGGCCCGTCCCGACGGGTAGGTGCAGGATCGGAGGGAGTGCGGCACACAGCGGTGCCGCCGGGAGCGAAGGAGCGTCCATGTCGGGAGCCAGCGTGCTGTTCATCGGCGGCAGCGGGGTGATCAGTGCCTCCTGCGTCCGCGAAGCCGTCGAGCAGGGGTTCGACGTCACCGTGCTCAACCGGGGGACCACCGGAGGCAGGCCGATCCCGGAGGGTGTGACGCGCCTCCAGGCCGACGTCTCGGACCGCGTCGCCCTGGCGGACACACTCGGCGACCGCCGGTGGGACGTCGTGATCAACTGGATCGCGTTCACACCGGACCAGGTGCGGGCCGACGTCGACTTCTTCGCCGGACGGACGAGGCAGTACGTCTTCATCAGCTCGGCCTCGGCGTACCAGACCCCCGCGACGCACCTGCCGATCACCGAATCGACACCGCTCAAGAACCCGTACTGGCAGTACTCGCGGGACAAGATCGCGTGTGAGGAACTGCTGATGACGGCCTACCGGGAGCAGGACTTCCCGGTGACGATCATCCGGCCGTCGCACACGTACGACGAGACCAAGCTCCCGCTGACGCGCGGCTGGACGGCGGTCGCGCGGATGCGTGCCGGCAAGCCGATCATCATCACGGGGGACGGTTCGTCGCTGTGGACCCTCACGAACAGCCGCGACTTCGCGGTCGGGTTCACGGGGCTGCTCGACCGTGCGGAGGCGATCGGCGAGGCCTTCACGATCACGAGCGACGAGGCTCCGACGTGGAACCAGATCGCGCACGAGATCGCGGCTGCGGCGGGGGTGGACGACCTGCGGATCGTGCACGTGCCCGCGGACGCGATCAACGCGGTGGACCCGGAGTGGGGCGCGGCGCTGCTCGGCGACAAGGCGAACAGCTCGGTGTTCGACAACAGCAAGGTGCGCTCGCTCGTGCCCTGGTACCGCCCGCGGATCCCCTACCGGCAGGGCGTCCGCGAGGTGATCGCCTGGTACGAGGCGCACCCGGAGGAGCAGGTGGTCGACGAGCGGCTCGACGCCCTGATGGACGAGCTCGCCGAGCGCTGGGCGGTGTAGCGCGGGGGCGCGTCTAGTGAGCAGAAATGGTCGGGTCTCCCGAAGGCACCCGACCATTTCTGCTCACGAAACGACGCGGGGGCTCAGCTGCGGGCGCGCAGGACCTCGCCGAGCACGTCGACAGCGTGGCGCACCTCGTCGTCGGTGACGACGAGCGGCGGCGCGAAGCGGATCGTCGACCCGTGTGTGTCCTTCACGAGCACCCCGCGGTCGGCCATGTCGTGCGCGATCTCCTTGCCCGTGCCGAGCGCCGGGTCGATGTCGATGCCCGCCCAGAGCCCGGCCACCCGGTGCGAGACGACACCGGAGCCGACGAGGTCGTCGAGCAGCCCGCGCAGCAGCGGTTCGCCGTCGAGCGCTCGCTGCTGGAACGTGCCCTCGTCGAGCATCGCCACGACCTCGGCCCCGACGGCGGCCGCGAGCGGGTTCCCCCCGAAGGTCGAACCGTGCTCGCCGGGCCGCAGCACGCCCAACACGTCACGGCTCCCGACGACGGCGGACACGGGGACGATCCCACCGCCGAGCGCCTTGCCGAGCGTGATGAGGTCCGGCCGGACCCCGACGCGCTGCACGGCGAGGGTGTGCCCGGTGCGGCCGAGCCCGGACTGGATCTCGTCGGCGACGAACAGCGCACCGAACTCGTCGCACACCTCGCGGACGGCCGGCAGGTAGGACGACGGCGGGATGACCACGCCGCCCTCGCCCTGGATCGGCTCGAGCAGCACGGCGACGACGGTCTCGTCCATCGCGTCGCGCAGGGCAGCCGCGTCGCCGTACGGCACGGTGCGGAACCCGGGCGTGAACGGCCCGAAGTCGTTCCGCGCCGAGGGGTCGTCCGAGAACGAGACGATGGTCGTCGTGCGGCCGTGGAAGTTGCCGGACGCCACGATGATGGTGGCCCGGTCGGCCGGGACGCCCTTGACGCGGTAGCCCCAGGCGCGCGAGACCTTGATCGCGGACTCGACGGCCTCGGCCCCGGTGTTCATCGGGAGCACCATGTCGGTGCCCGTCAGGTCGGCGAGGGCGGCGGCGAAGGGCCCGAGCCGGTCGTTCACGAACGCGCGGCTCGTCAGGGTCACCCGGTCGAGCTGGGCACGCGCGGCGTCGAGCAGCCGAGCGTTGCCGTGGCCGAAGTTCACCGCGGAGTACGCGGCGAGCCCGTCCAGGTAGCGCTTGCCGTCGACGTCCGTCACCCACGCTCCGTCACCCGACGCGATGACGACGGGCAGCGGGCTGTAGTTGTGGGCGAGGGAGCGGTCCTCGACGGCGAGCGCCGCCGCGGTCCGGGAACCGAGCGACGCGGCCGTCATCGCGCGACCGAGGTGCCGGTGCCGACCGGGTGCAGGTCGAGCGTGCAGCACTTCACGCCGCCGCCGCCGAGCAGGAGCTCGGACAGGTCGACGCCGATCGGGTTGTAGCCCTTCTCGCGCAGCTGCTCCGCGAAGGTCGTGGCGCGCGAGGCGATCACGACGTTGTACCCGTCCGAGTACGAGTTGAGCCCGAGGATCGCGGCGTCCTCCTCGGTGGCGATGATCGCGTCCGGGAAGCGCTCGCGCAGGATCGCGAGCGAGGCGTCGTCGAACGCCGACTCGAGGTACGCGATGTTGCTGGTCCCGTCGGAGGAAGGCTCCGGGTCGAGCACGGCGATCGCGGTGTCGAGGTGGTAGAAGTTCGGGTTGACGAGCTTGAGCGTGACGACCTCGCGGCCGTAGATCTTCGCGAGCTCCTCGTGCGAGGTGCTGTCCGAGCGGAAGCCGGTGCCGGCGAAGATGGTGTTCCCGATGAGCAGGAAGTCGCCCTCGCCCTCGTTCGTCTCCTCGGGCTCGGCGACGGTCAGGCCGGCGTCGCGGAACCAGTCCATGTACGCCGGGCCCTCGGGCTGGCGCTCGGGGTACTGGAACTTGGCGCCGTACGCGACACCGTCGAGCACGAAGCCGCCGTTGGCCGCGTAGACCATGTCCGGCAGGCCCTCGATCGGCTCGATGTACGAGATGTCGAAACCGAGCTGCTCGTACACGTCCACGAGGGACTGCCACTGCTCGACGGCCTTCGACGTGTCGGTCGGGTCCTCGGGGTGCATCCACGGGTTGATCCGGTAGCTGACCGTGTAGAAGTCCGGCTTGCACATGAGGATCGTCCGCTTGGTGGCGGTACGGGCCGGTGCATCGGTGGTCGAGGGTGCGGTGTTCGACATCAGTCCTCCTGGAGGGACCGGGGCCCGAGCCTGCCAGGAACCACCACTGAAGAAGAGCTCCGATGAGATGCAGGCTCACTCACCGCAGCGGACCAGGTCGACGCCGCATCGATCCTCGCACACACCGTCCACCTGGTGCAGTCCCCCACACTGCGGGTCAGTGACACCCGTTCGGGTGACGCACGTTTCGTGCGCCGAACCCACCGGGAGTGCAAGAAGTCCGCGTACGATGGGTGCAATGGATTCGCTCGACCACCGCATCCTGGATCAACTCCGGGAGAACGCCCGCGCCGGCTACGGCGACATCGGGTCGGTGGTCGGACTCTCGGCCTCCGCCGTGAAGCGCCGCGTCGACCGGCTGGTGGGCGACGGCGTGATCCAGGGCTTCACGATCAAGGTCGACCCCGCCGTCGAGGACCGCGGTACCGAGGCCTGGGTGGAGCTCTACTGCCGCGGCACGGTCTCCCCCGACGAGCTCCGCACCCTGCTCGACAGCGTGCCCGAGGTGATCGACGCCGGCACCGTCACCGGCAGCGCCGACGCCGTCGTGCACATGCGCTCGAAGGACCTGTCCGCGCTCGAGGAAGCACTCGACAAGGTGCGCCTCGCTCCCCAGGTGGACCACACGCGGTCCGCGATCGTGCTCTCCAAGCTGGTCAGTCGCGAGACCGCGTAACGTCCCGCACATGCCAGGGACGACGGCCAGGAGGCGCGGCTCGCGTCACGCAGGATCGCGCACGGCCCGCCGTCTGGTCGCCGCTGCGAGCATCGCCTACGTCGCGAACTGCGCCTGGGGCACCGCCGTCGCCGTGCGGCTCATCCGGACGAGGAGACTGCGCGTCGTCCACCACGGCCTGTTCGTCGTCACCGCCACGCTGACCGGCATCGCGGCGACCACCCCGGCGTGGACCCGCGGACGGTCGGCACTCCTCCTGCTGCCGGCACTCGTGCCGCTCGCCGTCGCTCCACGCACGAACCCGCGCTCCGGAGCACACTGGCAAGTCGCGGTCGCCGCGGCACCGTCCTACCTGGGGGCGCTGCTGGCGGGCCGCCGAGCAGAGAGGTGAGCAGTGGAGCTCTTCGAGGCGATCAGACGCCGGCGGACCACCAACGGACCGTTCCTCCCCGACCCCGTGTCGTCCGAGCACCAGCGGCTGCTCATGGAGTTGGCCGGCCGGGCGCCGTCGCAGCTCAACAGTCAGCCGTGGCGGTTCGTCCTCGTCGAGGAGCGCGACACGATCGGTCGCATCGCCGAGATCAGTGGCTCGTCGATGACCCGCACCATGGCCGAGGGGACGTTCTTCGAGCGGTACAAGCCGTACTTCCGGTTCTCGCAGGCCGAGATGGACGAACGGCGTGACGGGATGCTGTTCGACAAGCTCCCCGGACCGCTCAAGCCCTTCACGAAGCAGGTGTTCACCAAGCGCGGGCAGCTGCTCATGAACACACTGCGGGTGCCGCACACCCTCGGTGAGGAGAACCGGAAGCTCGTCGCCGGGTCGCCACTGCTGCTCGGGGTGCTGCTCGACCGGCACGAGTACCGGAAGGAGGAGCTGTCCGGCTTCTACTCGGTGTTCAGCATGGGCGCGGCGATGGAGAACATCTGGCTCGCCACCACCGAGCTCGGGCTCGGCATCCAGTTCGTCTCCTTCCCGATGGAGACCCCCGGCGCGTGGGAGGAGATCGAGGGCCTGCTGCACGTGCCGGACTCCCTCGAGCTGATGGCCGTCTACCGGATCGGGTACCTGCCGCCCGAGCGCCGGCGTCCCGCGATCGACTGGACGTCGAGCGAGCGGAAGCGGCCGTCGCAGTACGTGTTCCGCGGGACCTGCGAGACCCCGCAGCAGGGGTGGGACGACGCGCCCGTGGCGGGGCACATCGCCCCGGAGGCGACCACCTCGTGACCGACAGCCGACCGGTCCAGGCCGCGCCGCGCCTCCCGGACCGCGCCCCAGGGCTGACGGGCCGCCCCTGGATCTCGCAGGACTGGCTCGACGTCGTCTTCGTGCACTGGCGTGTCGACGTGTCGGCGGTGGCGCCACTGCTGCCCGCCGGGACCCGGCCGGACACCCTCGGTCCGGACGGCACCGACGACGGGGCGACCACGTGGGTCGGCCTCATCGCGTTCCGGTTCGAGGACACCCGGTTCCCGCCGATCTCGACGGGGAGGATCGGGGACTTCGTCGAGGTGAACGTCCGCGTCTACACGATCGACGACGAGGGACGACACGGAGTGGTCTTCCTGTCGCTGGACGCCGGGAAGCTCCTGCCGACGATCGGCGCGCGCGTCGCGACCGGTCTGCCGTACTGGTGGGCCGATGCCGAGACGCGGAGCGGCGACGGCCGTGTCGGGTACGCGATGCGGCGCCACGGGACGCACCTGCGGTCCCTCGTCGACGTGCGGGTCGGAGCGGCCGTGACCGAGCCGACGGCCCTCGAGACCTTCCTCACCGCCCGCTGGGGCATGCACGTGCACCGGGCAGGCCGGACGCGGTTCTGGCCGAACGAGCACGAGCCGTGGCCGCTGCATCGTGCGTCGATCGTGCACCTGCGGGACGACCTCGTCGCGGCGGCAGGACTGCCGTTCGCGCTGACCGAGCTCGAACCGGACTCGGTGCTCTACTCGCCGGGGGTCACGACGCGGTTCGGTCTGGGGCGCTGAGGGGCCCTTCGACGCGGTCGGGTTCGGTCGTCCTCGATGCACCCCGTCCGTCCATGACGGCTGAGATGACGCTGACGGGCACGACCACCACGCCCCAGCCGATCCACCGCGCCGCGTGGGCCCCGTCGATTCCCGGAACGGTCAGGGCGACGACGGCGAACACGGCCGACAGCACCGCGACGGCAGCAGTGGCCGCGGACCGCCCGAGGAGCTCGAACCGGGTGGGATCGTCGTGTCGGAGGAACCGTGCCGCGCACAGGCCGATCACGACCGCGAACAGGATCGTCTGCGCGCCGACGACGAGAGCGTAGAGGAAGAGCGCGACGCAACCGGCACTCCACGAGGCGACCCGGACACGGTGCAGTCGCCACGAGGTCGCTCGGCTCGGACGCTGGTACGCCTCGTGGCCGACGATCCCGAGCGCGACCGCGCCCACCACCCCGGACGTTCCGGTGACGACCGCTGCGAAGAGTGCGCCCGGGACGCCCGCAACGTGCAGCCACGTCCCGAGCGCCAGGACGAGCGACGAGCCGATCAGTTGCGCCAGCGGCGGACCCCACCACTCGACCGGACGGATCGGCGTCCGCCGGAGCCACCGCGGCTCGGTCGCCCTTGCTTCCTCCGGTTCATCCGTGTCGTGTTCGGGGTCTCGGCTCTCCACCCGGCCATCATGCTCGGAGCACGACGAAGCCGTGCTGGCTGGGAGGTCCCGGCGGCCCCGTCGGTACGGTGCGCTTCGTGACTGCTGCACCCCGTGACGTCCGCCGCCGAGCAGGCTGGCTCCCCGCTGAACAAGCCCACCTCGAGTCCTGGTTGCGTGGCCGTCGCGAGCGCCTCGCACAGCGCGATCCCGACCAGGTCCTCCACCCGTCGGTCGCCGCGTTCCGGGACGTCGTCGAGGGTGACCCCGTGCTCCGCCTCGAAGCGCACGAGATGATCGCGCAGGTCCCGACGGCGCGCGACTACGCCGAGCGTCACCTCGAGAGCTTCGACGAGCTGCTCCTGCTCATGGACGAGGTGGTCCGGAGTGCGCCGGAGTACGGCGAGCAGATGGTGATGACGCCGCTCGACGGCGTGCTCGACTGGACGAAGGCCACCCCGGCGGGGTTCGCGTTCTACCGGGACCCCCGCGTGAACGCCGCACTGCGGGACGTCCTCGACGCCTGGTGCACGTTCCTGTCGGCCGAGCAGTCGCTCGACGTGATCGTGGACGAGCCGGGCGGCTGGCGGAGCGACGCAGCCCGACGGGCCGTCGGCATGGACCAGTTCGAGCACGACCCGGACGACGAACACTGGGGCTTCACGTCGTGGAACGACTTCTTCACGCGGCGCTTCCGGGACGGCGAGCGGCCGGTCGCCGACCCGGACGACGACGCAGTGGTCGTCAGCCCCTGCGAGGCCACGCCCTACCGGATCGCCAGTGGTGTGCGGCGCCGCGACGAGTTCTGGGTGAAGGCCGAGCCGTACTCGCTCGACGAGCTCCTCGCCGGCGACGAGTCGGTGGACGGCTTCGTGGGCGGCACGGTGTTCCAGGCCTTCCTGAGCGCTCTCGAGTACCACCGGTGGCACAGCCCGGTGGCCGGCACGGTCGCCCGCGCCTGGGTGCAGCCCGGGACCTACTACTCGGAGGCCGACTCGCAGGGGTCCGACGCCTGGGAGCCGACGGTCTCGCAGGGCTACCTCGCGCACGTCGCAACGCGTGCGGTGGTCGTCATCGATGCCGACGACCCGGCGATCGGCCAGGTGGCCGTGGTGTTCGTCGGCATGTCCGACGTGTCCTCGTGCGTGATCGGCGACGGCATCGCGGCCGGAGCGCACGTGGGGAAGGGCGACGAGCTCGGGTACTTCCAGTTCGGCGGGTCGTCGGTGTGCGTGCTGTTCGGCCCGGACGTCGTCGAGGCGTTCGCACTCGGAGCGATCCCCCAGGCACCGGACGAGGAACCGAGCGTCCTCCGGGTCCGTTCGCACCTCGCGACCGCCCGTCGGGGGACATCCGCTGAGTGACCGCTCCGCGCGCCCGGATACAACTGGGCGCATGACTCGAGTGGCAGTGGTGACCGGTGGTTCCGCAGGACTGGGACGGGCGACGGTGCGGGAGCTCGCCGCACGGGGATGGGACGTGGCCGTGCTCGCGCGGGGGCGGGACGGCGTCGAGGCGGCGGTCGCCGAGGTCGAGGCCGCCGGGCGACGCGGGCTGGCCCTGGTCGCGGACGTGTCCGACCGCGAGGCCGTCGAGGCCGCGGCGGACCGGGTCGAGCAGGAGCTCGGGCCGATCGACCTCTGGGTGAACGGCGTCATGGTCGGCGTCTTCGGCCGTTTCATGGACACCGCCCCCGAGGACTTCGAGCACGCGTTGCACGTGAACTACGTGGGCTTCGTGAACGGCACGCGCGCTGCGCTGTCCCGCATGGTGCCGCGCGATCGCGGTCAGGTCATCCAGGTCGGTTCGGCGCTCGGGTTCCGGGGCATCCCGCTGCAGGCCGCGTACTGCGGAGCGAAGCACGCGATCGTCGGCTTCACCGAGTCGGTCGTCTCCGAGCTCCTCGAGCAGGGCAGCAAGGTGCAGGTCTCCCGCGTCGACATGCCCGCGCTCAACACGATCCAGTTCCAGTGGGTGCAGTCGAAGCTGCCGCACCAGCCGCAGCCGGTCGCGCCGATCTACCAGCCCGAGGTCGGCGCACGGGCGATCGCCACCGTCGCGGAACGGCCCCGCCGCCGTACCTGGGTCGGTGAGTCGACGGTCTACACGATCCTCGGCAACCGGATCAGCGGACGGTTCGCCGACTGGTACGCCGCGAAGACCCTTGTGTCGGGCCAGCAGGCACCGCAGAAGGACGGCGCGGCCATCGGGGTGAACCTGTACGAACCGGTGCCGGGCGACCACGGGGCGCACGGCGTGTTCGACGACACCGCGCACGCATGGTCGCCGCAGACCTGGTGGCTGGAGCACCGGCGCCTCGGCAACGGGATCATCGGGGCGGTGCTGGCCGGCGCCGCGGGGGCCGTCGCACTGGCTGCGGGACGGCGACGGTGACGTCGCGCCCGCCGGTCGAGGCGCTCCGGGCTGCCGTCGGGGTCGGGCACGCCGTCCGGGCTGCACGGGGCGGCGGGCAGCCGGTCCTGGACGTCGTGCTCGCGATCCGGCAGCTCGCGCAGGCGGGACTGGTCGGCCGTGCCGGGACGCCCGACGCGCACATCCTCAGTGCGATCGTCGACGGACTGCACGGCCTCACGATGGTGCCGCTGGCCGTCGCGGATCGACGTCGGCGCCGGTTCGCCCTCGGGCAGCTCGCGATCGTTCTGGTGCTGGTGATCGCCGAGTGCACCGCGGTCGGCACCGGGAGACGTGCTGTCGGAGGTGCTCGGTAGCGTCCCGGGCATGAGCACGACCTACTTTGTCGCCTCGTCCCTCGACGGGTTCGTCGCCGCGCCCGGCGACGACCTCGACTGGCTGCTGCAGTTCGGTTTCGAGCCGTTCCAGCAGCACTACGACCGCTTCTTCGCGGGCGTCGGTGCCGTCGTGATGGGGTCGACGACGTACGAGTGGCTGCTCGCCCACGACGACACGTGGGCGTACCCGGACCGGCCGACGTGGGTGTTCACGACCCGCGAGCTCCCGGTGCCGGACGGTGCCGAGGTGCACTTCGTGTCCGGCTCGGTCGCGGACCACCAGTCGGTCGTCGAACGGGCGGCCGGCGAGCGTGACGTGTGGGTCGTCGGCGGCGGGCTGCTCGCGGCGCAGTACCAGCAGGCCGGGCTGCTCGACGAGCTCCGCGTCACGGTGATGCCGGTCGCGCTCGGTGCCGGTGCACCCCTGCTCCCGGTCGCGGCACCGACGCCGGTGTTCGAGCTCGTCGCCACGACGCCGTTCGCGGGCGGTGCGGTCGAACTCCACTACCGGTCCGCCCCGCCGAGCGACGGCTGACGCCCAACCGCCACGGCGTAGCGTCCGTGGCATGAGCGACAACGAGCAGACCGAGCCCGTCATGGACGGCGCCACCGAGGCGACGAACCACGAGAAGCTGCACGGCCTCATCGAGCAGGTCGACCACGACCACGCCGGCGAGGGTGCCGGGGCGATGGCCGACCACCTGCGCGACCGGATGGACGAGACCGGCGTCGAGGACGAGGAAGCCGGCGACACCGAGGACTGACGTCCAGCCGGACCGGCGCCGTCGGTCGGACGCCGTCGGTCAGGCGACGTCCGCGCGGAAGGTGCGCAGCGCCTCCAGGTCGGCTGCTCCGAGACCCGTGCGCTCGACGAACCGTTCCACGTCGAACTCGGCGAGCGCTGCGCGGAACGCCCCCTCGACCGTCGTGCCGTGCTCCGCGCACAGTGCCTCGATCTTCCCCTCGTTCGACGGGACGCCGATCGAGGCGAGCAGGGCGGGCGCGTTGTCGATGGTGACGAGGTGATCGGCGACGATCGACTCGGGTTCGACCCCGGCGAGCGTCAGCAGGACGAGTGCGATGATCCCGGTGCGGTCGCGTCCGCCAGCGCAGTGGAAGAGGACCCCGCCCGGATCGGCACGTGCGATCGCGCGGAGCACCCAGCCGCTGCGCTCCGGCAGCTCGATCAGGTGCGGCGCGTAGTAGAGCGGTGTCCCCGAGAGCCCCGTCTCCCAGTAGGGCTGCCAGAACGACGGAGCGGCGTCGAGACCGTCGTGGTCGATCACCACGGTCGTCACCCAGTCCGGACGGGTGCCGGTGTCCTTCTCGGTCTCCCACGGCGCGCGCAGGTCCACGACCGTCCGGATCCCCGCGTCGTGCAGCGCCTGCCAGCCGTCGGTGGTCACCCGGTCGACGTTCTCGGACCGGAAGAGCCGACCGGACGGGGTCGTCCCGCCGCCGACCAGCGGGAGCCCGCCGAGGTCGCGGGCGTTGTGCAGGCCTTGGACGTGCAGGGTGCGGTCGGGATCAGACATGCAGCTCCGCGAAGTCGGGGTCGACGTCGCCGAAGCGGTGCGCGGTGATCGAGACGGTCTGTTCCCGCAGGAACGGGAGCATCTCGATGAACCCGGCCTCGACCACGGGTGCGTCGTGGATCGCCACGTCGATGGTGGCACCGAGGGCTTCCTCGAGCGCGAGCGGGTCGCCGCCGACGAGCCGGATCCGGGCACCGGGACCGCCGAACGCCGTGTGCGCCGAGCGTTCCTGGCCCGGTGCGAGCACGGCTTCGAGCGCGTCCTGCTCGACGTCGTCGTCCGAGGACCAGTCCGGACGGAACAGGTCGCCGGAGGCGGCACGGCGGAGGAACTCGTCGTCCGACTCGACGAGGTGGTCGACGACGTGCAGCGGTGAACGGCTCGACGCGAGCAACTGGGTGAGCGGTCCGGGGAGCGGCCTCGCCGTGCTCACGAGCAGGTCGGCACGGGCGGCGGTCGCCGCGGCGAGCACACGCACGAGGTCACCGGTCGAGGCACCCTCGGCCTGCCGGACGATGACGGACTGCGGTCGCCACCGCACCACGTTCCGCTCGACGACGAGCCCCGCCGGGTCGTGCGCCACGCCGAACTCGGACTCGCGCGCGCGGACGTCGCTCAGCGCACCGGCGCGCACCTGGTCGAACTCCTCGAACGACAGCCCGCTGCGGGCCGCCTCGATCACGGCCGTCACACGCGGCGGCAGGCCGTGCAGCTGGATGCTCTTGTGCACGGTCCGGGGCATGGGCTCCCACCGGCCGAGCGTCGCGACGGACATCGAGCCGCCGGGTCGCGTCCCCGTGCCGACGGACGAGCGCTTCCACCCGCCGAACGGCTGCCGGTGGACGATCGCACCCGTGGTACCGCGGTTGACGAACAGGGTGCCCGCGCGGACGCCCGCGATCCAGTCCGCGACCTCGTCGGCGTCGAGGGAGTGGATGCCGGCGGCGAGGCCGTGGTCCGTGCCGTTCTGGATCGCGATCGCCTGGTCGAGGGTCTCCGCGCGCATGATCCCGAGGACCGGCGCGAGGGACTCGGTCTGGTGGAGGTCGCTGCCGGGACGGACGCCGTCGCGGATCCCCGGGGACCAGAGCCGGCCGGAGTCGTCGAGCGGGGCCGGCTGCACGATCCAGGACTCGCCCGTGCTCAGCTCGGTCAGTCCGTCACGGACCGTGCCCTCGGGCTCGGCGATCAGCGGGCCCACCTGCGCTGTCGGGTCGTCCGGCCAGGCGACGCGCAAGGTGCGGGTGGCGTCGACGAGCTGGCGGCGGAACCGCTCGCTCTCGCCGACGGACCCGACGAGGATCACCAGGGAGGCGGCGGAGCACTGCTGTCCGGCGCGGCCGAACGCCGAGCGGACGACGTCCTGCGCTGCGAGGTCGAGGTCGGCGCTGGGCGTGACGACGATGGCGTTCTTGCCGCTCGTCTCGGCGGTGAGCGGCAGGCCCGCCCGCCACCAGCGGAAGGAGCGTGCGGTGTCAGCCGACCCGGTGAGCAGGATCCGGTCCACCGTGGGGTGCGCGATGAGGTCGCGACCGAGCTGGTCCTCGTCGACGTCGACGAGCTGGAGCAGGGAGTGCGGGACACCGGCGTCCCAGAGCACGTCGGCGAGCACCGCCCCACAGCGCTTCGCCTGGGGAGCGGGCTTGAGGACGACCCCGCTGCCCGCGGCGAGTGCGGCGACGACGCCACCGGCCGGGTCGGCGACGGGCGAGGTCCACGTCGGCACCACGACGGTGAGCCGCGGCGGCACGTAGCGGGCGCCGTCACCGTCGAGCACGGCCAGCCGTCGCGCGCTGTCGGCAGCGTGGTGAGCGGCGTCGACCGCCGCACTGACGTCCGAGTCGGCGTCGGTGAAGGTCGTCCCCGTCTCCGCCGCCATCACCTCGATGAGGTCGGCACGCCGCGTCTCGAACTCGTGCGCGATCAGGTCGAGGAGCTCAGCGCGGTCGGACGGGTCCTGCCGCCCCCAGTTCACGCCCGCCTGGGCCGTCCGGGCGACGATGCGCTCGAGCTTCGACCGGTCGGCGACCTTCGCCCCGCGGATCGTCTGCGCCCCGAGCTGCGAGCGCGGCACCCGCCGGAGCACGTCGAGCGCCCACTCGCGGTTCGCCGCGGTCGACGGGTCGGTGTCGGGTGCGTTGGTGAAGGCGTCGCGGTGCACCGGGTCACCGATCGGCGCACGGCGGTCCTGTGTCCGGTTCGTGGCCGGCACCTGTCCGGGAGCGTCGAGGGCTGCGACCGCTGCGAGCCATCGACCGCGTTCGCGCTCGAAGACGCTCTCGTCCTGACCGATGTCGGCCGCGCCGGCGACGAACCCGTCGGGACTGGCGCTCTCCTGCAGCCGCCGGGCGAGGTACGGGATCGCGGCGTCGAAGTGGTCGGGGTGCACGACCGGGGTGGACACGACCACCTGTCCGACGTCGGTGCGGACCGCGTCGGTGTACGTGGACGCCATGCCGAGCAGCACCGCGACGTGCACGCCGTCGGTGACCCCGCGGCGCTGCGCGAGGGTCCACGCCGTGGCGAGGGTGAAGAGGTTGTGGCTCGCGACCCCGATCCGGACCGCGTCGATGCGCTCCGGTGTGAGGGCGGCGTCGAGCAGCCGGAGGTACGCGGTGTCGGTCTCCTGCTTGGATCCCCACGTGGCGAGTGGCCAGCCGTGCAGGATCGCGTCGACCTGTTCCGTCGCCAGCGAGGCGCCCTTGACCAGTCGGACCGTGATCGGCGCGCCGCCACGAGCACGCCGCTGCTGTGCCCAGGCGGTCAGCGAGTCGAGTGCGCCTGCGGCCTCGGGCAGGTACGCCTGCAGCACCACCCCGGCGTCGAGCCCGAGGAACTCGTCACGGTCGAGGAGGGTCCGGAACGCGGCGAGGGTGACGTCGAGGTCGCGATGGTCCCCGGCGTCGAGCGTCACGGACTTCGGCGTCGGGGACGACGCGGCGAGCCGGTACAGCGGGACGAGCCGGTCCACCACCCGTTCGACGGTCTGGTCGAGGGCCCACGCGGACATCTGCGGGACGACCGACCGCACGCCGATCGACACGTGGTCGACGTCGTCCCGGGCGAGCAGGTCCATCGTCGCCTGCAGCCGACGGTCGCTCTCCGCGCTGCCGAGCACCGCGTCGCCGAGCAGGTCCACCTCGACGACCACGCCCGGGCCGCCCACCTTCGCGAGCGCGGGCCCGAGCTTCGCGTCGGTGGCGTCGACCACCAGGTGCCCGGTCATCCGTCGCAGGATCTTCCGCGCGGTGGGCACGACCGCCCACGGAGCCATCGTGGCGAACCCGCCGCCGAGCGTCACCGCGCCGCGGAGTGACCAGGACAGGAAGTCGGGGACGTCGCGGCTGACCTGCTCGAGGTTCCGTGCCACGACACGAGGGTCCTCGGGGCGGATCACCTTGTCGACGAAGCCACGGGTGAAGTCCAGCCCGTGGTCGTCCCGCAGTGCTCCGGCCAGGCGCACCGCGCCGATGTCGGGCTTCGTCCCCGCGGACGCCGCCAGCCACCGCCGCACGAGGGCGACGACGTCGTCGGTGCAGTCCTGCAGTGGGGCGCTCGGCATGCACCGATCGTATGCTGCGCCACCGACCGCACCTCGGAGCGAGCCGTGCGCCACCGGCGAGTCATCCGAGCGGATGATCCTGCCCTCGTACGCTGCCGAGGTCGATACGCTGACGCCATGTCGAACGAGGGCGCCGAGGGCCACGACTGGGCGACGTGGGACGCCTACCACGACGTCTGGCGACGGCTCGACCGGGCGCTCGACCACGCCGTGCAGGACGGCGCCGGGATCTCGATCCCCGAGTTCGAGATCCTCATCGGACTGCACCGCGAGCCCGACCACCGGCTGCGGGTCCGCGACATCGCGTCCGGCATCGGCTGGGAGAAGTCGCGCGTCAGCCACCAGGTCACGCGCATGGTGGCGCGCGGACTCGTCGAGCGCGCGGACTGCCCCACCGACGGGCGCGGCAGCTGGGTGGAGATGACCCCGGACGGCCGCCGAGCGGTGCTCGCCGGCATCCGCGCGCACACCGGTGCGCTCGAGGAGCTGTTCTGGAGGCCCGTGGGGACCGACGCAGACACGCTGCGGTCCGTCAGCGCTCGCGTCGACGCCGCGATCGGCCCCGACGCGCCGGATCCGGACACCGACCACTGACTGCTGACCACTGACACGACGACACCCCCGCCCCGGGACGGCCGGGGCGGGGGTGTCGTGGTGTGTGGTGTGGGTGTTACTTGATCTTGGCGGTGATGGTCGCGGTCCCGACGAGGAGGCCGGACTTCACAGCGTCGGTCTTGAACGTGCTGTTGAGCAGCTTCGCCGCGTCACCCGAGACGTGCACCGTGGTGCCGGTCAGGATCGCGTTGTCACCCTCGAGCTGCAGCGGCTTGAGCGTGCCACCGTGCAGCGAGAACAGGTACGCGTTGT
>NZ_JAUZED010000079.1 GCF_030705415.1 Curtobacterium sp. A7_M15 | reverse complement strand
GACCGTCCGACGGCCGACGGTGCCGACGGCCGCGTCGGGACCGAGCCGCGTGGCCGACCGTGCGGCGCGCGCGGCAGCCGAGGCGAGCACCTCGTCGTCGACGACCACGGCGAGCCGCGACGACGACATCGCGTGCCGCGGGCGCCGCTGCGGCAGGAGGCCCTGCGCGAGGAACACGAGACCGACCAGCGCGACGATGGCGGCGATGCCGACGACGACGGTCGCGTCGAGCCCGCGCGGCGCTCCGGCGGCAGCGTCCACGACGGCACGGGGGTCGACACCGAGCGCCCGCTGGTCGAGGAACACGAGGGCGGCGGCGAACACGGCGGCAGCCGCGACCACGAGCGTGACGAGCATCGCGACGACGACCGCTCCCGACCGCGACGCGTTCGTCTCACGGCGGACGATCCGGCGGTACACCCGGTCGTGGTCGGGGGCGGGCGGCAGGGAGCGCTCGGTCACCGGACCCTCCTCGGGGTGTCGACGACGGACGACGAGAACGTCACGGTCACCCGCTCGACCTGTCGGCCGGTGATGGTGCGGAGCCGCTCGGCGATCGTGCCGCGAGCACGGTGCGCCGAGGTGGTGACGGGTTCGTCGGGGACCGCGTGGCTCCCGAGCACGGGCACGGCGAGCGGGGCGGTGATCTCGACCGCCAGCCCACCGCGGCCGTCGTCCGCGACCCGGGCACGTGCCTCCCGGAACGGCACACGCAGCGCCTCGGCCGCCACCGCCTGCGCGGTGTGCACCAGCGCCGCCGATCCGATCCGGTCGGAGCCGGGGATCCGTCCGCCGCTGCCGGGACCGGCGACGGCGGGCGCGCTCACGACGAGCTCCGGCGTCCGCGCAGCACGTCGAGGAGTCGGCGCACGTCGATGTCGCCGGTGACGATCCGGGCGACGACCCCGCCCACGAGCATGCAGACGGCGACCACGACGAACGCCCAGAAGCCGAGCGTCACGGCGACGATCGCGAGCAGTGCACCGACGCCCATGCCGATGACGGTGGCGTTCACCGGACGCGACCCTCGGACTCGTCCGCAGGGCCGCCCAGCCCGGGGATGTTCACGTCGTTGATGGCGATGTTGACCTCGGTGACCTCGAGCCCCACGAGCTCGGTGACCGCGGTCGTGACGGCCGCGCGCACGGCGGTCGCGACGTCCATCATCGGTGTCGGGTAGTCCACGACGATCGTCAGGTCGACCGCCACCTGCGTCTCGCCCACCTCGACACGGACACCCTGGCCGAGTGCGCTCGACCCGATCGCGTCGCGGATCGCGCCGAACGCGCGAGCCGCGTTGCCGCCGAGCGCGAAGACGCCGGGGACGTCCCGGGCGGCGATGCCGGCGACCTTCGCGACGACCGTGTCGTCGATGATCGTCCGGCCCTTGGTGGTCACCTGCGTCGTGGTGGTACCGGTCGTCGCGGTCCCGTCGACGCGGTTCGTCGTCGATGCCATGCGTGCCTCCGATGCGGTCTGGTCCTGGTCTCCAGCGAACACCATCGTGCCGTGCTGCGCCCGTGAGCAGGACCCGGCGCGCGGACGGCACCCGGGCGGCCCGCGGTAGGTTCGATCCCATGCGCGTGGCGACCTGGAACGTGAACTCCGTCCGCACCCGAGTGGGTCGGATCGTCGACTGGCTGGTGCGCGAGGACGTCGACGTGCTCGGCATGCAGGAGATCAAGTGCAAGCCGGAGCAGTTCCCGGTCGAGGCGTTCGAGGCGGCCGGCTACCAGGTCGAGGCGCACGGCCTGAACCAGTGGAACGGGGTGGCCTTCGCCAGCCGGCTCCCGCTCGAGGACGTCACCCGCGACTTCCCCGGCCAGCCCGGCTTCCTCAAGGGGCACGAGGGTCCCGACCTGCCGGTCGAGGCACGCGCCATCGGTGTCACGGTCGACGGCGTCCGGCTGTGGAGCCTCTACGTGCCGAACGGCCGCGAGGTCGGCGACCCGCACTACACGTACAAGCTCGACTGGCTCGGGCAGCTGGCCGACCGCACCTCCGAGTGGCTCGCCGCCGACCCCGAGCTGCCGCTGGCGCTGATGGGCGACTGGAACGTCGCTCCGCTCGACCAGGACGTCTGGGACATGCGGGTCTTCGAGGGCGCCACCCACGTCTCCGAGCCGGAGCGTGCGGCCTTCCGGGACTTCGAGGCGCGCGGCCTCCAGGACGTCGTCCGCCCGATCGTCCCGGACGGCTACACCTACTGGGACTACAAGCAGCTGCGCTTCCCCCGCAACGAGGGCATGCGCATCGACTTCGTCATGGGCTCGCAGGCGTTCTCTGACGTCGTGACGGACGCCCGCATCCACCGCGACGAGCGGAAGGGCGACGCGCCGAGCGACCACGTCCCGGTGTCCGTCGACCTGGACCTCGAGACCTCGCTCGACGACGACCGTCCGATGATCTTCTGACGCCTCTGTTACTCCCCGCGTCCGCCCCCGTTGAGCCGGGCGCACCAAGGGACGTACCGTGCCTGCACCGAACCCCTCCGAGAGCAGGTGAAGCCATGTCCCGCACGACCCCGTCGACGATCCTTCCGATCCAGCGCGTCATGGCCGACGCCACGCCCCGCGCCTGGAGGGACGGCATCGTCATCGAGACCCGCCCCGCCGACGTCGTGGTCGCGTTCCTCGACGGTGGCGTGACACAGCTGCGGGCGGCGGGCGCCGACACGCTCGTGTCGGTCGGGGACCCGGTCGCCCACCACCCGGCCGCGGAGATCCTCAGCGTGGGCGGTCGGAAGACCACCGCACGCATCGCGTGACGCGTCAGGCGGTCATCGAGGCCATCATCGCCTCGCACTTCGCGACCATCTCGTCGCACGCCATCGCGCAGTAGCGGCACGACTCGTCCATGTCCTGGTGCGTGCGGCACTCGGCGGCGCACGCGGTGCCCATCGCCACGCACGCGGCGAGCATCGAGCGCATCGCCTCGGCGTCCATGCCCATCGGACGCATCATCATCCGCATGCCGGTGTCGGCGAGCATCGCCGTGTTCGAGCACATCGCGGCGCAGGTCGCCATGTCGGCACCCATCTGCATGTCGCTGGCGGAGCACATCGTCGCGGCCATCGACGCGGCGTTCATCGCCATCATCGTGTCCTGCACGAGCTCCGCGTCCATCGCCATGGGCATCTCGCTCGTGGACATGGTCTTCATCATCGCCATGGTGTCCATCGGGGACCTCCTCTTCCGTTCGGATGGCGCCCACGGTACGCCCCGCCCCGCGCTCGCTCCGGTCTCCTCCTGCTCATCAGGCGCAGTGGTCGCGACCACAGGACGGACGGGAGGCGCGGTGCCGGCCCGCACCGCGCCTCCCGTCCGTCGTCAGGTCCGGACACGCCGCGGATCGCCCGGCGAGCGGGCGGAACGCGCCGCTCCGCGGCGGCGAGCGGGACGTTTCCTGCCTGCTCGCGCGGCACCGGCCCGGCCCGGCCCGCTTCCCGGGCCGTCCTAGGGGTGCAGGAGCGCGGCCACCGCGACCAGCACCGGCACGGACCCGATCGTCGAGAGGAGCACGACGTCCCGCGCGACCGGCACCGCCGCACCGTAGCGCTGCGCGTAGTTGAACACGTTCTGCGCCGCCGGCAGCGCCCCGAGCGTCGTGAGCACGAAGACGTCCTGGTCCCCCAGGCCGAACACGAACCGGGCGAACACGAACGCCACGGCCGGCATCACCACGAGCTTGATCGCGGACGCCACGACGACGTCCGTCCGGATCGCGGGGTCGCGCAGCGGGGTCGCACCGTGCAGGCTCATCCCGAACGACAGCAGCACGACGGGAACGGCGGCCGCCCCGACGAGCGAGAACGGCTCGAGCACGGGGGTCGGCAGGGCGGTGCCCGTCGCCGAGAAGACCAGGCCGACGAGCGAGGCGATGATGATCGGGTTCCGGAACGGCCCCGAGACCCGGCGCCACCAGCTCCCGCCCGCCGAGGTCGCGGTGTCGAGGATCGTCAGCGCGATCGGCGCGAGCACCACGAGCTGCAGCAGGATCACCGGCACGACGGCGGTGGCCTGCCCGAGGACGTAGACGGCGACCGGCAACCCGATGTTGTTGGCGTTGACGTAGCTCGCGGCGAGCGCCCCGACCGTCGTGGTCGCGAGCGGACGACGCAGCACCACGCGGAAGACCACTCCGGCACCGACCGCCACCGAGACCGCGCTCAGCAGGGACACCCACAGCATCGGCGACAGCAGGACGTGGATGTCCGCCGTGGCGATCGTGTGGAAGAGCAGGCAGGGCATGAGCACGAAGAACGCGAGCCTGCTCATCACGAACTGGGCGTGCTGGCCGAGCAGGCCGATGCGTCCGACGACGTACCCGGCGGCGATGATCGCGCCGATGATCGCGAACCCGGTCAACACGCCACCCATCGGCTCCATCCTCGCACCCGGACGCTGCTTCGTGTGACGTTGCTCAGGCCGGAAATGCGAACGCATCGATTACCGTTGCAGGCACCATGACCTCGACGAACCCCAGCACGCTCACGCGTTCGACCGACTCCAGCCAGCCCCTCGTCCCCCTGCTCGAGGAGCGGTGGAGCCCCCGTTCCTACGACGAGACCGCCACGATCGACGACGCCGCGTTCGACGCGATCCTCGAGGCCGCCCGCTGGGCCCCGTCGGCCATGAACTTCCAGCCGCGCCGCTTCGTCGCCGGCCGCCGCGGCACCGAGACGTTCCGGAAGATCAACGAGAACCTCCTCGGCTTCAACGCCGCCTGGGCCTTCCGCGCCAGCGCCCTGGTCGTCGGCGTGCTCGAGACCGTGACCGAGGACGGCGACGAGCGTCCCTTCGCGCAGTACGACCTCGGCCAGTCCCTCGCCGCCCTGACCGTGCAGGCGCACGCCGAGGGTCTGCACGTGCACCAGATGGCGGGCATCGACGCCGAGGGCCTCCGCGCCGCGTTCGACCTGCCGGAGCGCTTCCTGCCCTACACCGTCACCGCGATCGGTACCGTGGCGGACCCGTCGCAGCTCGACGACAAGGCCGCCGAGCGCGAGGTCGCGCCGCGCACCCGGCTCCGCCTCGACGAGGTCGTCCTCGTCAAGGAGTAGTCCTCCACGACCGCCCGCGGCCGCATCCCGATCGGGATGCGGCCGTTGTCGTCCCGGACGAGGCGTACCATGTACTGACATGCAGCAGGACGCGAACGCCCCCGGACCCGAGATGAACTTCTACACGCGCAAGTGGGTCCGCCCCGAGGACCTCAACGCCAACGGCACCCTGTTCGGCGGCAGCCTCCTGCGCTGGATCGACGAGGAAGCCGCCGTCTACGCGATCATCCAGCTCGGCAACGGCAAGGTCGTCACGAAGTACATGTCCGAGATCGTCTTCGTGTCGTCCGCACGCGAGGGCGACATCGTCGAGATCGGCCTCGTCGCCACCCGCTTCGGACGCACCTCGCTGACGATGCGGGCCGAGGCGCGGAACCTCTTCACCCACCGCAGCATCCTCACCATCGACGAGGTGGTGTTCGTCAACCTCGACGAGGACGGCAACCCGGCCCCGCACGGCTACACCGACATCACGTACGACCGCGACCGGGTGCCCGCCACGCACCGCGCGTGACACCGCAGACATCGCGCAGCAGGGCCCTGGCAGAGCATCGCACCCGGCATGTGACCGGGGGCCTCTGGCAGGATCGGGGCATGACCACGCCCCGCCTCGTCGCCTTCGACCTGGACGACACCCTCGCCCCCTCGAAGTCCGCGCTCGACCCCCGGATGCTCGAGACGTTCGCGTCCCTGCTCGAGGTCGTGCCGGTCGCGGTGATCTCCGGCGGCAACTTCCAGCAGTTCGAACAGCAGCTCGTCGCACCCCTGCGGCGACGCGACGGCCTGGTCCTCGACGACCTGCACCTCCTGCCGACCTGCGGCACCGCCTACTACCGGTGGAACGGCGACGACTGGGCACTCCAGTACGCCGAAGACCTCACCGACGAGCAGAAGCGCCGTGCCCTCGCCGCGGTCGAGGCCGAGGCGAAGGCCGCCGGGTTCTGGGAGTCCGAGACGTGGGGCCCCATCCTCGAGGACCGCGGTTCGCAGATCACCTTCTCGGCGCTCGGTCAGTCGGCTCCGGTCGACGTGAAGAAGCAGTGGGACCCGACGGGCGCCAAGAAGGACGAACTCCGTCGGCGCGTCCAGGCCGAGCTCCCGGACCTCGAGGTCCGCTCCGGCGGCTCGACGAGCGTGGACATCACCCGCAAGGGCATCGACAAGGCGTACGGCATGCAGCGGCTCGCCGAGATCACCGGCATCGCGCTCGACGACATGCTGTTCGTCGGCGACCGCCTCGACCCCGAGGGCAACGACTACCCGGTGAAGGCCCTCGGCGTCCCGTGCCACGCGGTCGAGGGGTGGGAGGACACCGACGCGTTCCTCACGGAGCTGATCCCCACCCTGCGCTGACCGGCGGGCACCGACGCGCCGTCGCGATCGCGGACGCTCTCGCCTTGTGGGACGGGAGGCGCGGCGAACCACTCAGGGGATGCTGCGGACCGCCTCGACGAACGCCCGGATCTTCGCCTCGTCCTTCACGCCACGCTCGGACTCGACGCCGCTCGACACGTCGACACCGTCCGGGTCGAGCGACTCGATCGCCGCGACCACGTTCGCCGGCGTGAGCCCGCCCGCGAGGATCCAGGCCTCGTCGACCTTCCCCGCGATCGAGGCCGGGTCGACGAGCCGACCGCTGCCCGGCACCGCGGCGTCGAGCAGGAGCAGGTCGTGGTCGTACGAGGCGCGCTGCTCCGGCGTCTCCCGCAGGTAGTCCTCTGCCGCGACCGCCCGGATCGTGAAGAAGCCGGCGTCGCGGGCGCGCGCGAAGTCCGTGGCCGACTCGCCGCCGTGCAGCTGCAGCGTGGTGAGCCCCACCGCCGAGGCGATGCCGACGATCTCGTCGATCTCCTGGTCGCGGAAGACACCGACCGCGTCGATGCCGTCCGGCACCCGTTCGACGAGCTCCTTCGCCAGGTCGGCGGTCACGGTCCGGGGGCTGCCGGCTGCGAAGACGAACCCGACCGCGTCCGCACCGGCGTCGATGGCGGCGTCCACGGTGGCAGGGGTCGACAGGCCGCAGATCTTGATCCATCGCTGGTCGGTCATGCCGTCCATCCTGCCAGGGACCCCGCAGGTGCGGAGCGGTCGTCGATCCACCGTGCGCGGCGGCCGTGCGCCCGACCTAGTGCAGGGTGCCGGCGATGTACGACGCCCCGCAGGCGACGAGGACGCCGAACGCCGCGAAGGACCCGACGAAGACGTTCCGCCGCCGCCAGCGCCGCACGGTGACGAACGTCCCGCGCTTGGCGTGCCGGTGCGCGGCGCGGTGCAGCCGGTGGTCGCGCTTGTGCTTCACACGATGCGGTCCGAGCGGCACCGGACCGGTGATCTGTGTCGACCCCCCGCGGAGCGCGTTCGCGATGGCGACCGCGGTCGGGCGACGGTCGGGGTCCCGCGCGGTCATCTTCGCGAGGAGCTCCCGCCACTCCGGCGCGATGTCGTCCGGGATCTCGGGGTCGTGACGGAGGCGTGCGAGCGCCGCCTCGATGAGGGTGCCGGAGTACTCCTGCTTGCCGGTCAGGGCCTCGAGCAGCACGAGTCCGAGCGAGTAGACGTCGGTGGCGAAACCGATCGGCTCGCCCGCGACCTGCTCGGGGCTGAGGTACGCGGCGGTCCCGATGATCGTGCCGTCGTTCGTCAGGCGGGAGCCGTCGACGAAGTGGGCGACACCGAAGTCGGTGAGCTTGACCGTGCGGGCGAAGCCCGACGACCCCTCGTCGCTGATGAGGATGTTGGCCGGCTTGACGTCGCGGTGCACGATCCCGCGCGAGTGCACGTACGCCAGCGCGTCGGCGAGCTGGGCGCCGAGGTCGGCCACCTCGTAGTTGTGCAGAGGGCCCTCGGCGAGGCGGCGCAGGAGCGTCGTGTCGGCGATGAGCTCCATCACGATGAAGCGGTGCGGGCCGTCCTCGAAGTCGTGGGTGCCCGCGTCGTACAGCGGGATGAGGCCGGGGTGCGACAGCATGCTGAGCAGCCGGATCTCGCGCTCCTGGCGGACCCGGTCGGCCGTGGTCATCGACTCGGGCGTGGCAAAGAGCTTCACCGCGACGGCACGGTACGTGTGCTCGTCACGCGCTTCGTAGACGGATCCCATGCCACCCGTGCCGATGAGCTTCACGAGGCGGTACCGGCCCGAGAGGACCGTCTCCGCCCGAGTGACGTTCAGCAGGGTCATGGTTGATGTCGTTCCGTCCGCGAGCCGGAAGACCCGGGGCAGTTGCCTCAGCAGTGGCTCATCCAGTACGGTACGCGTCCCGCAGGGTTTTCGGGCGTGTGTTATGACATCGTGATGGGGGACATCTTCCCGGAAGATGCCCGGAAACATGCGGATGCATCGGGGTACGGTCGGCTTCTCCACGAGTGAGCGATCACGCGCAAACCGCGCAAGGAGGACGAGATGGCACTGTCCAAGGGCGACAAGGTCCACTGGAACACGTCGCAGGGGAAGACCACGGGCACCGTGGTGGAGAAGAAGACGAAGGACTTCACGTTCGAGGGCCAGCACTTCAAGCCCACCGATGACGACCCCTACTTCATCGTCGAGTCGGAGAAGTCGGGCAGCAAGGCCGCGCACAAGGAGTCGGCGCTGACGAAGGCCTGACCGCTCAGTCGCCCGCGGGTTCGGCGCGACGGCGGCCACGTGCTGCTACACCGCGGTCGCCGCTGCTCGCGCGTTCGGCACGGATGCGGCGGACCCGACGGACGACGAACGTCACCACCACGACGGCGATCGCCACGTAGAGGACCCGGTCGATCCACTCGGTGTACTGCTCGACCTTGTCGTACTGGGTCCCGAACGCCGCGCCGAGCAGCACCAGGGCACCGTTCCAGATCCCGCTCGCGATGATCGTGAAGACCGAGAACGTCCCGAGGTGCATCCGGTCCGCCCCGGCCGGCAGCGAGATGAGACTGCGGACGATCGGCACGAAGCGACCGAAGAAGACCGCGCTCTTGCCGTGCCGGTGGAACCAGTCCGCCGCCTTCCGGAAGTCGTCCTCGTCGACGAGGGGCAGCTTGCCGAGCCAGCGCGTCGTCCGCTCGAAGCCGATGACGGCACCGAGCCAGTACAGCACCAGCGCGCCGAGGTAGGAGCCGAGCGTCGCGAGCACCAGGACGAGCACGAGGTTCATCCGGCCGGCTCCCGCCAGGAACCCGGCCAGCGGCAGGATCACCTCGGACGGGATCGGCGGGAAGACCGTCTCGACGAAGAGCATCAGCGCGACGCCCCACTCCCCCAGGGCGTCGATCAGCTGCAGCACGAGGCCGGAGAGCCCGCCCATCTCGGGGTCCGAGGACCCCGCGGCGGAGTCGCCGGCGGCGACGGTCATGGTGTGGGCAGGCGCAGCCACGGCAGTCGTCATCCCCCGATGGTGCCTGAGCGCCCTGTCAGGACCTGGCACGCTGCCTGGACGTCAGCTGAGTCCCATGTGCGTCGTCCGGACGTGGGTCAGGGACCGGGCGAGCGCACCGCGGGCGACGGCGTCGCGGCCGACCGTCGACGGGACGATCTCGACGGGGTGTCGGAGCTGCGGTGTGACGAGCTCGGTCAGGGCGTCGCAGAACACCGCGGCGGCCGGCAGGACCTCACCACCGACGACGACGATCTCGGGGTCGATCGTCGCGACGAGCTGCACGACTCCGGGCGCGACGTCCGCGGCGAGCGCCCGCACGGCCGCGGCGGCGACCCCGTCCCCCTGCCCGGCCGACGCCATGACGGACTCGACGTCCGTGTCGGGGGCGATCCGCGCCTCCAGTCGAGCGGGTGCGTCGGGCCAGCCGGTCGATGCCAGGCCGCCCATCTCACCGGCCGCCCCGCGCGCACCGCGGGCGAGGGCTCCGTCGACCAGGTACGCCGCGCCGATCTGGCGACCCATCACCAGGTACAGGCCGTCCTGCACACCGCGGAAGCGCCCCCACATCGCCTCGGCCGTGGCGGCGAGCTTCGCGTCGTTGTCGAAGAACGTGGTCGCGGTGGGGAACAGGTCGCCGATCCGGCCGGGGACCCGACGCTCCACCCACTGCGGGACCGCGACGGTGTAGTCGATCTCCCCGGAACGGTCCACGACGGCCGGGACCCCGAACGTGGCGGCGAGGAGCCGCGACGGGTCGGTGCCCTCGACCAGCCGTCGGACGACGTCCTGCACGCTCTCCCACGCCTGCTCGGCGGAGGCGAGGTCCGTGTAGACCTCTTCCACGCGGGCGAGCTGTCGACCGCGGAGGTCCGAGCGGAGCCCGACGATGCCGTGCAGCCCGAGGTCGACGCCGAGCACGGACCCGGCCCCGGCGTCCGCACGGAACCGCTTCGCGCGCCGACCGGCCTTGTTCGGCGTGGCGATCGCCTCGGCCTCGGTGACCCAGCCCTCGTCGACCAGGTCGGCCAGTGCCGCCTCGACCGTCGGGCGCGACAGGCCGACGGTCCGCCCGAGCTCGGTCACGGTGTGCGAGCCGTCGTCGCGGAAGAGCTCGGCGAGGAGCGCACGCGAGTTGATGAGTCGGAGCATCCCCGGCGTGCTGCCGACGACACCGTTCGGAAGCGTTGACACGGTCTCGTCCACGGCCATAGCCTCCATATTACGAAAGATCATTGAGGAATGGTGGACTCCGACATGCTCATCCCACGGCCGCGCCGCACCGAACCGGGTGTCGGCGCCTTCGCGATCACCCCGTCGACCCGCATCGCGGCGGACGCCGCGAGCGAGTCGGTCCGACTGTACCTGCAGCAGACCCTGCGGGGGTCGACCGGACTGCCCGTGCGCGACGCCGACGACTCGGCAGGGATCGACGGTGCCGCCACGGACGTGATCGTGCTCCGGGTCGCCGACGTCGACACGCTCCCCTCCGGGCCGGCCGGGGACCGCTCCGAGTCGTTCCGGCTGCGGATCGCTCCGGACCGGATCGAGGTCACCGGCGGGGGCCCGGCGGGCGTCTTCTACGGGGTCCAGGCACTCCTGCAGTCGCTCCCTGCCGACGTCTACCGCAAGGGCAGGGTCGGCACCGGCCCGTGGACCGTCGCGGCCGTCATCGTCGAAGACGCGCCGGCGTTCGCGTGGCGCGGCGTCATGCTCGACGTCGCCCGGCACTTCCGCACCAAGCACGAGGTCATGCGCGTGATCGACCAGCTCGCCGCGCACCGGCTCAACCGGCTCCACTTCCACCTCACCGAGGACCAGGGGTGGCGCATCGAGATCCGGAAGTACCCGCGCCTCACCGAGGTCGGGTCGTGGCGGAAGGAGTCGCAGGTCGGCGCGCACGTGCCGGACGCCGACGGCGTCCTGCACCCGGTGGCGTTCGACGGCCGACCGCACGGCGGCTACTACACGCAGGACGACATCCGCGAGATCGTCGCCTACGCGGCCGACCGGTTCGTCACCGTCGTCCCCGAGATCGAGACCCCCGGCCACGTCCGCGCGGCCCTCGCCGCCTACCCGGCGCTCGGCGTCACGGGCGAGCCGATCGACGTGTGGACGGAGTGGGGCATCGCCGACGACGTCCTCAACGCCGAAGAGTCGACGATCACGTTCTTCCAGGACGTCCTCGACGAGGTGATCGCCCTGTTCCCCTCCGAGTACATCGGGGTGGGCGGCGACGAGTGCCCCAAGGTCCAGTGGCAGGACGATCCCAGCACGCAGGAACGCATCCGTGAGCTCGGCCTCGCGGACGAGGAGCAGCTGCAGGCCTGGATCATCGGCCGACTCGCGGCCCACGTCGAGTCCCACGGGCGGCGGGCGTTCGGGTGGGACGAGATCCTCGAGGGCGGCACGCTCTCGAAGTCCGCCACCGTGCTGTCCTGGCGCGGCCTGACCGGAGCCCGGACCGCTGCGAAGCGCGGCCACGACGTGATCTCCGCCCCCGACGACCAGGTCTACCTCGACTACCGGCAGAGCGACCTCGAGACCGAGCCCATCCCGGTGTCGATCGTCCTCACGGTCGACGACGTGTTCGCCTTCGACCCGGTGCCGGCGGACCTCACCGACGCCGAGCGCGCCCACGTCATCGGCGGCCAAGGCAACATGTGGACCGAGCACGTGGACACCGCCCGCAAGCTCGACTACCAGCTCTTCCCGCGGGTCGCCGCCCTCGCCGAGGCGCTCTGGTCGGCGGACGTCGCCGGCCCACGGGACGTCGCCGAGTTCCGCGGCCGGTTGGCCGAGCACCTTGCCCGGCTCGAGGCGATGGGGATCGAGTACCGGCACGACGCCGGGCCGTTCCCGTGGGAGCAGCGGCCGGGGGTGCCGGGGCGGCCGCACTCGCGCGAGGAGCGCGCGGCGTACATCGACGCGGTGACGGCCAACATCGCGGACTAGCCCGCCGACGTCCGTCGCCGTCGTCCGTCGTCCGTCGTCCGTCGTCCGTCGTCCGTCGTCCGTCGTCCGTCGGTCGCACAACACGCCGCTCACGTCCGCCGAGGTCGCAGAAGAGGTCGCTCCGCCAGCCATCGCGCGGCACTTTGTGCGACCCGGACCCGGCCGCCGCGCGCCGGCCCCCGCCCCGTCAGCCCGCGGATCCGTCGCGACCACCTGACGGACGGGAGGCGCGGTGCCAGCCGACACCGCGCCTCCCGTCCGTCAGGTGGTGACGACCACTACACGGCGACCGCCACGCGCTCGTCCGCCGTCTCCGACACGGCGGCGTCCGCCGCCGGTGCCCGCCGCACCCACTTCTTCAGCCCGACCAGCACGAGCGCCGACACCACGGTGCCCGCGAGGATCGCGACGACGAACATCGCCACGTCCCCGATCGCGAAGAACACGAAGATCCCACCGTGCGGCGCCCGCGAGGTCACACCCGCAGCCATCGAGATCGCACCCGTGACCGCGGCGCCGACCATCGACGCCGGGATGACGCGCAGCGGGTCGGCGGCCGCGAACGGGATCGCACCCTCGGAGATGAACGAGGCGCCGAGCAGCCACGCGGCCTTGCCGTTCTCGCGCTCGGGCTTCGTGAACCCCTTGCGGTAGAGCACGGTGGAGGCGAGCGCGAGGGCCAGCGGCGGGACCATGCCCGCGGCCATCACGGCCGCCATGATCTCGAACGGGACGACGTTCGTGGCCGATCCGGCTCCGAGGCCGGCGACCGCGAACGCGTACGCCACCTTGTTCACCGGACCGCCGAGGTCGAACGCCATCATCAGGCCGAGGATGATGCCGAGCAGGATCGCCGAGGCGCCGGACAGCGAGTTGAGGAACTGGGTCAGCTGGGTCATCAGCCAGGCGATGGGTCCGCCGAGCACGAGCAGCATGAGGCCCGAGGCGATGATCGACGCGAAGAGCGGGATGATCACGACCGGCATCAGGCCACGCAGCCAGCGCCAGGTCGGGATCCGTCCGATCCAGTAGGCGGCACCACCGGCGATGAGGCCACCGACGAGACCACCGAGGAACCCGGCGTTCATGAACACGGCGATCGATCCGGCGACGAAGCCCGGCGCGATGCCCGGGCGGTCGGCGATGGCGTACGCGATGTAGCCGGCGAGCGCCGCGACCAGGAACCCGAGCGAGACGCCACCGATCTGGAACGCCGCGGCACCGAGGTAGTACGCCAGCCCCTCCGGCGGGAGGTTCAGGAGCGTGTAGTGCGTCAGCGTGTAGACCGCGTTGTTCTGCCCGGAGTCACCGTGGGTCAGCGCGATGCCGTAGCCGGCGAGCAGGAACCCGAGCGCGATGAGGAGCCCGCCGCCCGCGACGAACGGGATCATGTAGCTCACACCGGTGAGGAGCCAGCGCTTGAGCGCCTGCCCGAAGTGCTCGTCGGTCTTCGTCGTCTCCGACGAGGTCGCGCCGCCCTGGACGCGTGCCGCGTTCGGGTCGTCGGCGGCGCGGAGTGCCTCGGCGATCATCGTGTCCGGCTCGTCGACCCCGCGCTTGACGGGTCCGGACACGAGCGGCTTGCCGGCGAATCGACCACGGTCGCGGACGTCGACGTCGACCGCGAAGACGACGGCGTCGGCACGGGCGATGAGGGCCGGGTCGAGCGGCTCGACCTGCGAGGACCCCTGCGTCTCGATGTGCATCTCGGCACCCGCGCGCTGCGCCGCGGCGACGAGGGCGTCGGCAGCCATGTAGGTGTGCGCGATGCCGGTCGGGCACGCGGTGACACCGACGAGGACCTTACGCGCTCCGGCGGTGGACCCGGCCGCGTCGCCGTCCGCGGCGTGCGTCGCGGGGGCAGGTCGCGCCTCCTGGCCGGCGGTCGCACTGGAGGCGCTGCTCGCGTTCCCGACGCCGGCCTGCGCGACCTCGCCGCTCACCTCGCGATCGACGAGGTCGACGATCTCCTGCGGGGTGGTGGCGGCGCGGAGGGCGGCGGTGAAGTCCTCGCGGATGAGCGCACGGGCGAGGGTCGAGAGGACCGTGAGGTGGTCCTTGTCGGCACCTTCGGGCACGGCGATCATGAAGACGATGTCGGCGTCGCCGTCCGGAGCGCCGAACGACACCGTCCGTGCGAGGCGGCTCATCGCCAGCGTCGGCTCGGAGACCGAGGCGGACCGGGCGTGCGGGATCGCGATGCCACCGGGGACGCCGGTGCCGACGCTTGCCTCGCGGGCGATCGCGTCAGCGGCGAGGGACGCCCCGTCCGCCGCGCGGCCGGTGGCGGCGACGCGGTCGGCGAGGACGCGGATGACGTCGCTCGAGGTGGCGCCGAGGTCCTCGTCGAGACCGACGAGCTGGACGCTGATGAGGCGTGGACTCGTGTTGACGGACATGGGTTGCTCCTTTGCAATGGCGCTGGAGGCGCGGGTGCTGCGGGGTTGAGTGTGTGTGCGGGGGGGGGTCAGGCGGGTTCGGTCGCCGGCTCGAGCATCCGGACGGCGATGCCCGACGGGTCGGTGTGGTCGAGGGCGGGGACGTCGCTGCCGGGGAGCGCCGCTGCGGCGGCCCCGGTCGCGACGGCCTGGGCGAGGCGCTGCTCGGGCGACTGGCCGGCGACCTCGGCGAGCAGGTAGCCGGCGAGGGAGGAGTCCCCCGCGCCGACGGTCGAGCGCGCCACGATCCGGGGGGCCGCGGCCGCGTAGCTCCCGTCCTCCGTCACGAGGACGGCGCCAGCGCTGCCCAGGGTCAGGAGCACGCTGCCGACGTTCTTGTCACGGAGGCGCTGGGCCGCGGTCACCGCGGCGTCGACGTCCCGCTCGAACTCGTCCGGGTCGCCGCCGACCACCTCGGCGAGTTCCTCGGCGTTCGGCTTCACGAGGTCGATCCGCTCGCCCGACTGCAGCAACGCGGTGAAGGGCAGGCCCGAGGAGTCCACCGCGATCCGGACGGCGTCGCCGTGACGCTGCCGGACGGCACGGACGAGGACCGCGAGGGCGTCGTCCGGCAGCCCCGGCGGCAGGGAGCCGGCGAGGACGACCCAGCGCGCGGCCGGTCCGGTTGCGGTGGCTCCGGCGGTGTCGGCGACGAGCGCGGCGAGGTCCTCGAGGCGTCCGGCGAGCGACGGCCCCGGCTCGTTGAGCTTGGTGGTCGTGCCGGTCGGCTCGGTCACCGTGACGTTCGAGCGGAGCGGAGCGCCGATCGCCAGCGCGGCGGTCGGGATCCCGCGGGTCGCGAGGCCGAGCAGCACTGGGTCGAGCTCGTCGCCGGGCAGCACCGCCACGGTGTCGCCGCCGCTCGCGACGACGACGCGGGAGACGTTGACGCCCTTGCCGCCCGGCTCGGCCGTGGACCGGGTGGCTCGCTGGACGGCACCGCGCTGGAGCTCACCGGCGAGCTCGATGGTGCGGTCGAGGCTCGGGTTCGGGGTGACGGTGACGATGCGGGTGCTCGGGGACGGGTTCGTGCTCGCGTTCACGTTCATGCCACGACCACCTCGACGTCGGCTTCGGCGAGCGCTCCGGCGAGGTCGGCCGGTGGCTCCTGGTCGGTGACGATCGTGTCGATCTCGTCGAGCCGGGCGAACCGCATGAGTGCCTCCACCCCGTGCTTCGCGGCGTCCGCGAGGACCACGCTGCGCCGGGCCGCGAGGACGTACGCCCCCTTCACGGCCGCCTCGTACTCGTCCGGTGTGCTCAGGCCGAAGCCCGCGGAGAGGCCGTTCGTCCCGACGAACGCGATGTCCGGCCGCAACGCACCGATCTGCTCGACCGTGGCCGTCCCGACGGCGGCGCTCGTCACGCCGCGGACACGACCGCCGAGCAGGTGCAGTTCGACGTGGTCACTGTGCTGGAGGGTCGCGGCGATCGGCACCGAGTTGGTGATCACCGTGAGGGTCGCCCCGGCCGTCGTGGGTTCCCACCGGGCGAGCTCGGCGGCGACCGCGGCGCAGGTCGTCCCGGCATCCAGCGCGATCGAGCCGGTGAAGGTCGGCGGGACGAGGCGCATCGCAGCCCGGGCGATCGCGGACTTGGCGGAGTTGTGCTGCCCCTCACGCTCGGCAACGGAGAGCTCGACGACGCTGGATCGACCGACCGGGACCGCTCCCCCGTGCACCCGGCGCAGGACGCCGGCGGACTCGAGGGCGTCCAGGTCACGCCGGACGGTCTCGGTCGTCACGTCGAAGTGCTCGGCGAGGTCGGCGACGGACACACGGCCGGCATCCTGCAACGCTGCTGCGATCGCGTCGTGCCGCTCGGTTGCGTACATGCCCGAACTCCTTCGTTCCCGTGGGTTTTGAGAAGAGTACGTCCCGATGCCACACAAACGCAACCGTTCCGTGCCGGAACCAACACGTCCGCAGGTCGCATGGCGCCCCGGCACCCGCCGGCTCGCCGAGCGGGCACTCTCCGTCCCGCTCGCCGCCCGCGCCGCGCCGCCCGCGCCCCCCGAGGT
>NZ_JAUZED010000078.1 GCF_030705415.1 Curtobacterium sp. A7_M15 | reverse complement strand
CCGCGCCTCCCGTCCGTCAGGTGGTCACGGCGAGGGCTGCGTTCAGTGAGCAGAAATGGTCGGGTCCGCACCACGAACCCGACCATTTCTGCTCACTCGATCAGCCGAACAGGCTCCGCAGCCACGCGATCAACGCGGCGAGCGCCGCGAGGGCGTCCGCCACCGGGTGACCGCCACCACCGGAGCCGCCACCGTGGCCCGGGTCCCCGTGTCCGGGTGTCCCGACGCCGGGCAGGTCGATGCCGACCAGGATCGGGTCGTGGTCGCTCGCCCGGTACACGTCGTCGCGGTACAGGTCCGTCACGTTGTAGTCGTACCGGCTGTACTCGAGGCCGACCGACTCGACCGAGTTGATGTTCCAGATGTCCACGCCCGTGACGGTCGTGAGCGCGGCCTTCGAGGCGAACACGTGGTCGAGCGAACCGCTCAGCCCGCTGTAGACGTACGACCACTCGGTCGGGTCCTGGGTCGGCCCGAGGTCGGTGTAGCCGGCGTCGTCGAGGACCTGCACCGGGTCCTCCTCGCTGTACGCGTTGAAGTCGCCGAGCATGAAGACCTTGTCGGTGCCCGCGGTCTTCTGCATCGCGCTCGAGAACGCCACCAGCGCCTTCGACTGCGCGACGCGCGAGGCGTTCGACGCGCCCTGGCCGTCGCCCTGGTCGGCGTCCGCTCCCGTGCCGGAGCCCTTCGACTTGAAGTGGTTCGCGATGACGAGGAACGTGTCCGCCTTCTTCGGCTTCTCGACGCCCTTGCCCTTGCCGGGCTTGGTCACCACCGGCGCGAAGGCCTGCGCCAGCGGCTGGCGAGCGTTCGCGAAGGCGTCCGAGTCGGTGAGGATCGTCGACGCGCCGACCGGCTGCACGCGGTCCTTCTTGTAGATGAGCGCGAGGCGGATCACGTCCTCGCTCGACGGGACCTTCGACGGGGACTTCGCGTACGCCCAGGTGTCCTTGCCGGTCGCGGCGTTGAGCGCGGCCACGAGGGTCGCCACGGCGGCGTCACGGTCCTGGCCGAAGCGGGCGGAGTTCTCGATCTCCTCGAGGGAGACGACGTCGGCGCCGAGCCCGTTGATCGCCTTGACGATCTTCACCTGCTGGCGGGCGAGGTCGTCGGCGTTCGCGGCACCACGGGCGTCGCACCCACCACGGACGGTCACGGGGTCGCCGTCACGGTCCGTGTAGTAGGTGCAGCCGGTGAGTTGGTCGCCGGTCGTCGGGAAGTAGTTCAGGACGTTGAAGCCGGCGAGGCGGACGTCGCCGCCGACGTTCTCGGGCGCTGCCGTGCGGACGTTCGAGAACGACGCCGGCAGGTCGGCGGCCGGGGTGGCGCCGGTGATCGGCGACGTCGGCTGGAACTTCCACGAGTCGTTGCGGTAGTCGAGGACGACCGGCTCGCGGAAGGTCGCGGCGGCACCGACGGTGACCGGGCCCTGGGTGAGCCACGACACCGGGATCGACTGGTTCGCCGCGCTGAGGAAGTTCGTGCTCGCACCGTCGTCGAGGGTGACCTGGCGCGCCGCGTTGTCCGCGGTCACCGCCGCGGCTTCGGCGCTGCCCGGACGGGCGACCTCGGTCGGCTGGAGCAGGCGCTGCTTCCCCGCGGCCAGGACGATCTCGCCGTACTGGTTCGTCGTGTAGTTGTCCGCGACGGTGTAGTCGCCCTGCGGCGCCACGAGCATGCTCTCGAGCGACTCGCGCTGTGCGTCGGTGCGCGGAAGGGTCAGGGTGGCCGGGACCGGTTGCACGACCCCCGCGGCGGGGAGCTTCTCCAGGCCGGCCGCGGTCGGGACCGTCAGCTCGGTCAGGCCGTTGAACTCGGACACCGTGCCGGTGAGGCGCACCGCGTCCCCGATGGCCACGCTGCCGGCGGTCGCCGACGAGTAGACGAAGACGGCGTCCGAGGCCGTGTGCGTCGCGAGGTCGAGCGCACCCCCGGTGCCGGCGGTCTGGATCGTGTAGCCGTTGAAGCCGCCGGTGGCGTACACCGCGGTGACGACGCCCTCCGTGGTCACGGCCTTGCCCGCGTACGGCGAGGTGTCCGTGGTCCCCTGCAGCTGCGCGATGGTGACCTGCTCGGCCGGTGTCGTCGGCGTGCCCGGGTCGGTCGGGTCCGTCGGGTCCGTCGGGTCCGTCGGCTGCGTGGTCTCGCCCGCGGCGTTCTCCGGCGTGACGGTCGACGTCACCGAGAAGTCGGCGGCGTTCGAGTCGGTGTCGGTCGTCCCCTGGCGGGTCAGCGCATCGGGGACCGAGTTGGCCGTCCCGGCCTTCGCGACGGCGGTCTCGAAGGTGTTCGACGTGCCGTAGCCGAGCAGGTCGACGACGCCGGGCGTGCCGGTCGTCACCGCGCCGGCGGGGAGCGTCAGCGCCGTCGCCTGGTCGGCGAGGACGAGGGTGCCCGTCGACCCGGAGGGGTTCAGTCCGGTGACGGCGTCGGCCTCGGGCAGCGCCTGGCCGTTCGATCCGTTCGAGCCCATCTGCACGAGGTACGTCCCGTGCGCGGGCACCGAGCCGGCGAGCTTGCCGACCGACGGCGCTCCCGTGCTGGTCGCTGCGCGGTACTGGACCGACCAGCCGTCGACGCTGACGGGGCTGTCGGTGGGGTTGCCGAGCTCGACGAACTTGTTCGTGAAGGGCTGGTTCGCGCTGCCGCCCTTGAGGTAGGCCTCGGCGATGACGAGGCCAGTGCCCTCGGGATCGGCGGAGGCTGCGGAGACGGAGACGAGCGGTGCCGCGACGAGCGCGGCAGCTGCGGTGGCGCACAGCAGGGTGCGCCCGACGGATCTGTGCATGATCGCACCGTACCGAGCTGCGGGGCCCCACAGGTTTCCGGCTGGTGAACTGTCCGTTCCACCCCTGATCGGGGCGCACGGGCACCCGGTCTCAGGGCCCGATGGGCAGCCACGCCGATCCGACCCGGTGCACCGCCGGGCCGTGCCCCGGGAGCAGGACCTCGGGGATCGGCAGCGCCCGCGCGGACTCGAGCGCGAGCGCCTGGTCCGCCGTGAAGAACGGCGTGATCATCCGGGGTCGCGGGGACCACGACGCCGGCTGCGTGTCGTGACGGCTCACGACGGCGTCCCCCGTGACGATCGCGTTCGCGGCGGGGAGGAGGTACGCGGTGGAGCCGACGGTGTGCCCGACGGCCGGCAGGGGTGCCACAGCCCGTCCGGCGAAGTCCACGCCGGTGAACGCGCGGGCGGTGGGCACCGCGGTGGGCCGCAGGGCGTCGGAGCGGATCGCGCGGGCGAGCCAGCGCAGCACCCGCGGCGCCGCGAGCCGTCCACCGATCTCGGCCGGCGTCACCTGCTGCCGGGCGGGCCCGCGCACGTTGTCGAGCTCGTCGGCATGGGCGAGCACCTCGACGTGCGGGTACCGCTCGAGGATGCCGGGGATGCCGCCGACGTGGTCGACGTGCCCGTGCGTGACGTAGATCCGCCGCAGGTCGTCGAGCTCGTGACCGGCGTACCGCACGGTGTCGAGCACGAGGTCGGCGTCGGCCGGGTACCCGGCGTCGATGAGCGCGACGCCGTCCTCCTCCGCCAGGACGACCCAGTTCGAGACGGGCCCCTCGACGAACACCACCCCGGGTGCGACGGACACGACGGAGCGGGGTTCGCGGGAGGTCATCCCCCGACGCTACCGCCGTCGTCGGGCGAACCACGTCGCGCGCGGGTCTGCGACGCCCGCGCGGCGAGCTCGTCGTCCGCCGGGTACCCGACCTCGGTCAGGGTCAGCCCCTTCGCCGGCGCGACCGTGAACTCGCTCGTCCGGGCCTCGGCGACCCGGAGCTCCTCGAGCCGGTCGGCGCCGAACCGGCCCTCGCCCACCGCGATCGTCGCCCCCACCATCGCGCGCACCATCGAGTGGCAGAAGGCGTCGGCCTGGAGGCGCGCCACCAGCACGCCGTCCGGCTCGCGGTCCCAGCGGAACTCCTGCAACGTCCGGATGGTCGTCGCGCCCTCGCGCGGCTTGCAGAACGTCGCGAAGTCGTGCAGCCCCAGCAGCCGCAGCGCACCGCGCTCCATCGCCGCCGGGTCGAGACGCGTCGGGTGCCACACCGTGTGCCCCCGTCGACGTGGATCGCGCGGGGCGTCGGCGTCCGCGATCCGGTAGGAGTAGCGACGCCACAGCGGCGAGAACCGGGCGTCGAACCCATCGGGCGCGACCGAGGCCCCGGTGACCACGACGTCGCCCTCCGGTCCGGCGATGCCGTTGACGCGCTTCACGAGTCCGTCCAGCGGCGAGCGCCCCGACCCGCGCTTGGCGACCAGCGCACCCCACTGCGCGGGCGTGAGGTCGAGGTGGGCGACCTGGCCCGTGGCGTGCACGCCGGCGTCGGTGCGTCCGGCGACGGTGAGCAGGGGCGGTTCGCCCCAGCGGGTGAAGACGGTGGCGAGCGCGGCCTCGAGCGCACCCTGCACGGTCCGGAGGCCGGGCTGCCGAGCCCACCCGGAGAACGCGGCACCGTCGTAGGCGATGTCCAGCCGCAGCCGGACGCCGCCGACGTCACCGCCGCCCTGCAGGCCCGCCCTCTCGTCCACGAAGCCACCGTACCGGGGCCGAGCCGCGCCTCCCGTCCTTCCTCCACAGCACGCGGCTGACGCGCGCCGTCCACCGGTGTCAGTGCCGCGTCAGTGCCGCGTGAGTGGTCGGCGGCACCTTCGTCCTCGACATCGACGAACCGCGTCGAGTCACCAGAAAGGACCCGCGATGACCACCACACCGCTCGCGGTGGAGGCTTCCGGCCTCGTGAAGACCTTCGGGACGAACCGCGCAGTGGACGGTGTCGACCTCCGTGTGGAGGCCGGCACGGTCTACGGCGTGCTCGGCCCCAACGGCGCCGGGAAGACCACCACCATCTCGATGCTGGCGACGCTGCTCAAGCCGGACGCCGGCGAGGCCCGCATCTTCGGGCGCGACGTCCGACGTGAGGCGCAGGCCGTCCGCTCGCTCATCGGCGTGACCGGCCAGTACGCCAGCGTCGACGAGACCCTCAGCGCGACCGAGAACCTCGTCATCTTCTCCCGCCTGCTCGGCCTGGGCCGAGCAGAGTCGAAGCGGAAGGCCTCCGAGCTGCTGGACCGCTTCGGGCTGACCGAGGCGGCCTCGCGCCCGCTGAAGAACTTCTCCGGCGGCATGCGTCGTCGTCTCGACCTCGCCGCGAGCCTCATCGCGCAGCCGCCGCTGCTGTTCCTCGACGAGCCGACGACCGGCCTCGACCCGCGTACCCGCGCGCAGATGTGGGACACGATCCGGGAGCTCGTCGCGACCGGCTCCACCGTCCTGCTGACGACGCAGTACCTCGACGAAGCGGACCAGCTCGCGGACCGCATCGCCGTCATCGACCACGGCCGCGTCGTCGCCGAGGGCACGGGCGACGAACTGAAGGCCTCCATCGGCTCGAGCTCGCTCCAACTACGGCTGGCCGACGCGCTCCGGCTCGACGCCGCCCGCGCCATCGTCCGGAACACCCTCGGTGTCGACGCGGTGGCCAGCCCCGAGGGGTCGCGCCTCACCGCGCCGATGTCCGACCCGGACCGCGTGACCGACCTGCTCGTGTCGTTCCGCGACGCCGGCATCTCCCTCGCCGAGATGAGCGTGCAGAAGCCCACGCTCGACGAGGTCTTCCTCACCATCACGGGCGCCCCGGCCACCACGGACGAGGACGCCGACCACGAGCTCGCAGGGAGCATCGCATGACCACCATCGCCCCCGTCCCCACGCAGACACCGCGGATCGCCCCGCGCCCCGGCATCGGCGGTGCCGGTCTCGCTGCGACCGTCCGACAGTCCTTCACGATGGCGTACCGCGGCCTGGTCAAGGTCCGGCGCACGCCCGAGCAGCTGTTCGACGTGACGCTCATGCCGATCGTCTTCACCGTGATGTTCACGTACATCTTCGGTGGTGCGATCGCCGGTGACGTCGCCAGCTACCTGCCGGTCATCATCCCCGGCATCCTCGTGCAGACGAACATCACGTCGTCGATCGTCACCGGTGTGCAGCTGCGCGAGGACATGGACAAGGGCGTGTTCGACCGCTTCAAGTCCCTGCCGATCGCCCGCATCGCCCCGCTCGCCGGTGCACTGCTCGCCGACACCGTTCGGTACGCGATCGCCACCGCCATCACGTTCACGGTCGGCATCATCATGGGTCTCCGTCCCGAGGGCGGCGCCGCGGCGATCGTGCTGGCAGGCCTGCTCGTGATCGTCGTCGCCTGGTCGATCAGCTGGATCTTCGCGTACTTCGGCGTGATCGCCCGCACCGCGTCGAGCGTCTCGGGCATCGCGAACCTGGTGCTCTTCCCGCTGACCTTCCTGTCGAACGCGTTCGTCCCGACGGACACCCTGCCCGGCTGGCTGCGCTGGTTCACCGAGGTCAACCCGATCTCGCACCTCATCACCGCCGTCCGCGAGCTGATCAACCACGGCGCCGTCACCGGTGACCTCTGGATCAGCCTGCTCGGTGCCGCCGTCGTGGTCGCGGTGTTCGCGCCGCTGACCGTCCGCGCCTACATGCGGAAGGCGTAGCGGAGGTCCTCGAGCAGCGCCCGCGCCCCTGCGACGGCCTCGGTCCGGTCCCATCCGGCCGAGGCCGTCTCGGCGTCGGCGACCGGACCCTCGCCGACCGCGGTGACGAGGAGCGGACGGAGCCGACCGTGCCCGAGCACGGCGAAGTCCTGCCGGGTGCCGAACCGCACGGCGACGCCCCAGCACCGAGCGGCGTCGATCGACCGGCCGCTGCGGGCCGCGGCGACGGCGAGCCCCGCCATCGTCGTGCCGATGACGGGCAGGTCGAGCCACCACGGGTGCACGCGGATCATCACGAGTGCGGTGCTGCGGATGCGGCGAGCGACCGCGCGTTCGTCGTCCCGGAGGCGCGGTACGGCACCGTCGGCCGCGTGCAGCGCCGCCTCGTCCACCGCCGCGATCCGCGCGGCGCCCGCCATCACGGTCCAGTGCGGTGTCGCCTTCCGGTGCGGCAGGACCCAGTCCCACGCGGCCGTGTACTGCGCGGCGGCCGCGGCGAGGTCGCCCTCGAACCGGAGGCACTCCGCGCCGATCGCGACCGCGAGCACCCCGATCTGCGAGCGGTCGCCGTCGAACCCACCACGCCCCGCGATCGGCCGGTGCTGCAGCTCGGCGGCGATCGACCGCGCGGTGTCGACGGCGCCGGTCGCGGCCGAGCAGAGTCCGACGGTCCAGCCGATCTCGTACAGGTCGTCCTCGGCGCCGAAGCGCTCGAGCTGTTCCCGGGCGCGGCCGGCGTTCTCGAGGGCCTGGGCGTACCGTCCGGTCTGGGCGAGGAGCTGCGTCATGGTCACGGCCACGGTGCCGATCGTCCACGCGTCGCCGGTTCGCTCCGCGAGCGTCTGCGCGCGGGTGGCGTACCGCAGGGCCGACTCGGACTCCCCGTCGTTCTCGGCGAGCGGCGCGCTCAGCATGTTGGCGAGGCCGGCCACGCCGTCGTCGGGGTCGTCGCGGAGACGCGCGAGCAGTGCGGCACTCACCGCCGGACGACCGAGCGTCAGGAGGAGGGCTGCCTGCGCGTCGAGCACCGGGAAGCCGGTCGTCCCGGTGCGACGGAGGCGCCGGAGCGTGGAGATCGCCGAGGCTGCCGTCCGCCGGTCGTCGAAGGCCGCGGACGCCCCGGCGACGACGAGCCCGACGTGCACCGCGGCGAGGTCCTCGGGCGCGGGCGGACCAGAGCGCAGGACCGCGACCACGTCCGAGGCGACCGCGGTGACCTCGCCGTGGGCGCCCCGGAGCGTCCAGTAGGCACCGAGGGCGGCGAAGACCTGGGCGGTGGCCGAGGCGTCGTCCGTGCGGAGGCTCCAGCGGAGCAGGGTCACGAGGTTGTCGGCCTCGCGCTGGACCTCGTGGAAGCGGTCGAACTGCTGCGGACCGGTCACCGTGAAGAGGTTCCGGGCCGCGGCGAAGTCACGTCCCCAGCGGATCATCGCGGCGCGCACGGTGTCGGTGGTGCCGCGTTCGTCGAGTCGTGCGGCACCGAACTCGCGGACGGTCTCGAGCAGCCGGTACCGGACCGGCTCCCCCTCGACCTCGACGAGTTGGACGAGGGACTGCTCGACGAGCTCGGCGAGGTCGTCGAGCGCGTCCCCGCGTCGGTCCGGTGCGGCCACGGCCTCGACGGCGTCCACGGCCAGGCCGTCCGGGAACAGCGCCAGGCGGGTCAGCAGGTCCTGCGCGCCCTCGTCGAGCAGCCGCCAGCTCCACTCGATGACCGCGAGGAGGGTGCGGTGCCGCTCCGGAGCGCTGCGGTCCCCGCCGCGGAGCAGGGCGAACCGGTCGTCGAGCCGGCGCTCGATCTCGTCGATGCTCATGCCCCGGATGCGGGCCGCGGCGAGCTCGATCGCGAGCGGCGACCCGTCGAGCCGCGTGCAGATGCGGCGGACGGTGTCCACGGGCAGCACGGCTCCGGGTCGGGCAGCCCGGGCGCGCTCGGTGAACAGTCGCACCGCGGCCCCGTCGGCCTCGACCGGCAGTGGCGCGAGCGGCGCGACGACCTCCCCGGCGATCGCGAGCGGCGCCCGGGAGGTCGTGAGGATCCGGAGGTCCGGGATGCTCGCGAGCAGGTCTGCGGCGAAGGCGGCGACGTCGGCGACGAGGTGCTCGCAGTTGTCGAGGACGAGGACCGTCGGGGCTTCCCCGAGCGCCCGCCCCACGCGCGCCCGCAGATCGGCGACGACGACGTCCCGCAGTGCCCGGGCCGAGCGGAACTCGGCCACTCCGAGCAGGGCGCCGAGCGCTGGGACGACGTCCTCGGCGGTGGCGATCGGCGCGAGCTCGAACACGACCACACCGTTGGTCGGCGACACCTCGGCGGCGACGGCCTGCGCGAGGCGGGTCTTGCCGAGCCCACCCGCACCGAGGATCGTGACGAGACGGTTGCGGGACAGCAGGTCCGTGACGGCGCTGAGGTCCTCCTGCCGTCCGACCAGCGTGTTCGGCGCCGCCCGGAGCCCGACCCGGCGAGCACGACCGGAGTCGGCCGCGGACCGGCGGAGCAGGTCGGCGTTCAACCGCACCAGGTCGGCTGACGGGTCCGCGCCGAGCTCGTCGGCGAGGCGGTCGCGGTGCGTCGCGAAGGCGGCCAGTGCCTCGGCGCCCCGGCCCGCGGCGACCAGCGCGCGCATGCGCCCCGCGACAGCGACCTCGTCGAACGGGTTCGCCTCGGACTCGGCGAGCCACAGTGCCGCCGCTTCCACCGCGTCCCCGCGGTCGAGCAGGAGCTCGCCGAGTCGGCGCCGGAGCGCACGGCGTGCGGCGGCCGCACGCTCGGCGAGCGCGGCGCCGAGGTCCCCGTCGACGTCCGCACCGGGGTCGCCCCGCCAGCCGTCGAGGGCTGCCCGGAGCACGGCGACGTCGTCGCTGGCGGCCGCACGCTCGGCAGCCGTGAGGTCGACCGACCCGGGGTCGACCCCGAGTGCGTACCCGGTGCTGGTCGACACGACGACACCGTCGGCGGTGCTGCGTCGGAGCCGGGAGACGAGGGTCTGCAGCGCTGCACGCGCACCGCGTGGCTGGTCCGTGGGCCAGAGCTCGTCGATGAGCGCCTCGGTCGTGACGGCATGGCCCCGGGCGAGGACCAGCGCCGTCAGGAACGACCGCGCGAGGGCACCGGGCACGGCCGTCGGTGCGCCCGTCGGATCCGCGACGGTCACGGGTCCGAGGACGGCGACACGCGGCAGTTCGGGCACGGTCCGAGTCTACGGACGACCGACGCTGTCCCGCCCTGCATCAGGCGTCCGGGTACCGCCCCCGGAGTTCGGCGTAGCGCGCGTCCCAGTCGAAGGCCGCTGTGCCCTCGACGTCGCCGGCGAGGTCGAGCTCGAGGAGCTCGAGGTACGTGTGCCATCCCGGCGCGTAGTCCCGGCTGCCGACGCCGTCGTGCTCGAGTCGGAGTGCCGCACCGTCCGCGACGGCATCGACCGTCACGGTGATCGTCGTCTCCTGCTCCTCACGCGCGAGCCACGTCGTCGTGAAGGTCCGCGGGGCATCGCACGCCGTGATCGTCCCCTCGGTGAACACCCTGCCGTCGTCGTACCGGGCGAGCCACCGTCCACCGAGACGGAACTCGCCCTCGTAGGGTGCCATCCACCGCGAGAGCCGGGCGGGGTCCGTGATGGCGTCCCAGAGGTCCTCGACGGTGGTCGGGTACGTCTGGGCGAACCTGATGAGGTAGCCGCCGGTGGGCGAGCTCTCGACGGTGCCGTCGATGGTGCGCATTAGTGCTCCTCGGTCTGGCCCGTGGCACGTCGGCCACGGGCGATCTCGGTCGTGAGGGCGTCGAGACGCTGCCGCCAGAGCGCGCGGTAGCGTTCGACAGCGCGGTCGAGTTCCTCGACGGCGCGGGGTTCCAGCCGGTACACGCGCGCCGTCCCTCGGGGTACGGCCGTGGCGAACCCGGCCTCGCGCAGGACCCGGAGGTGGCGGGAGACCGCGGGCTGGGAGATGCCGAACTCCGTCCCGATGGCGTCGGTCAGCGCACCGGCCGTCCGGTCCCCCTCGGCGAGGAGCTCCGTGAGCCGGCGTCGGACGGGGTCACCGAGGACGTCGAATGCGTGCACGTGACCCACTCTATAACCGTCCGGTTATAGATTCCAGCGTCAACCGCGAGGGCTCCCGAAGGCGGAGGGTCCCGTCCGGGTGTCGAGGTCGTTGGTCGCCCGCCGCTCGGACTCCACGATGCCGCGCATCGCCACGAGCGCGGCGGACGTGACCGCCACCTGCGACGGGTTCTCACGCGACGCGTCCAGTGCCCGCTCGACCTCGGCGACCGCGTCGTCGCCGGCCTCCTCGGGGCACTCGCCGCGGATCATGCACGCGAGCTCGCGGAGGGCCTTCGCGAGCGGCTCGGCGAACTCGGGGTCCGGCCGCCCCAGTCCCTCGGACACCGGACCCGACCGGGCGACCAACTCGGTGAGGTCCGTCGTGTACCAGGCGACCCGCTCGAGGGCTCGGAACCGGGCGCCGTCCTGCTCGAGCCGCGCACGCGATCCCCGGAGTGCTCCGCGCGGGTTCAGCCGCCGGCTCTCGTGGGCGATCGACACCCGCGTGCGGACGTCGGCGATGGCACGGTCGAGCCTGTCCTGCTGCCGGTCCCACGCCCGTTCGTCGCGCTCGCCGTCCTCGAGGACCGCGGCGAGCCCGTCCAGGTGGTCGGCGAGCACCCCGTTGACCGCGTCGATCCGGTGCTCGGCGTCCCAGAAGCGCAGGGGCGGGAAGACGAGGAAGTTCACCAGCAGGCCCACAACCACCCCGACGGCCATCTGCACCAGGTACCCGAGCGAGTACCCCTCGGCGTGCGCGCCGCCCACGAGCAGGACGAAGAGCGCGGCGGTCGACACCCAGGAGCTCCCCTCGCCGAGGACCCGGAACCCGCCCACGAGCACGCCGATGCCGACGGCCAGCGCGATCGCCAGGAAGCCCGGGTCCCCGACCCACATCGTGAACCCGGCGATGCCGATGCCGAGCGCGATCCCCACGAGGGTCTGCACACCGCTCCGGATGCCCGCGAACACCGTCGCCTGCATCGCCACGACGGCTCCGAGCGGCGCGTAGTACGGGTACTCCGCAGCGACGCCGGGCACGTGTCTGGCGATGAACCACGCGAGGACCGCAGCGGCGGCGGCCTTCGCTGCGTGCAACAGCCGCGGCTGCGTCCCGGAGGTCCGGCTCCACCGCCAGACCCGGGTGCCCACGCCGGCGATGTGGTCGAACTGCATCCGTCCCTCTCGTGGTGTCGGCCGGTCACGATACGCCGGTGGCACCTGTGCATCGCTGCGGTTCCGCGTTCTGCGGCTGGACCGCTTCCGGTCCTGGAGGAACGTGGCGGGCCCGCACCGCGCCTCCCGGCCGCCCTTCGGTCACCTCCAGGACGCGAGGAAGCCCCCGCAACGCGTGCTGCGGGGGCTTCCTCGTGGTGGTGGTGCTGCGACTACTTGTCGTCCGACTTCTCGGCGGCGTCGGCCTCGACCTCGGCAGCAGCCTCGGTCTCGGTCTCGTCGGCGACGGGGGCGGACTCCTCCGTGGTCTCGGTCTCCTCGACCGGGGCCTCGTCGGTGGTCTCGTCCGCGGCGGGCTCCTCGACCGGAGCAGCAGCGGCGGGTGCCGCGTCGCGCTTGACCGGTGCCGGCGTGCTCGACACCGGCTCGAGGACGAGCTCGATCGACGCGAGGGGCGCGTTGTCGCCCTTGCGGAAGCCGAGCTTCGTGATACGGGTGTAGCCGCCCTGACGGTCCTCGACCTGCGGGGCGATCTCGGTGAACAGCGTGTGCACGACGGACTTGTCGCGCAGGATGCTGATCACACGACGACGGGCGTGCAGGTCGCCACGCTTCGCGAACGTGATGAGCCGCTCGGCGACGGGACGGAGGCGCTTGGCCTTCGTCTCGGTCGTCGTGATGCGGCCGTGCGTGAAGAGGGCGTTGGCGAGGTTGCTCAGGAGCAGGCGCTCGTGGGCGGGACCGCCACCGAGGCGGGGGCCCTTGGTGGGCTTCGGCATGTCAGTTCTCCAGTGGTGATGGTGGTGCGCGCTGCGTCAGCGGCACGCGTGCGCGTCAGCGCGAGGTCAGTTGTTGGACTCGTCCTCGTCGTACCCGCTGTAGAAGTGGGCGCCGTCGAATCCGGGGACGGTGTCCTTGAGGGACAGGCCGAGCTCGGTGAGCTTGTCCTTGACCTCGTCCACCGACTTCTGACCGAAGTTGCGGATGTTCATGAGCTGCGTCTCCGACAGGGCGACGAGCTCGGACACCGTGTTGATGCCCTCCCGCTTGAGGCAGTTGTAGCTGCGGACCGACAGGTCCAGGTCCTCGATCGGGGTCTGCAGCTCGTTCGAGAGCACGGCGTCGACCGGCGCGGGGCCGATCTCGATGCCCTCGGCCGCGGTGTTGAGCTCGCGGGCGAGCCCGAACAGCTCGACGAGCGTGCGACCGGCCGACGCGATGGCGTCGCGCGGCGTGATGGCCGGCTTCGACTCGACGTCGACGACCAGGCGGTCGAAGTCCGTGCGCTCACCGGCACGCGTCGCCTCGACGCGGTAGGTGACCTTGAGGACCGGCGAGTAGATCGAGTCGATCGGGATCTGACCGGCCTCGCTGAACTCCGAACGGTTCTGCGTCGCCGAGACGTAGCCGCGGCCACGCTCGATCGTCAGCTCCAGCTCGAAGCGTGCGGTGTCGTTCAGGGTCGCGATGACGAGGTCCGGGTTGTGGATCTCGACACCGGCCGGGGCGGAGATGTCCGCTGCGGTGACCTGACCGGCACCCTGCTTGCGCAGGTACGCCGTGATCGGCTCGTCGTGCTCGCTGGAGACGACCAGGCTCTTGATGTTGAGGATGATCTCGGTGACGTCTTCCTTGACACCGGGAACGGTGCTGAACTCGTGGAGGACGCCGTCGATGCGGATGCTGGTGACAGCCGCACCGGGGATCGAGGAGAGGAGCGTGCGGCGCAGCGAGTTGCCGAGGGTGTAACCGAAGCCCGGCTCGAGCGGCTCGATGACGAAGCGCGAGCGGAACTCGGAGATCGTCTCCTCGGTCAGGGTGGGGCGCTGTGCAATGAGCACTGTGGGATTCCTTTCGGCGGAGTGTCCGCTATATGACACTCGGCGGTACGACGGGGCCGACCGGGCCCCGACGGGTCTGTTGAGTTGTGATCACGCGCACGCCCGGACCGTGACGGCCCGGGGTGCGCGATCGAACGACCAGGAATGGCCGGCCCCGCTCGCCCCGGTCAGGGAACGAGCGGGGAACGGCCGGTTGCTCCTCGCGTCAGACGCGGCGGCGCTTGGGCGGGCGGCACCCGTTGTGCGCCTGCGGCGTGACGTCGTTGATCGAGCCGACCTCGAGGCCAGCGGCCTGGAGGGAGCGGATCGCGGTCTCGCGGCCCGAACCCGGACCCTTCACGAAGACGTCGACCTTCTTGACGCCGTGCTCCTGCGCCTGACGCGCGGCGGACTCGGCGGCGAGCTGCGCCGCGAACGGCGTCGACTTCCGCGAACCCTTGAAGCCCACGGCACCCGAGGACGCCCAGCTGAGGACGGCGCCCGACGGGTCGGTGATGCTGACGATCGTGTTGTTGAACGTGCTCTTGATGTGGGCCTGGCCCACGGCGACGTTCTTCTTCTCCTTGCGGCGCGGCTTGCGCGCGGCAGTCTTGGGGGTAGCCATCGGGGTCTCCTATCGAGCCTTCTTCTTGCCTGCCACGGTGCGCTTCGGTCCCTTGCGGGTACGCGCGTTGGTCTTGGTGCGCTGACCGCGCACCGGGAGACCACGACGGTGGCGAAGACCCTCGTAGCTACCGATCTCGACCTTGCGGCGGATGTCGGCTGCGACCTCACGGCGGAGGTCACCCTCCACCTTGAAGTTGCCCTCGATGAAGTCGCGGAGGGCGACGAGCTGGTCGTCGGTCAGGTCCTTGACGCGGATGTCACCGGAGATACCGGTCTCGGCGAGTGCCTGGACCGCGCGGGTACGGCCGACGCCGTAGATGTACGTGAGTGCGATCTCCACGCGCTTCTCGCGCGGGATGTCGACGCCTGCTAGACGTGCCATGTGCTGGCTGCTCCTGTTGTCGATGGAGGTGTGGAGCAGTACCGGTGCTCGGGCCTCCGCCCCGAGGTGTCCCCGCTCGCGCGGTTCTTGGTACTGCGTTCGATGTTGAGTTGTGGATCCTGCTCGCAGTCGCCCGGAGGCGATCGCGTCAGGCAGCCGGGACTAGCCCTGGCGCTGCTTGTGACGCGGGTTGCTCTTGCAGATCACCATGACGCGGCCCTTGCGGCGGATGACACGGCAGTGCTCGCAGATGGGCTTGACGCTGGGGTTGACCTTCATTGTTCTTTCCTCGTGCTCGCTGGCTTCGTGCCCGGCAGGGTTGCCGGGCCGTTCCTTTCCAGCTCGCGGATCACTTGTAGCGGTAGACGATCCGGCCGCGGGTCAGGTCGTACGGGCTCAGCTCCACGATCACGCGGTCCTCGGGGAGGATGCGGATGTAGTGATGGCGCATCTTCCCGGAGATGTGCGCGAGGACCTTGTGTCCGTTGGTCAGCTCAACGCGGAACATCGCGTTGGGCAGAGCTTCGAGCACCGAGCCCTCGATCTCGATGACGCCGTCTTTCTTGGCCATAGCCTCACTGTCGCTTGGTTGGATTACCGGTGTGATCCCCGAGCCGGTCTGCGGGTCGGGCGCCACGCCCAAGGGGCATGGCACACCAAAGATCGATCTTATGTGGTAAACCCAGGATTGCCAAGTGGAGACGGCGAAGTCCCCACGTCTGGGGCTTCACAGGGCAGTCTGAGCGTTCCACAGTGGTTTGACGGCGCGCTCCGGGGTCCCGCTGGCGAGCGGCCCCTAGCGTGACCTTCGCCCCTCGCCCGTGCAGACCGACCCGCGCGGACCACCGAACGGAGACCACGTGCCCGACGCCACCCGACGCCCGTTCGCCCGCCACGGCCGCCTCCCCCGCCGCCGCGGCTGGGGCACGCTCGCGTCGATCGTGGCCTCCGCCGTGGCCGTCGTGCTGGTGAGCGGGACCAGCGTCGCCGCCATCGCCGGCGCGCAGCTCGCCACCGCGCCGCGGACGGTCAAGCTCAGCACGGACGACCAGAGCACCGCGCAGTCCGCCGACATCACCGCGATCAAGGGCGGCGCGAACATCCTGCTGATCGGCAGCGACACCCGGGTCGGACAGTTCGACTCGGACGAGGACGTCGAGGGCGCCCGGAACGACGTCACGATGCTGATCCACATCTCGCAGGACCACACCCAGCTGACCGCCGTCAGCTTCCCGCGCGACCTCATGGTGCCGATCCCCGCGTGCACGAACCCCGAGACCGGCACGACCTACCCGGCGGCCACGTCCGCGCAGTTCAACACGGCGCTCGGGAACGGCGGCGTCTCGTGCGTCGTCGACACCGTCGAGAACCTCACCGGGCTGAGCATCCCCTACGCAGGCCTCATCACGTTCGACGGCGTCATCGAGATGTCGAACGCCCTCGGCGGCGTGGACGTGTGCGTCGCGGACCCGATCAACGACTCCTACACCGGCCTGCACCTGACGGCCGGTTCGCACAACCTCGAGGGCTCGGACGCACTCGCGTTCCTCCGCACCCGGCACGGTGTCGGCGACGGCAGCGACCTCGCCCGCATCAGCTCGCAGCAGGTGTTCCTGTCGGCCCTGCTGCGGAAGGTCACCTCGGACGGGACGCTCTCGAACCCGATCACGCTCTACAAGCTCGCCGGTGCCGCGCTGTCGAACATGACGCTGTCCGACGGCCTCGCCCAGGCCCGCACGCTCGTCGGGCTCGCCGGGGCGCTGCGCGGCATGAGCACGGCGAACATGCTCTTCGTGCAGTACCCGGTCGCGGACGACCCGGACGACAACGCCCGGGTGATCGTCGAGCAGGACGCCGCCCACGCCCTCAACGTCGCACTGCAGAACGACCAGAAGACCTCGCTGAGCGACTCGAGCACGGGACGGGCGTCCGAGGAGTCCTCGGGAGCGAGCGGGACGGCGACTGCTGCACCCTCGGCGGGGTCGTCGTCGGCCGGATCGTCCGCCGGCGGGTCGTCCGCCGGGACGTCCACGGGGAGCACCGCGGGCAGCGGCACGACTTCCGGTTCGGCGTCCGGCACCGCCACGAGCGCCGCGACCGGGTCCGCGACGCCGTTGCCGTCGTCGATCACCGGCCAGAGCGCATCCGAGGAGACCTGCTCGGTCGGCAACGACTGAGCGTCGGCGCCCCGCGCAGGCCGGCGGGACAGGCGCGCGAGCGGGGCGCGTGCGCGGGCGGGGCGCGTGCGCGAGCG
>NZ_JAUZED010000077.1:12092-17128 GCF_030705415.1 Curtobacterium sp. A7_M15 | reverse complement strand
CGCGCCGCGCGCGAGGCCGAGACGGCCGCACGGACGGAGTCCCGCGATGCCGACGCCGCGCTCGACGCGGCCGAGGACGCGCTCGCAGCCGCCGAGGACCGCCGCGCCGACCTCGAACGCCGGCTCGCCGAGGCCGCTGTCGAGGTCACGCGTCTCGAGCACGCGCGGGACGACGCGGAGACCGAGAGCGACCGAGCCCGCGACCTCCTCGCGGCAGCCCAGCAGCACCGCCGCGACGTCGGACGCTGACCACGCGCGGTGCGCTCCGAGGCCGTCCGCGTGCGTCTCATCCACACGGATGAAAGCCGTGCCCGGCGCTCGCTCCCCGGGGCTCACCGCCCCTACGCTCGGCCGCATGCGCTCCTTCCTCCGTCGCCGTGCACGGCACCTCGTCGCCCCGCTCGCCGGGGCCGCCTACCTCGTGCTGTGGCTCGTCGCCGAGGCCAGCCGCACGGACCTCGACCACGTCGTCGTGCTCGTGGCCTTCGCCGTCGCCATCGGACTCGCCGCCTGGATGCCGGCGACCGCCCTCGGGATGATCGCCGGCGTGCCGCTCCTGCAGGCACTGCGGCTGCTCGCGCGACCCGAGGCGACGGTGTGGCCCGAGTACCTCGCCATCGCGGTCGTCGCCGGCATCGTGGGAGCGGGACGCTCCGACCTCATGCGGTGGCTCGCGATCCCGGCGCTCGGCGTCGGCAGTGCTGCCGCTGCCTGGGCGATGGTGGTGCCCTCCGTGGCGGACCAGGACGTGTGGGCGAGCTGGACCGGTTCCACCGCCGGCACGCGGTCCGACCTGGTGTTCCTCACCCTCGCGATCGCCGGCGGAAGCGGGATCGCCTGGGCGGTCGGCGTGGCGATCGGCGCGACGTGGCGGATCGGCCTGGCGCGGGTCCGGACCGCTCGGGCCGAACACGAGACCGAGGTCACGAGCGCGGAGCTGCGCGCCGAGCAGGAGCGCGCGCGGATCGCCCGCGACGTGCACGACTCGCTGGCGCACTCGCTCGCCGTCGTGGTGTCGCAGGCCCAGGGGGCGGCGGCGATCGCTGTGCGGGACGAGCACGCCTCCAGGGCGTTGCAGGACATCGCCGAGGTCAGCCGTTCCGCGCTCGGTGACGTCCGGGCACTCGTCGAGCGGATCCACGGTGCCGGGCCGGACATGCCACACGCCCTGACGGACCTGCCCGACCTCGTCGCGGACATGCGCGAGCTCGGCATGGACGCGGTGCTCGAGGAGCACGGCGAACCCGGCTCCCTCGCACCAGCCGCGCAGAACGCCGCACACCGGATCGTGCAGGAGAGCCTCACGAACGCGCTGAAGCACCAGGGACGCACGGCGACCGTCCGGGTCGTCCTCGACTGGCGCGGCCCGGGGCTCGGGGTGGTCGTCACGTCGACGGGGGCGGTCCCGCTCGTGGTCGCGGACGGCCGCGGCTCCGGTATCGCGGGGATGCAGGAGCGTGCACGACTGGTCGGCGGCTGGCTGCGAGCAGGCGCCGGTGACGAGGAACACGAGTTCGTCGTCACCGCGTGGCTGCCGGTGGTCGTGGCCGGCGAGCTGGAGACGGCCCGGTGAGCTCGATCCGCGTGGCGGTGGCCGACGACCAACGGCTCTTCGCGTCGGGCATGCAGATGCTCTTGGACGCACAGCCCGACATGACGTGCGTCGGGACCGCGGGCGACGGCGCCGAGGCCCTGGCGCTGTGCGCGTCGGTCCAGCCGGACGTCCTCCTGCTGGACCTTCGCATGCCGGTGCTGAACGGCATCGAGACGCTCGCCCGGTTGGCTGCGTCCGGCGGGGACCGGCCCCGGGTGGTCGCCCTCACCACGATCCGACGTGACGACGCGGTGCTCGCAGCACTCCGGGCCGGGGCGGCGGCGTTCCTCACGAAGGACGCGCTGCCCGACGTCGTGACGGCCACGGTCCGCGACGTGCACGAGGGGCGTCCGGCGCCGACCGAGGCCGAGGCGCTCGACCTCCTGCGCGCCCAGGGCGTGCCCGTCGAGACCCACCGACGTGACGAGGTCCTCGACGCCCTGACCGCCCGCGAGCGAGAGGTCTTCCTGCTCGTCGCGAAGGGGCTCAGCAACCAGGAGATCGCCGCAGCCGTGTTCCTCAGCGAGGCGACCGTGAAGTCCCACGTGCGCGCGGTGCTCACGAAGCTCGGACTCCGGAACCGGATCCAGGTGGTCATCACCGCACACGAACGCGGCCTCGTCCGCGCCTAGGGGGAACCATGCAGCGCACCAGCCGTGCCGCCAAGACCGGCACCCTCGTCCTCGTGCTCGTGGGGCTCGGCGCAGGCGTCGTGCACGCCCTCCCCGAACCGGCGGACCGAGCCATCGAGCCGACCGTCGAGCGGAGCGTCGGCACCTGGGCGATGCCGCTGGACGGATGGGTCCAGCCGGGGTCGGAGAAAGCCGCGTACGCCGAGGACCTCGTCGTGCAGCCGTGCCTGCGGGAGGCGGGCATCGACTTCCCGCCACCGTGGGCGACCGTCGACGGCCTCGAAGCAGCTTCGGACGCGGCGGAGACCCCCGAGCGCGGCAACCCGGCCCCGGCACTGTCGTGGACTCGCCCTCTCGACGAGGACACCGCTCGGACCAGCGGGTACCACGCGCCGTCGACCGCCGGGGCGAACCGGGACGGTCGTCGTGCGTGGGGTGAGGACCCGGAGCGGAACGCTGCCTTCGCCGACGCCGCACAGTCCGCGGTCACCCGCTGCTTCCGTCAGGCCGAGCGCACCGTCGGGACCGACGATCCGGACGGCAGCGTGCAGCGGGCCTCGATGACCGCGAAGCGCCTGACCTTCCTCGCCGGGACGGCCGCCCGCGAGGACGAGACCGTCGTGGCCGCCGCGGCCCGCTGGCACACGTGCATGGCGGACGCCGACGTCCCCGACCTGCCCCGAGCACCGAGCGAGATGCCGTCGCAGTCGATGAAGATGGACTACGGGACCAACCTGGCGTCGACGCCCGTCCAGGACGCCGAGATCGCGGTCGCCGAGCGTGACGTCTCCTGCCAGCACTCGTCGGGCTACCGCGACGCGCTGTACGACGCCGAGTGGCGGCGGTTGTCGCACGTGACGGCCACGGACGCCGCGGTCCTGCACGCCGCGGAGCCGGACCAGCGCGACGTCGAACGGCACCTCGACGAGGTCATCCGCGACCAGGCGCCGGAGAGCCCGTCCGGGCGCTGACCGAGACGCGTTCCTTCCCATCACAGCCGCGGTGGTGAGCGAGATCGGGCGTACTCGGTCAGAAAAAACGACCACCTACGCCCGAAACGACCACCTGTGCCCGAAACGACCACCTACCCGCTCCGCCGCCCGCGCGCCCAGATCGTTACCCAACAGTTGTCGTTCTTGACGCACGGCGTTGGAGCGGTCTAATCTCGGGCACCATGCTTCGGGCCGGCGATGGTCCGCCGGGTCCGCCCTCGGCAACAGCACCGGGCGGCCCGGGTACAGGACTCGCATCATCGCCGACGCAGCACCCACCCGCAGCCACTGCGCGGGCGGGGCGCTGCGCGGCGCGCGGCGCACCCCGGAGACATGCCGCGATGCCGGGTCGAGCACTCCGGGGCCCCTCCAGGAGAGACGACACATGTCGGAACCCCGCACCGCCCGCACCACCACCCTGACGCCGCCGAACGGTGTCACCGCACCCGGGTCAGGCACCGACGCGCCACCGCCCGCCGCCGACCACGAGGGGCTCCTCGCCCGCCTCGGCATCCCGCACCCGCTGCGCTGGGGCTTCCTCGGCGTCCTGGTCTTCATGACCGGTGACGGCATCGAGTCGAACTTCATCTCGCCGCACATCGCGGCCGCGCTGGGCTCCGGCGGGGTCGACAGCGCCGCGATGGTGATCGGCCTCTACGGCGTCGCGGTCCTCGTCGCGTCGTACTTCGCCGGCGTGCTGTCCGAGCTCTGGGGCCCGCGCCGGGTGATGACGATCGGCGCCGTGCTCTGGGTCGTGTTCCAGGTCGCGTTCCTCGCGGCACTGCCCACCGGGTCGGTCGGCCTGATCGCGCTGACGTACTTCCTGCGGGGCCTCGGCTTCCCGCTGTTCGCCTTCTCGTTCCTCTGCTGGGTGAACCACACCGTCGCCCGCGAACGCAACGCCACCGCCGTCGGGTGGTTCTACGTCGTGTTCACCGGCGGCCTGCCGACGCTCGGCTCGCTCATCGCGATCGGCACGATCCCCGCGTTCGGCGGCGGCCACACCGGTGAGACCTGGTCGATGGCGCTGTCACTGCTCCTCGTCGCGGTCGGCTGGGCGATCGTCCGGTTCGGGGTGCACGAGCCCACCGGCCTCGGTCGGATCGCGCCGCGTTCGCACTCCGCCGCGAGGGTGATCGCGAGCGGCATCGAGGTCTGCGTCAAGCGGCCGAAGGTCCTGCTCGCGGTCCTGATCCGGCTCGTCAACACCGCCCCGGAGTTCGGCATGTTCGTGATCATGCCCGCGATCATCGGCACCGAGCTCGGCTGGGGGCAGTCGAAGTGGCTCACCATGACCGTGATCGTCTACGCCGGCAACATCCTGTTCAACGCGTTCTTCGGCGCGCTCGGCGACCGCATCGGCTGGATCCGCACGGTGAAGTGGTTCGGGATCGCGGCCTCGGCGGTCGGTCTCCTCGCCTGGTGGTACGTGCCGCACCTCGTGCCGGCCGGCTCCGAGTGGGGCTTCTGGCTCGCGACCGCCGCCGGCACCGTGTTCGGCATCATGCTCGCCGGGTTCACGCCGATGGGCGCGATCGTCCCCGCCTTCGCGGGCGAGGAGCGTCGCGGCGCCGCGATGGCCATGTACGCCACCGCGGCGGGTGGCGCGACCTTCCTCGGCAACGCCGTCGTCAGTGCCGTGCTGCCCTGGGGCGGCCCCGGAGGCGTGGTCTGGACGTTCGTCGGCCTGTACGTGGTCGCGTTCGTGGTGCTGTCCGTCCTCAAGGTGCCGGAGGGTGCCGAAGCGGCGGGTCACTGACGCGACCACCTGCGGACGGGAGGCGCGGTGCGGGGCCGCCCCGCGCCGCCCGTCCGCCG
>NZ_JAUZED010000077.1:0-12082 GCF_030705415.1 Curtobacterium sp. A7_M15 | reverse complement strand
CCGGGGGGGTGCCGGGGGGGGGGGCCCCCCCCGCCCCCCCCCCGGGGGGGGGGGGGGGGGGGGGCCCCCCCCCGCGCCTCCCGTCCGCCTGTACCGACGTCCAGGGCACGGTGCGACACGCCCGGATCGGTCCTGCTAGACTCGGTGACTGACTTCGGCGAGGGCCGCGCGAGCGCGGCCGTGATCGACGCGGTGGGAGAGCCGGCCCAGTTCGGGAACGTTCCTCACGCGCGCACGCGTTCGAGTTGCAACACCACAGACCCACGATGCCGGCACCCCGGTGTCGTCCCCGAGACCAGGAGACACCATGGCCGACTACACCAAGCTCGCAGCGGAAGTCCGCACCAAGTTCGGCAAGGGCGCTGCTCGCAAGCTCCGTGCCGCCGACAAGATCCCCGCCGTCGTGTACGGCCACGGCACCGAGCCGAAGCACATCACGCTGCCCGGCCACGAGACCATGCTGCTCGTCCGCACCGCCAACGCGGTCGTCGACCTCGACATCGAGGGTGCGGCCCAGCTCGCCCTCGTCAAGGACGTCCAGCGTGACCCGGTGCGCCAGATCATCGAGCACATCGACCTCGTCGTGCTGCGCCGTGGCGAGAAGGTCACGGTCGACGTGCCCGTCGTCGTCGAGGGCGAGTCCTTCTCCGGCACCATCCACGTGCAGGACCTCAACACGGTCTCGCTCCTGGTGCTCGCCACCTCCATCCCCGAGCACGTCGTCGTCGACGTCGAGGGCCTCGAGGACGGCAAGCAGATCACCGCTGCCGACCTCACCCTCCCCGAGGGCGCCGAGCTCGAGACCGACCCCGAGGCACTCGTCGTCCAGATCGTCACCCCGCGTGGCACCGCCGACGACGACGCCGCCGACGAGGCCGCGGCCGAGGCCGGCGCCGAAGCCGGCGCCGAGGGCGGCTCCGCCCCGGTCAACGGCGAGTAACACCCCTCCGCGGACATCTGGCCGACGCTGATGACAGGCAAGACGCTCGTCGTGGTCGGGCTCGGGAACCCCGGGCCCGGCTACGCGGGCAACCGTCACAACGTCGGCCAGATGGTCCTCGACGAACTCGCCGCCCGCATGGGGGCGACGTTCAAGAAGCACAAGACCCCGAACCAGGTCGCCGAGGGGCGCCTGGTGCCCGGGGGACCCCGCCTGGTGCTCGCCAAGCCCGGGTCGTTCATGAACACCTCGGGTGGCCCGGTCTCGAGTGTGCTCGGGTTCTACAGCGCCACCCCGGCCGATCTCGTCGTCGTGCACGACGAGCTCGACCTGCCGTTCGACACCGTCCGGCTCAAGGGCAGCGGCGGCCACGGCGGCCACAACGGCCTGCGTGACATCATCAAGGCGACCGGCACGAACGAGTTCACCCGGGTGCGGATCGGCATCGGCCGACCCCCGGGGCGGCAGGACCCGGCCGACTACGTGCTGCGCGACTTCTCGCCGACCGAGAAGAAGACGCTGCCGAACCTGCTGGCGGACGGCGCCGACGCGGTCGAGGCGATCGCCGACCTGGGCCTCCTCGCCGCGCAGCAGCGCGTGCACGCCCCGTCCTGAGCACCGCGGTCCCCGAACTGGGGGACTGCGGCGTCCCCCGTCGTCGGTAGGTTCTGGCCGGGGGTGCCCGACCCCCGACGAACGAGGGGGTCTTCCCGTGGCGATGCACCGATCCCGGCGGTCGATCCGTGGGTGGCTGATCCCGTCCACGGTCGGCGCCGTCCTGCTCCTGGTCGGCACCGGCCTCGCAGCGGCGATCGGCGCGCCGGCGACCGCGGCTGCCGCGACGTGGAGCCCGACCGCGGCCATCACGGCCGCTCCCGGAGCCGCACCGTCCTTCTCCGCGCCGAACGATGTCCGGTACACGCGTTCCGGAGCGCTCCTCGTCGCCGACTTCGCCGGGAACGGTGTCGTCCGCCGCGACCCCGACGGCTCGTGGTCGGTCGTCGCGCCGTTCGGCACGGACGACCGCTCGATGTGGAACCCGTCCGCCCTGGTCGAGGCGGACGACGGACGGATCCTCGTCGCCGAGGCCGGACGCCGTCCCGTGCCCGGAGGCCCGGGCACGATCGCCGTCATCGCCGGGAACGACGTCGTGCGCCGGTTCCCCGGGCCCTCGTCGCGGGCGGTCTCCGAGCTCGCGGTGGACGGTGCGCGCCTGTTCGCCACGGTCCCCGGCAGCGGAGCACTCTGGGAGACGGACACGTCTGCGGCCGACCCCGTCTGGAGCGTCGTCGACGGCTCGTGGACCGACCCCGCCGGAGTCGCGTCGTCACCGGACGGCTCGGTGTTGACCGTGGCGGACGGCACCACGGACGGCGTGTGGCAGGTCGACCGGCGCACGGGGACCGTGTCCGCCCTCGGCACCGTCCGTGACGATCGGGACCGGGTGCGCCTGCGCGGGGTCGCGCTGCTCGCCGACGGGTCGGTCGTCGTGGTCGACAACGGCGGTGGACGGGTCTGGGTCCGGCAGGACGGGGCCTGGACGGTCGCCTTCTCGGGTGCACCGGACGGCTCGCCGCTGGTGAACCCCACGGGCGTGACGGTGGGGCCCGGAGACCGGATCGCGGTGGCGGACTACAACCAGCGGCGGGTGGTCGAGGCCGAACGGGTCGGGGGCCTGGAACCCTCGGCGGGGGTGACGGCGACGGCGGTGCCGGTGCCGTCGGTGTCGCCTTCGGTGCCGGTGCCGGTGCCGTCGGTGTCGCCTTCGGAGCCGGTGCCGGTGCGTGTGCCGGTGCCGGTGCCGTCGGTGTCGCCTTCGGTGCCGGTGCCGGTGCCGTCGGTCGAGGTGCCGACGCCGTCGGTCGGGGTGCCGTCGCCGTCGCCGTCGCCGACACCGACGGACGGGCCATCCGCGCCGTCGCCGGTCGACCGTTCGCCGGAGGCGGGGAGCGGCACACCCGCTGGGCCGACACCCGGTGGCGGGAGCGATCCCGGCGCGTCGCGATCACCGGTGATCGCCCGGGACCCGGCCGCGGCACGCCGGACGCTCGCGAGCACCGGCGCCGCCGGCTCGCTCGGCCTGCTCGCGCTGGCGTCGGCGGCAGCGATCACTGCCGGTGTGCTGCTGCGACGCACGACCCGGTCGACGTCCCGCCGGCACTGATCCCGGCGGCGGTGTCGGCGTGTTCGCCGCCCGCGCACGCCCGCACGGCTGTCGGAGGCCGCCGGTACCATGTCCTTAGTGACGATCTCGGGCATCATCCCTGCGCTCTCGCGCGCCTCCGCGTTCGATCGCGTGCTCCGCGCCGCCCCTCGTGACGCCGACTTCTCGGTCGTCGACGGCCTGCGCGTCCCACTCCTCGCGGCGTTGCTCGCCGAGCGCAACGGCCCCCAGTGCGTCTTCGTCATCACCGCCACCGGGCGTGAAGCCGAAGCCGTGCGCGAAGCCGTCGGCAGCTACGTCCCCGACGCCGACGTGCTCGAGCTCCCTGCGTGGGAGACCCTGCCGCACGAGCGGCTGAGCCCGAGCGCGCAGACCGTCGGCACCCGGATCGCCACGCTCCGGAAGCTCGCCGCGTGGCAGGACGCCCCGGCGGCCGAGCGCCGCACGACCGTGGTCGTCGCGAGCGTCCGTGCGGCGCTGCAGCCGATCGCGGGCAACCTCACCGCGCTCGCACCGGTCGTCCTCCGCACGGAGTCCCGCGGCAACGACCTCGGTGCGATCGCGTCGCAGCTCGTCGACCTCGCGTACGCCCGTGTCGACCTGGTCACCCGCCGGGGCGAGTTCGCCGTCCGCGGTGGCATCCTCGACGTCTTCCCGCCGACGGCCGACCACCCGGTGCGCGTCGACTTCTTCGGCGACGAGATCGAGGCGATCAAGGCCTTCTCGGTCGCCGACCAGCGCACGACGGACGACGACCTCGGTCAGGTCGAACTCACGGCATCGCGCGAACTCCTGCTGTCCGACGACGTCCGCCAGCGCGCACGCGAGATGCTGCACGAGTTCCCGAACCTGTCGCAGATGCTCGCGAAGATCGCCGAGGGCATCCCGGTCGAGGGCATGGAGTCCCTCGCCCCCGCCCTCGTGCAGGACCTCGTGCCGGTGACGTCGTACCTGCCCGAGGACGCCGTCATCACCGTGTTCTCGCCCGAGCGCGTGAGCGGCCGCGCGCACAGCCTGGCCGAGACGAACACCGAGTTCCTGCAGGCAGCGTGGAGCGCCGCGGTCGCCGGTGCCCAGGCGCCGATCGACCTCGACGCCGGCAACTTCCTCACCGTGCAGCAGCTCAAGAACGGCCGTGGGCAGCGCACGTGGTGGACCGTGTCGCCGTTCGACTCCGGGCTGGACGAGGGCGACACCGAACGCGTGCTCACCGACGCCGAGGCCGTCGCCGAGGCGGGCGACTACATCCGTGTCCGGGCCGAGGCGATCCCGAGCTTCGCCGGCAGCGCGGACGGCGCGATCGCGCACGTGAAGCAGCTCACCGACGACGGGTGGGCCGTCGTGGTGACCGCCCAGGGCAAGGGTCTGGTCGAGCGGGCGGTGCAGGTCCTCGCCGACGCCGGGGTCGCCGCCCGTGCCGAAACCCTCACCGCGCCTCCCGAGCCAGGCGTCGCCATCGTGACGACCGCAGCCGTCGAGCACGGCTTCGCCACCCCGGATCCGCGCATCGCGGTCCTCAGCGAGGCCGAGTTCTACGGCCGCAGCGTGCAACAGGGTGCCCGCACCGTGAAGAAGCTCGCGGGGCGGCGCAAGAACGTCGTCGACCCGTTGCAGCTCAAGCCGGGGGACGTCGTCGTGCACGCCACGCACGGCATCGGCAAGTTCGTCGAGCTGGTCTCGCGCGAGGTCAGCTCCGGCGGCCGGAACGCCGTGAAGACGCAGCGCGAGTACCTCGTCCTCGAGTACGCGCCGTCGAAGCGCGGCTACCCGGGCGACAAGCTCTTCGTGCCGACGGACCAGCTCGACCAGCTCTCCCGGTACGTCGGCGGCGAGAGCCCGACCCTGTCGAAGATGGGCGGCTCGGACTGGGCGGCCGCCAAGTCGAAGGCACGCAAGGCCGTCCGCGACATCGCCGTCGACCTCGTGAAGCTGTACTCCGCGCGCATGGCGTCGAAGGGGCACGCGTTCGGCCCGGACACCCCGTGGCAGCGCGAGCTGGAAGAGGCGTTCCCGTTCGCCGAGACCGCCGACCAGCTCACCACGATCGACGAGATCAAGCGTGACATGGAGCGGCCGATCCCGATGGACCGCCTGCTCTCGGGCGACGTCGGCTACGGCAAGACCGAGGTGGCGATCCGAGCCGCGTTCAAGGCGGTGCAGGACGGCAAGCAGGTCGCCGTGCTCGTTCCGACGACGCTCCTCGTCCGGCAGCACATGGAGACGTTCCAGGAGCGCTTCGCGGGCTTCCCGGTGCACCTCCGCGCCCTCAGCCGGTTCCAGACCGAGAAGGAGTCGAAGGAGACGATCGCCGGGCTCGCCGACGGCACCGTCGACATCGTCATCGGCACGCACCGGATCCTGTCGCAGAACATCCAGTTCAAGGACGTCGGCCTGGTCATCATCGACGAGGAGCAGCGCTTCGGCGTCGAGCACAAGGACCAGCTGAAGAAGCTCAAGACGAACGTCGACGTCCTGGCGATGTCCGCGACGCCGATCCCGCGGTCGCTCGAGATGGCGGTGACGGGCATCCGCGAGATGTCGACCCTGGCGACGCCGCCGGAAGACCGACACCCGATCCTCACCTTCGTCGGGCCGCAGTCCGACCTGCAGGTCGCCGCCGCGATCCGTCGCGAGCTCCTCCGCGAAGGCCAGGTGTTCTACGTGCACAACCGGGTGAAGGACATCCAGTCCGTCGCGGCGCACCTCGCCGAGATCGTCCCCGACGCCCGCATCGCCGTGGCGCACGGGCAGATGTCCGAGGGCACGCTCGAGCAGGTGATGGTGGACTTCTGGGAGCGCCGCTTCGACGTCCTCGTGTCGACGACCATCATCGAGACCGGGCTCGACATCGCCAACGCGAACACGCTCATCATCGACAAGGCCGACAAGTACGGGCTGTCGCAGCTGCACCAACTCCGCGGTCGTGTCGGCCGTGGGCGCGAGCGCGGGTACGCGTACTTCCTCTACGACTCCGAGAAGCCCCTGTCCGAGACCGCGCAGGACCGCCTCGAGACCATCGCCGCGAACAACGAGCTCGGCGCGGGCATGCAGGTCGCGATGAAGGACCTCGAGCTCCGGGGCGCGGGCAACCTCCTCGGCGGCGAGCAGTCCGGGCACATCGCGGGCGTCGGGTTCGACCTGTACCTGCGCATGATCGGCGAGGCCGTGTCGCAGTTCCGGGGGGACGTCGCCGAGGGGCAGACCGAGCTCCGGCTCGAGATCCCGGTCGACGCGCACATCCCGGACGACTACGTCGAGTCCGAGCGGCTCCGGCTCGAGGCCTACCAGAAGCTCTCCGCAGCCTCCGCACCGGGGGCGCAGGCCGAGGGGATCGACATGGTCCTCGACGAGCTCACCGACCGGTACGGGCAGCCGCCACAGGCCGTGCTCACCCTGGTCGAGGTCTCGCGGCTCCGTCGCATGGCGCAGCAGGTCGGCTTGTCGGACGTCGTCGTCATGGGGTCGAACCTCCGTGTCGCGGGCAAGGAGCTCGCGGACTCGGCCCAGGTGCGGCTCAAGCGGATGTTCCCCGGCGCGCGGTGGTTCCCGCAGCAGGACGCGGCGAGTATCCCCCTGCCGAAGCCGCACGGTGAGACGCTGCCGGACGCTGCGCTCATCCAGTGGGTCGAGAGCATCCTGACGGCGGTGTACGGCGCGTCGAAGGCTGCGGCGGAGACGCCGGCGGCGTAGGCGCGGGGCTGCGGCGGGACGGCCGAGGGGCAGCGCGGCGGTGCGGGCGCCCGACGGGGCTCGGCCGGTGTTGGGCGTGGACCCGGTGCGACGTTGTCGTTGTCGTACGACATCGGCGTCGTCGCCCGAGCGCGCGTGCAACATCGCGCGCGTGCAAAGATCGACATCGTCGGTGTCGTACGACAACGACGATGTCGATCCGAGTCGACACGCCCGCAGCACGCCCGCACCCCCCCGCGGCGCCGCGGCGCCGCGGCGCCGCGCCTACTCGGTCGCCTCAGCCTCCGACAGCTCCCGCCGCGCGCGGTACCGCCGCGCCCGCAGGCTGACCACCACCGCGGAGGCCACGATCGCGATCCCCGATCCGACGAGGACGGCGAGCACGCCCTCATCGAGGACCTCCTCGTTGCGGGCGAACGCGAGTTCGTTCATGAGCAGCGACACGGTGAACCCGATCCCGCCGAGCACCCCGACGGTGACGATCGACCAGAACGACAGCGTCGAGCGACCCGGTGCGCGGAAGATCCTCGTCGCCACGGCCCCGAACACCGTGATGCCGATCACCTTGCCGACCGGCAGTGCGAGCACCACCGCCCAGAACGTCGGCGACAGCTCCCCGATGCCGACCGACGGCACGACGACCGCGGCCGAGGCGAAGGCGAACACCGGCAGGACGACCGCGTTGGACCATGGCTCGACGTTCTCGTGCAACGTGTGGCCAGGGCGGCGCGGCAGGACGAGCCCGAGCGCCACACCCGCGATCGTGGCGTGCACACCCGAGTGGTACACGAGCCACCAGGTCGCGACCCCGAGCACGACCATGCCCGCGATCACCCAGACCTGGCCGGGTCGGCCAGGCCGCAGGGTCTTGCCGAGCAACCAGAAGAGCGCCAACACCACGGCCGCACCGGCCAGCGCGAGGAAGTCCGTGCCGTGTGCGAACACCACGGCGATGATGATGATCGCGATGAGGTCGTCGAGCACCGCCAGCGCCAGCAGGAACACCCGCAGTGTCGAGGGCAGGCCGCGACCGAACATCGCCAGGACCCCGAGCGCGAAGGCGATGTCCGTCGCGGTCGGGATCGGCCAGCCGCGCCCGTACGGCGTCCCGGCGGTGACCGCGAGGTAGATGCCCGCCGGGACGAGCACGCCGCCGACCGCCGCGATCGCCGGGATCACCGCGGTCTTCGGGTTCGACAGCTCACCGGCGACGAGCTCGTGCTTCAGCTCGATCGCCACCAGCAGGAAGAACACCGCGAGCAGCCCGTCGCTGATCCAGTGCGACACCGAGAGATCGAGTCCCACCGCACCCCACGGCGCGTGCACGTGCAGGAGGTGTTCGAGCCCGGGGCCGAGCGGCGAGTTCGCCACGACGAGACCGAGGACCGCCGCGGTGAGCAGGGCGATGGCGCTGAAACGGGGGGAGCGGACGATTGCCGGCATGGAACTCCGTCGGGGAGGGGTCGGGTGATGATCCGTCGACCAGACTTCCCGACACGCCGTCCTCAGGATACCGCGTCCCACGGCGAGGGCGCCGGTCGGACCCGGCGTGGCACGATGACCGGATGACCGCCGTCTCGGACCTCGTCACCGTCGTCGACCGCCTGCTCGACCCCTCCGGAGGGTGCGTCTGGAACCGCGCCCAGACCCATGCGTCGCTGGCGCGGTACGCGGTCGAGGAGTCGTACGAGCTCGTCGACGCCATCGATTCCGGGGATGACGTCGAACTCCGCGAGGAACTCGGCGACGTGCTCTACCAGGTGGTCCTCCACGCGGGGCTCGCGGAGTCGTTCGACCTCGAGGACGTGGCCGCCGACGCCCGGGACAAGATGGTGCGCCGGCACCCGCACGTCTTCGGCGACGAGCGGGCGGACACCGTGGAGGACGTCGTGCGCGTCTGGAGAGCGGCCAAGGCTCAGGAGAAGTCCTCGAGGCGCAGCGTGTTCGACGGCGTCCCCCGGGCGATGCCGCCGATGGAGCGGGCCGTGAAGCTGCTGGAACGCCTGGAGGAACGGGGCGATTCCGACGCGGTCGTCGCCTCCGTCGTGGCGGCGGCGGGCGCGGGGGCGCGGTCGGGAGGCGTGGGTGACGTTCCGGACGTCGCTGCAGCGCCGGCGGGAGCTGCGTCGGGAGGCGCGGGTGACGTTCCGGGCGCCGGTGCAGGCATCGTGGACGCCGGGTGGGGAACCGCCGTGCTCGCGATGATCGCGGAGGCGCGTGGGACCGGGGTCGACCCGATCGCCAGTCTGCGTGCCGCCGTCGCCGCGTTGGACTCGGCCGGCCGAGCCGGGGACTGAGCGGACGGGTGCGGGCAGGAAGTGCGGGCGTCCTCCCAACCCGAAAAAAGGAGGACGCCCGCGAGCGGGCAGTCGGTACCACCAGGGAAGAGGCACCGATGGAACAGCCCGCTCGAACCGCGGGGCACACTGCAGCACGTTGCCCACGCGATCGGCTCGGCGGATGGATCAGGCACCCGTCGAACCGAGGTTCTGCATGCAGAATATCGGTAGGTCGGTGCTTGTGCAAGTCGGGAGGCCGATCTGCCAGAATCGACCCATGGCTCCGACCGTGACGGCTCCCCGTGGCATGCGTGACTTCCTCCCGGCAGACAAGGCCCGGCGCGAGCACGTCCTGGGTGTGATCCGCGACGTCTACGCCCGCCACGGGTTCGACGAGATCGAGACGCCGGTCGTCGAGGACGCTGCGCGCCTCCACTCGGGCCTCGGCGGCGACAACGAGAAGCTCGCGTTCGCCGTCATGAAGCGCGGACTCTCCACCGAGGACCTGCAGCACGCCGCTGCGCCGCTCGACCTCGCCGACCTCGGGTTGCGCTTCGACCTCACCGTGCCCCTCGCGCGCTTCTACGCCACCCACCGGGCCGAGTTGCCGTCGGTCTTCCGGTCGGTGCAGATCGCTCCGGTCTGGCGCGCGGAACGCCCGCAGAAGGGCCGGTACCGGCAGTTCGTGCAGTGCGACATCGACATCCTCGGCGAACCCGGGCAGCTGGCCGAGATCGAACTCATCCGGGCGACGACCGCGGCCCTCGACGCACTCGGCATCGAACGCACCACGATCCGGATCAACGACCGCCGGATCCTCCTCGCCCTGCTCGCTTCGTGGGGCATCACCGACCCGGACGCCGCCGAGCGTGCGCTCATCACGATCGACAAGCTCGACAAGATCGGGCCTGACGGCGTCGCGGCAGAGCTCCGCGAGACGGTCGGCGTCGAGCTCCCCGGCCTCGAGGACACGATCCGCACCCTCGAGACCGCCGACTGGGACGCCGTCGCGGGGGCACCGTGGCTCGACGCCGAGGCCTTCGCGGACCTGCTCCGGCTCCGCTCGGCACTCCCGGGCGTCGACCTCCGCTTCGACCCGACGCTCGTCCGTGGCATGGGTTACTACACGGGCACGATCTTCGAGGTCGCGCACCCCGACTTCGGCTACAGCCTCGGTGGTGGTGGCCGCTACGACGGGATGATCGGTCGGTTCCTCGGGCAGGACGTCCCCGCCGTCGGTTTCTCGCTCGGGTTCGAGCGGCTCGTCGACCTCGTGACGATCCCGGAGTCCGCCGAGTCGGACGCCGTCGTGCTCGTCTACGACAAGGACGTCGATCCGGTCCGACTCGCGGCGCTCAAGGCCGAAGCACTCGAGGGACACCGTCGCGTCCGGCTCGAGCGACGGACGAAGAACATGAAGAACCTGCTCGCGGGACTCGTCGCGCAGGGCTTCGACGCGTTCGCCTCGGTCGGCGCCGACACCCGCTCCCTCGACGGTGTGGAGTTCCGCCCGCTGGCGTGAGTTCTCCGCAGTCGCCCGTCATGCACGCCTCGTGTTCACCCGGGCGTCGCTAGGATCGACTCCGCAATCACCACAACCGAACGTGTAGGGAGTACCCCGTGGCCCAGATCGACGCCGTAGGCGCACGCGAAGTCCTCGATTCCCGAGGCAACCCGACGGTCGAGGTCGAGGTCCTGCTCGACGACGGGGTCGTCTCGCGCGCACTCGTCCCGTCCGGCGCCTCCACCGGTGCGTTCGAGGCGTACGAGCTCCGCGACGGCGATGCCTCCCGCTACGGCGGCAAGGGTGTCCTCAAGGCAGTCGACGCCGTCCTCGACGAGATCGGCCCGGCGCTCGAGGGCTTCGACGCCACCGACCAGCGCCTGGTCGACGCCGCGCTCATCGAGCTCGACGGCACCGAGAACAAGTCCCGCCTCGGTGCGAACGCGATCCTCGGCGCCTCGCTCGCCGTCGCACGCGCAGCAGCCGACTCGGCCGACCTGCCCCTGTTCCGCTACCTCGGCGGCCCGAACGCGCACACGCTGCCGGTCCCGCTCATGAACGTCGTCAACGGTGGTGCGCACGCCGACACCAACGTCGACATCCAGGAGTTCTTCCTCGTGCCCTACGGCGCCGAGTCCTTCTCCGAGGCACTGCGCTGGGGCGTCGAGACGTACCACGCGCTCAAGGGCGAGCTTAAGAAGCAGGGCCTCGCGACCGGCCTCGGCGACGAGGGCGGCTTCGCTCCGGAGCTCGCGTCGAACCGCGCCGCGCTGGACTTCCTGCTCGCAGCGATCGAGAAGGCCGGGTTCACGCCGGGCAAGGACATCGCCCTCGGGCTCGACGTCGCCTCCACCGAGTTCTTCCACGACGGCAAGTACGCGTTCGAGGGCAAGCAGCTCTCCGGCGAGGAGTTCACCTCCTACTTCGCCGAGCTCGTCCGTGACTACCCGCTCGCCACGATCGAGGACCCGCTGGCCGAGGACGACTGGGCCGGTTGGACGCACCTGACGGCGGAGCTCGGCGACAAGGTCCAGATCGTCGGTGACGACCTGTTCGTCACGAACCCGACGCGTCTGCAGCGGGGCATCGACGAGAAGGCCGCGAACTCGATCCTCGTCAAGGTGAACCAGATCGGCACCCTGACCGAGACCCTCGACGCCGTCTCCCTCGCCCACCGCCACGGCATGACGGCGATCCTGTCGCACCGCTCCGGCGAGACCGAGGACACCACGATCGCGGACATCGCGGTCGCGGTCGACGGTGGACAGATCAAGACCGGCGCTCCGGCTCGTTCGGACCGTGTCGCGAAGTACAACCAGCTGCTCCGCATCGAGGAAGAGCTCGGCGACGCCGCGGTCTACGCGGGCCGCTCGGCCTTCCCGCGCTCGGCTGCCCTGTAACCAGCGCTCCCACGAGACGCCGTCCTCCTCCGGGAGGGCGGCGTCTCGTCGTTGCCGCACCCGTCCGCCCCGTCCGGTCGCACGACATGTCGCGCGCCGGACGCC
>NZ_JAUZED010000076.1 GCF_030705415.1 Curtobacterium sp. A7_M15 | reverse complement strand
CCGGTCTCGTGGACCGGCACCGCGCCTCCTGGCCGATGCGCCGAAAGCGTCGCCCGCGTCAGCGACGCAGGGTCGCCCTGGCCAGCCGGTTGCCGATGAACTGGCCGAGCTGCACGATGACGACGATCGCCGCCACGGACACGTACACGATCCACCAGTCGTACCGCTGCGACCCGTACGTGATCGCGTACTCACCGAGTCCTCCGCCGCCGATCAACGCCCCCTGCGCCGTCATGTCGACGATGCCGATGTAGATGAACGTGTAACCGAGGATGAGCGGGCCGAGGCCCTCCGGGATGAGCACCGTGAGCAGGATCGACAGCGGGTGCGCTCCCGATGCCCGGGCCGCCTCGACGACGCCGGGGTCCACCGACAACAGGTTCTGCTCGACGATCCGGGACACCGCGAACGCCGCCGCGAGGGAGATCGCGAAGGTCACCGCGGGGACGCCGATCGTGGTCTGCACCACGACGCGGGAGAGCGGGGCGATGGCCGCGAGGAAGATCACGAACGGGATCGGCCGGACGAGGTTCACGACCACGTTGAGGATCGTGGACGCGGCGCGGTTGCCGAGCAGGTTGCCCGGACGCGTGGCGTACAGCGCGAGGCCGAGCGCCAGGCCGATGATGCCGGCGATGACGAGCGACACGAGCGACATCACGATGGTGTCGCGCACCGACGACAGGAAGACGTCGAACGTGTCGATCACGCTCTGGAACGAGTTGTTCACGCTGCCGCCTCCTCGTCGGTCGTGACCCCGGCGGCGCGCAACGCCTGGATGGCGTCGTCGACCGCTGCGGGTGTGACGGCGCCGAGCTCGTAGGTGAGCGACCCGATCCGACGCTCCCGGATCTCACCGACGCCGCCGTAGACGAGCTCGGCGGTCACCCCGGCGGAGCGGAAGACCTGGTCGATACGGTTCTGCAGCCCGGCCTCGTCGGTGATCTGGACGGTCACGAGCCGGCCCGGGTGTCGTTCACGGAGCCGTTGGATCGTCTCGGGGGACGGCCGGTCGTGCAGGGCCGTGCGGACGAAGCGCTGCGCGGCCCCGGTCTGCGGGTTCGCGAACACGTCGTACACGTCCCCGACCTCGACGACCCGACCCTGCTCCATGACGGCGACGCGGTCGGCGATCTGCCGGACGGCGTCCATCTCGTGCGTGATGACGATGATGGTGACGCCGAGCTCCTTGTTCACCCGACGCAGGAGTCCGAGCACCTCGGACGTGGTCTCGGGGTCGAGGGCGCTGGTGGCCTCGTCGGCGAGCAGCAGATCCGGGGAAGCCGCGAGCGCCCGGGCGATGCCGACGCGCTGCTTCTGCCCGCCCGAGAGCTGCTCCGGGTAGGCGTACGCGCGGTCGAGGAGCCCGACGAAGTCGAGCAGCTCCGCGACCCGGCGGTCCCGCTCCTCCTTCGGCACGCCCGCGACCTTGAGCGGGTACGCGACGTTGCCGGCGATGGTGCGCGACCGGAAGAGGTTGAACTGCTGGAAGATCATCCCGATGTTGCGCCGCGCCAGACGGCGGTCCCGCTCGGGGAGCGCCGTCAGCTCGTTGCCGGCGACCGTCACCGATCCCGACGAGGGCAGCTCGAGCGCGTTGACCAGCCGGACGAGCGTGGACTTGCCGGCACCGGAGTACCCGATGACGCCGAGGACCTCTCCCTGGTGCACGTCCAGGGAGACGTCCTCGACGGCCACCACGGTCTCGCCGGTGTCGGCGCGGCGGTAGTGCTTCGAGACGCCGCGGAGTTCGACGAGGACCGGCACTACTGCTTGGCCGCCTTCGCGTCCTTCTCGACCTTCGCGAGCTCGGCCTGCAGCGTCGACGCGCTCTCGTCGCGGCTGACCGCCTCGGGCAGGTCCTTCTTGAAGACCTTCTGCACCGACTCGTCCTGGAAGAGCTTCGCGAGGTCGAGGTACGTCTTGTTGTCCTTGTCGGCGTTGCGCACCGCGAAGACGTTGACGTACGGCGCCGCGCTCGCGCTCGAGGGGTCGTCCTGGTAGATCGCGTCGGAGATCGGCAGACCGGCGGCGGTGGCGTAGTTGTTGTTCACCACGGCGGCCGCGACGGACCCCTGCTGCAGGGCGTTCGCCGTCTGCGAGGCGTTCAGCGGCTGGACGTCGACCTTCGACGACTCGATGTCGGTGGTCGTCGAGAACGCCGAGCCGCCGTCCTTCAGGGTGACGAGCTTCGCGGCCTGCAGGATGAGCAGCGCGCGTGCCTGGTTGATGGAGTCGTCCGGGATCGCGACCTTCGCGCCCTCGGGCAGGTCGGCGACGTCGTCGTACTTCGTCGCGTAGAGCGGCAGCGGGTAGACGGCCGTCGAACCGATCGGCTGCAGGTCGTCGTTCGAGGTGACGTTGTAGTCGGCCAGGTACTGGATGTGCTGGAACTGGTTGAGGTCCAGCTGCTTGTCCTTGAGGGCCGGGTTCGGCAGCGAGTAGTCGGAGAAGTTCGTCAGCTTCACCGTGACGTTGAGCTTCGACTTCGCGAGCTTCGTGTAGGTGTCCCAGTACGAGAGCGACTTGTCCGCGACGCCGATGGTCACGGTCTTCGGCGAACCACCGGCGGCAGCACCGTCGTCGGACCCGCCGGAGCGGACGGCGCCGACGATGAGGGCGACGACGATCGCGACGACGACCACCGCGGCGGCGATGATCCAGCCGATCGGGCGCTTGCCCTTCGGCTTCTCGGGCAGTGCGGGTGCTGCGGACATGGTGCTCCTCGTGGGACGTGCCCGGACGGGCCGTGCGGTGCTGTGGGGGTCGCCGCGGAGTCCGCGACGTGCAGTCGAGTGTAACGGGCGCTCCGGACGGGTGCGAGTTGCGTTCCGCCGTGTTACATCCGTGTCACACGGGCCACTGGTTCACTCGGTGCGTGCGCAGTGTGGAACTCGTCCTGGATCCGTCGTCCGACGCGGCGGTGCGTGCCGCGTGGGACGCGCTGGTGCGGGCCGACCTGCCGAGCCTCGGGCGTTCGGACACGAACAGCCCGCACGTCACCCTGGCCGCCGGCGACGACCTGCGGGTCCCGGATCGGTTCGACGTGCCGCTGCCGTCACGGCTCCGGCTCGGGGGCCTCCTGCTGTTCCCCGCCGGCCCGGGGCGGTCCGTCCTCGTGCGGGCGGTGGTGCTCGACCCCGCGCTCGCCGCGTTCCACGAGGCCGTCCACCGCGCCGTCCCCGGAGCCGTCGCGACCACCCGGTCGGGCGCGTGGTCGCCGCACCTGACGTTCGCGAGACGCGTGCGGGACCAGGACCTCGGCGCGGCCGTTGCGGCGCTCCGCAGTTCGCCGCTGCCCGAGGAGCTGGTGATCGGGGGAGTCCGGCACTGGGACGGGGTCGCCAGGACGGTCACGCCGATCGGGTGAGACCGGTCCGGCCGCGGACCCGGGAGGCGCGGCTCAGGTCCCCAGGACCCGCTCACCGAACGCCGACGCGAACGTCCGGTCCGGGTCGGCCGACCGGACGAGGTCGCGGAAGTCGGCCAGTCGCGGGTACAGCGCGGCGATCGCCGCCCGGTCGAGCGAGCTCATCTTCCCCCAGTGCGGCCGCCCGGCGAACGGTGCGAGGAGTGCCTCGAGGTCCGGCAGCAACGCGGCCACCTCGACCGGGTGCTTCTGCCACGTGAACGCGATGCAGAGCACGTCCTCGCCCTGCGTCGGGCTCAGCCAGAATGGGTCCGCCGCCATCGTGCGGAGTTCGCAGACGTGCAGGTGCGGCTGGATGCGTGCGGCCATCGTCCGGACGGCGTCGAGCGCGGCGGCCGCGTGCCGGAGCGGGACGAAGTGCTCGCTCTGCACCTCTGAGCCGTGGCTCGGCACCGAGTCGATCGGGAAGTGCGGCAGCCGGTCCCACCACGGCCCCACCGAGCCGTCCCGGGCGGTGTGGTGGCCGTCCCCGGGCGAGCCGGGCAGCCGGGGCGCGCCGAACAGCTCGTCCGGGACGGCCACGTCGTCGTCGCCGTCCGGGACCCGTGACTTCAGCAGGACCTCGCTGATCTCGTCCCCGAACACCGTGTAGGAGCAGACGCTCGCCGCGGCCGCGTGCACCTCGGCGACGTGTTCCGTGAAGGTGTCCCACGGGATCGGTCCGTAGGTGTCCTGACGCATCCGGTAGCTCGGCTGGACGTCGAGCGTGACCCGGGTGAGGACGCCGAGCAGGCCGAGGTGCAGCACGGCGCCGTCGAACGCCGGGTCGGCGCGGTCGATCGTCCGCGCCGACCCGTCGGGCCCGAGCACCTCGAACGACCGGACCGCGGTGCTCAGCGACCCGAGTGCGGTGCCGGACCCGTGCGTCCCGGTCGCGATCGCGCCGGCGATCGAGATGTGGGGGAGCGAGCCGGTGTTGTGCAGGGCGAACCCGGCGCGGTCGATCTCGGGGGCGACCACGCCGTAGCGGGTGCCGGCGCCCATCGTGACCGTCCGTCCGGCGGGGTCGACCTCGAGGTCGGTCGGGATCCTGGTGAGGTCCACCAGCACGCCGGGGGCGTCCGGTGCGTCGTTGAACGAGTGCCGGGTGCCGAGGCCGTGCACCCGGGGCGAGCGGGCGACGATCTCGGCGGCTTCCTCGATCGACGACGGACGCAGGACCCGTTCGGCCGTGTAGGTGACCGTGCCGGACCAGTTCAGCTCGCTCGTCGTCGACCGCATGGCACCCACGATGCCACGCGGACCCGGCGCGTGCGGTCCGGGTCAGTGCATCGACGGAGCGGGGGCGCCCTCCGGCGTGACCGGACGACGCACGAGGGAGCACATGGCGATCCCGAACAGCGAGATGACCGCGCCGACGAGGAACGCCGTCCGCACGCCGGAGGCCGTCGCCTCGGCGAGACCCGCTGCCCCGCTGCCGACGGCCGCCCCCGAGGCGCCGATGGTGAGGAGCGTGACGAACAGAGCCGTCCCGGCGGCCCCGGCCAACTGCTGCGCTGTGCCGAGCACCGCGCTGCCGTGCGAGTAGAGCTTCGGGGGCAGCCCGCCGAGCGCCGCGGTGAACAGCGGCGTGAAGATCAGGGCGAGCCCGATGCTCAGGACGACGTGGGCGCCGAGGACGAACCACACGCTGGTGTCGACGCCGACCGTCGAGAGCGCCCAGAGGACCGCGCTGACGATGATCGAGCCCGGGACGAGCAGCACCCGAGGACCGCGGCGGTCGTAGATGCGGCCGACGATCGGGGAGAGGAGCCCCATGATGAGGCCGCCGGGAAGCAGGAGCAGACCGACCTGCAGGACCTCGAGCCCGAGGACCCGCTCGAGGTAGATCGGCAGGAGGATCAGCGTGCCGAACATCGCCATGAAGCTCAGGCCCATCGCCACGATGGGGACCGTGAACCCCTTCGTCCGGAAGGTCCGGAGGTCGAGCAGGGCCTGGTCGACGCGCTGCAGGCGGGTCTGTCGGAACACGAAGAGGGCGAGGGCGAGGGCGCCGACGACGAGCGACACGATCGGGACGAGCGGGCCGGTGGTGCCGGCCTCACCGATGCTCGACAGCCCGTAGACGATCCCGCCGAACGCGAAGGCGGACAGCACGACCGAGAGCACGTCGAGCGGGGCCGTCCGGGGCGTCGAGACGTTCCGGACCTTGACCATGCCGAGGATCAGCGCGGCGAGGGCGATCGGCAGCACGAAGCCGAAGAGCCAGCGCCACGAGAACGCGTTGAGGATGAGCCCCGAGATGGTCGGGCCGATCGCCGGCGCGACGGAGATGACGATCGAGATGTTCCCCATCACGCGTCCGCGGTGCGCCGGTTCGATGAGCGTGAGCACCGTCGTCATGAGCAGCGGCATCATGATCGCGGTCCCGCTGGCCTGCACGATGCGCCCGATCAGCAGCATCGAGAACCCGGGCGCGAGCAGCGCGATCAGGGTGCCGGCCGAGAACAGGCTCATCGCCCAGACGAACACCGGCCGGGTGTTGAAGCGCTGCAGCAGGAACCCGGTGATCGGGATGACGACCGCCATCGTGAGCAGGAAGCCCGTGGTGAGCCACTGCCCGGTGGCGGCGCTGATGCCGAGGTCGTCCATGAGCCGCGGGAGCGCGACACCCATGATCGTCTCGTTGAGGATCACGACGAACGCCGAGACGAGCAGCAGCCCGATCACGAGTCGGGTCTCGCCGGCGGAGGGCTGCGCGATGCTCCCCGTACGGGGCGCGGCGGAATCGACTGCCTGGGACATGCGGGGCTCCTGGTGGGACACGACTGCTGGAACGAGGGGGCGCCATGGGCGCAGACAGGGCAACCGCCTGAGTGGATTCGATTATTCCGCTTCGCTCCGACATCCGTCGACGCTGGGTGTGTACCGGGTCAGTGCAGGATCGCGAAGCCGTCCACGTCGCCGTGCGGCACCACGGCGCGGCAGGTGACGTCGGTCACCTCGGCCGAGGGTGGGCCCGTCCGGATGAAGGTCATCAGCGCGTCGACCGCCGTGGCCGGACCCTCCGCCTCGACCTCCACGGTGCCGTCGAACAGGTTCCGGGCGTAGCCGGCGAGTTCGAGTCCGTCGGCCTTCCGTGCGGTCCAGTACCGGAAACCGACCCCCTGGACCGTCCCCGACACGACGGCGTGCATCCTCGTCACCGTAGTCATGCGGCTCAATGTAGGCGCGCGCTCCGACCGGGAGTTTTCGAGGCTGTTTCCGTCTCGTGAAACCCGGTGATAGTGTCATCCCAACCCGAACACTTCGAGTCAATATGACACTAACTTCCGAGCTCCCCATCCGCGTCGCGGTCTCCACCGTGATCGTGGCGCTGCGCCCGCACCCCGACACCGGTGCGCCGGCACTGTGGATGCCGCTGGTCCGACGGGTGGCCGAGCCGTTCGAGGGGTCGTGGGCCCTGCCGGGCGGGTGGGTCCGTCCGGACGAGGGACTCGAGGACTCCGCCGCGGCCCGCCTCCGCGAGACCACGAACGTCCAGCCGCGCTACCTCGAGCAGCTCTACGCGTTCGGCGACGTCGACCGCTCCCCGAGTCGCGTCGTGTCGATCGTGTACTGGGCCCTGGTCCACCCGGACGAGGCGAGCTCGGTGCCCGACGACTGGAACGTGCGGTGGTTCCTCGCGGACGAGCACCCGCCGCTCGCGTTCGACCACGACCGGATCGTCGCGTACGCGCTCTGGCGTCTCCGCAACAAGATGTCGTACTCCCGGATCGCCCAGGCGTTCCTGGGGGACCGGTTCACCCTCGCCGAGCTCCGCGGGGTGTACGAGGCGGTGCTCGGGCGTGCGCTCGACCCCGCGAACTTCCGTCGCCAGGTCGAGAAGACCGACGCGATCCTGCCGACGGACGAGACCACGAGCGGGGGCCGGCACCGCCCGGCTCGCCTGTACCGCTCGAACCCCGACCTGGCCTACGCGGACAACGGTCCGCTGCAGCAGGGCAAGCAGCCGTAGAACCGAAGGAACACACGTGTCCATCGCCACCACCATCGAACTGATCTCCAACGGTCAGGCCGCCGGCAGCACCTGCACGCCCGACCTGGCGATGCCGACGTGGGACTTCGACTCGCGCCCGGGCTACGGCCCCGGCTCGTCGATGTCCGACGTCATCCCGACGAGCGCACCCCGGCAGGGCGTCATCCCGGACGAGTACCGGAACGCCCCGGTCGACGAACTGCACGAGCGCATCGAACGCGCGAAGGCCACCCTCGGCGACCGCGTCGTGGTCCTCGGGCACTTCTACCAGCGCGACGAGGTCGTGCGGCACGCGGACTTCCTCGGTGACTCGTTCCAGCTCGCGAACGCCGCGCTCACCAAGCCCGACGCCGAGGCCATCGTGTTCTGCGGCGTGCACTTCATGGCCGAGACGGCGGACATCCTCGCCCGCGACGACCAGCGCGTGATCCTGCCGAACCTCGCGGCGGGCTGCTCGATGGCCGACATGGCCGACATCGACAGCGTCGAGGCGGCGTGGGCCGAGCTCGAGCAGGTCTACGGCACCGAGCCCGACGCCGACGGCCGTGTGCCGGTCATCCCCGTCACGTACATGAACTCCGCCGCCGACCTCAAGGCGTTCTGCGGGCGACACGGCGGCATCGTGTGCACGTCGTCGAACGCGGCGACGGTCCTCGAGTGGGCGTTCGAGCGCGGGCAGCGCGTGCTCTTCTTCCCCGACCAGCACCTCGGGCGGAACACCGCCAAGGCCATGGGCATCAGCACCGAACGCATGCCGATGTGGAACCCGCGGAAGCCCTTGGGCGGCAACGACGAGCAGACCCTGCAGGACGCCCAGGTCGTCCTCTGGCACGGTTTCTGCTCGGTGCACCGCCGCTTCACCGTCGACCAGATCGACAAGGCCCGGCGCGACCACCCCGGCGTGCAGGTCATCGTGCACCCCGAGTGCCCGATGGCGGTCGTCGACGCCGCCGACCACGCCGGCAGCACCGACCTCATCCGGAAGACCGTGGCCGCCGCCACCGAGCCGACGACGTTCGCGATCGGCACCGAGATCAACATGGTGAACCGGCTCGCCGCCGAGTACCCGCAGCACACGATCTTCTGCCTCGACCCCGTGGTGTGCCCCTGCTCGACGATGTACCGCATCCACCCCGGCTACCTCGCGTGGGTCCTCGAGGCGCTCGTCCGCGGCGAGGTCCTCAACGAGATCGTCGTCCCCGCCGACGTCCAGGCCGACGCCAAGGTCGCCCTCGAGCGCATGCTCGCCGCCCGACCCACGGTCTGACCGTGCACGTCGTCATCATCGGCTCCGGCATCGCCGGACTCACCGCCGCGATCCGCGCGAGCGGCCGCCACGACGTCACCCTGGTGACGAAGGGCGCCCTCGCCGACGGCGCGACGGCGTACGCCCAGGGCGGCGTCGCGGTCGCCCTCGGCGCCGACGACTCGGCGTCGCTCCACCAGGCGGACACCCACGTCGCGGCCGCGGGGAGCGCCGACGCCCGCGCCGTCGAGGTGCTCTGCACGGACGGGCCCGCGCGGGTGCGCGACCTGCTGTCGCTCGGCGTCCCCTTCGACCGCACCACCGACCCGACGAGCCTCGACCGCCACGGCGACGACCTGGCCCGCGGGCGCGAGGCCGCGCACGGCCGGTGGCGCGTCGTCCACGCCGACGGCGACGCGACCGGGGCCGCGATCGAACGCACGCTCATCGCGGCCCTGCACCGCCGACACGTCACCATCCTCGAACGCACCTGCCTCGTCGACCTCGTCGTGCGTGACGGCGCCGTCGCGGGGGTCGACGTCCTCGACCTGCTCGGCGAACCCCGGCGGATCGACGCGGACGCCGTCGTGCTCGCGTCCGGCGGCGCCGGGCACCTCTACCGCGAGACGACCAACCCGCTCGTCGCGACGGGTGACGGACAGGCTGCGGCCTGGCGCGCCGGAGCCGTCCTGGCGGACCTCGAGTTCGTGCAGTTCCACCCGACGCGGCTCGCGGTGCCGGGCGGCGGGCTCGTCTCCGAGGCCGTCCGCGGCGAGGGTGCCGTCCTCCGCGACGCACGCGGACACCGCTTCATGGTGGACGTCCACCCCGACGCCGAACTCGCCCCCCGCGACGTCGTCGCCCGGGGCATCGCGGCTGCCGTCCGCGCGCAGGGCGGAGCGCCCGTGCTCCTCGACGCGACCGGCCTCGACCCCGCCTTCCTCGTCCGGCGCTTCCCCGGGCTGACCCGCGCCACCCGGTCCGCCGGCTTCGACTGGACCCAGGAGGGCGTCCCCGTCGCCCCGGCCGCGCACTACGCGATGGGCGGCGTCGCCACCGACGCCGAGGGGCGGACGAGCCTGCCCGGCCTCCTCGCGATCGGCGAGGTCGCCTGCACGGGTGTCCACGGCGCGAACCGGCTCGCGTCGAACTCCCTGCTCGAGGGCCTCGTCTTCGCGGTCCGCGCAGCGGACGCGCTCGACGTGCCGCGACCCGGCAGACTCCGCCTGCGTGGCGACGCGGGTCTCCCCGTCACCAGCGTGACGCGTGTGGCCGACGCCAGCCGCGCCTCCAGTCCGGTGCTCCCAGGAGGCGCGGCTCGACCAGCCGTCGCCGCCGACGTCCGCCAGGCGGTCCAGTCCGTCATGACGGACCGGGTCGGACTCCTGCGCGACGCGGGCGGTCTCGCGAGCGCACGACGCGACCTCGCAGCCCTCGTCGCACCGGAGCCGACGGGGGTGCGCGACCTCGAGGACCGGGCGCTGCTCGACCTCGCCCGGATCACGGCGCTCGCGGCCGAGGCCCGGACCGAATCACGCGGCGCCCACGCCCGGACCGACCACCCCGACACCGACCCCGCAGCGCCCCCGTCGCGCGCGTGGGTCGCCCAGCACACCGCCGTCCCACAGGAGGTACCCGCATGACCGTCGACCCCGGCACCATCCCCCCGCACGCCCTCCGACGGGTCATCGACACCGCGCTGGAGGAGGACGCTCCGTGGGGCGACGTCACGAGCGAGACGCTCATCCCCGGGGACGCGACGGCGACGGCGACCCTGGCGGCGCGCGAGCCCGGCGTCCTCAGCGGCGGCGACGTGTTCGTCGCCGTGATGCACGCGGTGGACCCGTCGATCGACGCGGTGCTGCACGTGCCGGACGGCAGCCGCTTCGCCGCGGGTGACGTCCTCGCGACCGTGACCGGGCCCGCGCGGTCGGTCCTCCGTGCCGAACGCGTCGCCCTGAACCTCGCGCAGCGGATGTCCGGCATCGCCACCGCGACCGCGACCTACGTGGCCGCCGTCGCCGGCACCCGCGCGCGGATCGTCGACACCCGGAAGACCACGCCGGGGTTGCGCGCCCTCGAGCGGTACGCCGTGCGGTGCGGCGGCGGCCACAACCACCGGACCTCGCTGTCGGACGCCGTCCTCGCGAAGGACAACCACCTCGCCGTGCTCCTCGCGGGCGGCATCGGCATCGGGGACGCGATCGCGGCGGCGCGCGAGCGGCTCGGCCACACCGTGCACCTCGAGGTCGAGGTGGACCGCATCGACCAGATCGAGCCCGTCGTGGCCGCCGGGGTCGACACGATCATGCTCGACAACTTCACCACCGACCAGCTCGAGGAGGGCATCGCGGTCGTCGCCGGGCGCGCCCTCGTCGAGGCCTCCGGCGGGGTGTCCCTCGAGACCGTGGCCGCGATCGCCGCCACCGGGGTCGACGTGATCTCCGTCGGGGCGCTCACCCACTCGGCCCGCGCGCTCGACCTGGGCCTCGACATCGACGTGACCGTCGGCGCCGGCGTCTGACGTGTTCTACCTCGACCGTGCGGCCACGACGCCCGTGCGCCGCGAGGTGCTCGAGGCGATGTGGCCGTACCTCACCGGGACGTTCGGCAACCCGTCCTCGACGCACGGGGTGGGTGACGCCGCCGCCCGTGGCCTCGCCGACGCCCGCGCCACCGTCGCCGCGGTGCTCGGGTGCCGCCCCGCCGAGGTCGTGTTCACCACCGGCGGCACCGAGGGGGCGAACACCGCCGTCAAGGGCATCGCACTCGCCGGCCCCCGCGGTCGCCACGTCGTCACCAGCGCCATCGAGCACGAAGCGGTGCTCGAGAGCTGCCGGTACCTCGAACGCTTCCACGGGTTCGACGTCACGGTGCTGCCGGTGGACCGCGACGGGGTGGTCGCTCCGGAGGTCCTCGCCGCATCGCTCCGCCCCGACACCACGCTCGTGTCGATCGCGCACGCGGACAACGAGATCGGGACCGTGCAGGACGTGCCGGCGCTCGCCGCGGTCGCGCACGGTGTCGGCGCCCGGTTCCACACGGACGCGGTCCAGTCGGCGCCGTGGCTCCCGGTGGGACTCGACGTGCTCGGCGTGGACGCGGTCTCGGTGTCCGGGCACAAGCTCGGCGCGCCGAAGGGGACCGGGGTGCTCGCCGTGCGGTCCGGTGTCCCGCTCGAACCGCTGCTGCACGGTGGCGGACAGGAGCGGGGGAGGCGCTCCGGAACCGAGGACGTCGCGGGTGCCGTCGGGATCGCCACGGCCTTCGCGCTCGTCGCCGCGGGCCGGGACGACGCGGCGCGGACCGCGACCGCCACCCGTGACGCCGTCGTCGACGGGGTCCTCCGGCAGGTGCCCGGCGCGTTCGTCACCGGATCCCGGACGGCACGACTGCCCGGCCACGCGTCGTTCTGCTTCCCCGGCGTGAACGGCGAGACGGTGCTCCTCGAACTCGAGGAGCGCGACGTCGTCTCGTCGTCCGGCAGCGCCTGTGCGGCCGGCAGCACCGAGGCCTCGCACGTGCTGACGGCGCTCGGTCTGTCCGACGAGGTCGCCCGCACGGCGCTGCGCCTGACCTTCGACGCCGGCCTGACCGCGGCGGACGTCCCGGTGGTCGTCGACGCCGTGACCGATGCCGTCCGGACCGTCCGAGCCCTCGCCTGAAGTCGAACCGGGGTGTACTAGACGTTCTACTCCATGAGTGGGGTCGTGTCCCCCCTTTTGCGGACCGGCGAAGTGCGCCAGAGTGTCCTCATGGCAAACGCGATCACGACTCGGGTCCGGCAGGAGGACCACTTCCGGGCGGTCCAGCTCCTCCCCGCTCCCGCGACCGTCCTCGCGCTCGTCCTGGCCGCGCAGCACGACCTCGGCACCGCCCCGCTCGGGCTCATCGCCGTCGTCGGAGCACTGGCGACCATCGGGAGTGCCCTGCTCCCCATGGTCCGACCCGCCGCCGTCCGACGGTCGATGCCCGCACCGACCGAGACAGACCGGTACCGAGAGGACACCGAACACCCTTGAGGACCAGCACCGTCGAGTCCACCCCTGAAGGACCCGACGGTGCGACGAGCCGGACCAGGCTCCCTGACCTGGTTCCGGCGCGGGGCACGGCACCCCCTGATCCGTCGTGCCCCGCAGCACCTGTGACCCGCCGTGGGCACGGGCGTCGCTTCCCCTGTGCGATGCCCGGCCCCCTGAGCCCACGGCGGGTCCCGGTGCGCGCTAGCGTCGGTGCGTGCCCTCGTACCGTGTGACCCTCGCCGTGGGCGCGCTCGCTCCCGGCACCGCCCCGGACTCCGTGCTGCCCGAGGCCGCTCGGCTCGTCGCCGAACTCGTCGTGGTCGAGGCACAGGACGTCCGGCTGCTGCGCGGTGTGCCGTGTGCGGTGGTCCGGTTCGAGTCGCCCTCGGACGACGTGGCCGAGGCCGTCGCCGAGCATGCGGCGACCGGACTGCGAGCGACGGCCGAGGTGCGGTCCGTCGTGGTGACGCGGCGCGACGGCGGGCGGTGGACCCCGGTCAGCTGACGGGGCGTTCCGAGCCCGCGGGCGCGACCGTCCCCGGCCACACGTAGTCCAGGTCGTCCGGGACGTCGGGGAACAGGGGTCGGTAGTGCTCCGGCGCCTTCTGCACGAGCTTCGACCGGTGCGAGCGGTGCACGGCCGGGTCCGCGTTCCACGACGGCACCGGGTAGTCGGCCCGCTCGTAGGCCTCGAGGTCCTCCGGCACGCGCGCGAGGTCGGCGAGGGTCTTCTCCAGGCAGGTGTCCGCGTGCCCCCGCTCGGTCCACACGCGGCACGTGGCCTCTTGGTACGCCATCAGTGCCGGCCGGTACCCGCGCCACATCGCCACGACGGGGTGGTGCTGCCAGCCGTAGTCCGGCTGTGTCAGTGCCCGCATCACCTGCAGCGTCTCGACCCGTTGCTTGCCCAGTCGCCGGTCGTCGAGGACCTCGGCGGAGGCGCGGAAGTCCGGGTACGGCAAGAACGTCTGCATGGAGCGGACGGTACGCGGCGGCGCTGGAACACGACACATGCCGTCACACGCCGACCGCCGGGAACCCAGGCGTGTGAGCATCGAACGCATGAGCGGAGAACTCGTCGTCGGCGTCAGTGGCAGCCCCTCGGACCCCTCGCGGACGTCCACCCTGGTGGCTGCGACGGTGGCGCGCCTCGGACAGGAGATCGAGGACGCCCGCACCGAGACCATCGAGATCGGTCCGTTGCTCGCCGACCTCGGTGCGGCGCCGTCGCGCGAGGCGATGTCGGACCGCACCCGGCTCGCGCTCGAGACCGTCGAGGCGGCGGACGTCCTCGTCGTCGGCAGCCCGGCGTTCCGTGCCGCGTACTCCGGTGCGTTCAAGCTCTTCTTCGACTGGATCGGCCAGTACGACCTCGTCGACACCCCGGTGCTGCTCACCGCGACCGGTGGGAGCGATCGGCACGCCCTGCTCGTCGAGCACCAGATGCGGCCGCTCTTCGGCTTCTTCCAGTCGACCACCCTGCCCATCGGCGTCTTCGGCAACGAGCGGGACTTCGCCAAGCGAGAGGGCGGCTACGACATCGCGAACGTCGACCTCGAGCTCCGCATCGACCAGGCCGTGCGGCGGGCGCTCCCGATCATCCGCGGAGGCTTCGCCACCGCTGCCACCGCCGACGTCCGGCGCCCCGCCGACTTCTGACGCGCGTACCCGGCGATCCCGCGCGCACCCGGTCCTTCCGCGCGTACCGGTCGAACGTTCCGACCAGGTACGCCCGGAACCACTTCCCATCGCGCCCGTCCTGGGAAAGGTCGGCCGCGCGCCGGAGCCGACCCGCGCCTCCCGGCCCCGACTCAGCCGAGCAGCGACGCGACGTGCGCGACCGCCAGCCGGTACCCGTCCGCCCCGGCGCCGGCGATGACGGCCGTCGCGGCCGTCGCGACGTGGTCGACGTGCCGGAACGGCTCCCGCTTCCACGTGTTCGACAGGTGCACCTCGACCACCGGCACCGACAGCGCCTCGACCGCGTCGTGCAGGGCGACCGAGGTGTGCGCGTAGGCGGCGGGGTTGATCACCACGCCCGCGAAGCCGTCGAGCGCCTCGTGCAGCCACTCGACGAGCTCGCCCTCGCGGTTCGTCTGCCGGAAGTCCGCCTCGAGCTCGTGCACCGCGGCCTCGGTGTGCACGATCGCCTCGATCTCGGCAAGCGTCACCGTGCCGTACTGGTCCGGGTCGCGCCGTCCGAGGATGTCGAGGTTCGGGCCGTTGAGGACGAGGATGCGCGACTGCTCGGTCATGTCTGGAGCCTACCGAGCGCCCGACGCCCCATCGCGATGGCGATGCATACCCCGGCTATGTGAACGGTCACAATTCGGTGTAACGTTCCCGTCCGGGTCGGCGGAGTTGTCGATCGCAACACACTGACGTGGAGTTTGAATGATTCTCGCTGCAGCGAACAACGGGATCCGGCTCGATCTGGGCTGGGTCGACTACCTGATGATCATCGTGTACTTCGCGGTCGTCATCGGGATCGGTTTCACCGCCCGGAAGCAGGTCCGGACGAGCATGGACTTCTTCCTCTCAGGCCGCTCGATGCCCGCGTGGATCACCGGGCTCGCGTTCGTGTCCGCGAACCTCGGCGCGACCGAGATCCTCGGCATGGCGGCGAACGGCGCCCAGATCGGCATGGCGACCCTGCACTACTACCTGGTCGGAGCCGTGCCGGCGATGGTGTTCCTCGGGCTCGTGATGATGCCCTTCTACTACGGGTCCAAGGTCCGGAGCGTGCCGGAGTTCATGCTCCGCCGGTTCGGCAAGGCCCCGCACCTGGTGAACTCCATCGCGTTCGCGGTGTCGAACGTGCTGATCGCCGGCATCAACCTCTACGCCATGGCCATCGTCATCGAGGCGATGCTCGGCTGGCCGGAGTGGCTCGCGATCATCGTGTCCGCGGGCTTCGTGCTCGTCTACATCACCCTCGGCGGGCTCTCCAGCGCGATCTACAACGAGGTCATGCAGTTCTTCGTGATCATCGCCGGTCTCATCCCGCTGACGATCGTCGGCCTGCACCGCGTCGGCGGCTGGAGCGGTCTCTCGAAGGCGATCACCGAGACCCAGGGCGTGCAGCACCTGCAGGCGTGGGCCGGCACCGGCTTCGGGAACGTCACGAACCCCATCGGGGCGAACTGGCTCGCGATCGTGCTCGGCCTCGGGTTCGTGCTCGGCTTCGGCTACTGGACGACGAACTTCACCGAGGTGCAGCGCGCGTTCTCGGCGAAGAACATGTCCGCCGCCCGCCGCACCCCGCTCATCGCCGCGATCCCGAAGCTCTTCATCCCGGCGATCGTCGTGATCCCCGGCCTCATCGCCGCCGCCGTCGTCGGCAACCAGTTCGCCGACGGCTCGCTCACCTACAACGACGCGATCCCGAAGCTCATCCAGATGTACCTGCCGACCGGCGTGCTCGGCGTCGCGGTCACCGGTCTGCTCGCCTCGTTCATGGCGGGCATGGCGGCGAACGTCTCGTCGTTCAACACCGTCTTCACGTACGACATCTGGCAGCGGTACATCAAGCCGAACATGCCCGACGTGCACTACCTGAAGACCGGCCGCTGGGTGACCGTCGTCGGCGTGCTCGTGGGCATCGCGACCGCGTTCATCGCCGCGCAGGCGTCGAACATCATGACGTACATGCAGACGCTGTTCTCGTTCTTCAACGCGCCGCTGTTCGCCGTGTTCATCCTCGGGCTGCTCTGGAAGCGGATGACCACCGCGGGCGCGCTGTGGGGGTACATCCTCGGCATCGTGACGCCGACGATCACCTGGATCGCCTACCTCGTCAACCCGAAGCTGTTCGCCACCGCGACCGCCGAGACCCTCTACGGCGCGATCATCTCGTTCGTCACCGTGCTCGTCGTCGGGTTCGTCGTGTCGATGGTCACGAAGCCGAAGGACGAGAAGGAGCTCGGCGGCCTGGTCTACGGCGTCGGCAAGATCGACCTGCACGGCGACTCGGTCGCGACCGACACCGCCTGGTACCGCTCGCCGGCACTGCTCGGCACCGTCGCACTGATCCTGTGCGTCGTCCTCTACCTGCCGTTCCTCTGATCGCGAGAAGGAGATCTTCCATGCGTGACACCACCACCATGACCGAGGAGCAGAAGGCCCTCGTCCGCTCCACCCGCCGACTCGACCTGCGCCGCATCCTCGGTGGCCTGTTCGTCCTGTACGGCGTCATCACGACGATCGTCGGCATCGTGCACTGGAACACCGACCCGGAGAAGACCGGCGGCATCCACATCAACCTGTGGGTCGGACTCTCGATGCTCGTCGGTGGGCTGCTCTTCTTCCTCTGGGACCGGCTGAACCCGGTCCCGGCGGAGGACATCATCGGCCAGGCCGAGGCGGAGGAGCACCAGAAGGCGGCAGGCGAGGGCCGCGAGCTCGCCTGACCAGGCTTCGCTGACCGACGGACGGGAGGCGCGGTGCCGGCTGGCACC
>NZ_JAUZED010000075.1 GCF_030705415.1 Curtobacterium sp. A7_M15 | reverse complement strand
CGCACGCGCCGCACCACGCGCCCCGCGCGCCCCCGCCGCGCCCGCGCCACGCGCCCCGACGACGCGGTGTTGCGCGGGCGGTATACCGCGCCGTAGCATCGCCTCACCGCACCACAACCCCACAGGGCCCGACTGCCACCACCGGTCTGCCCGCGGCGAGCGCTCCACTGATGCAGCCTGGCCGTCCGCTGCCGGCAACGCCCCACTGGACCCGCACGTGAACACCTCTCCCTTCGGTCTCTACGACCCTGCCCGCGAATCGAGCGACTGCGGCGTCGGTTTCATCACCCGACTCGACGGCACGCCGAGCCACGACGTCATCCGCAAGGGCGACGAAGCACTGTGCGCCATCCCCCACCGCGGCGGCAAGTCCGCCGAGGGTGTCGGTGACGGCGCCGGCGTGAGCATCGACCTGTCGGTGGAGTTCTTCACCGCGATCACCGGCGCGGAGCTGCGGGCGGGCCACTTCGGCGTCGCGAACTGCTTCGTGCCGAGCGGCGCAGGCGTGACGGCGGACGCCGAGCGCGCCCGTGCGCAGCAGACCGTCACGGACGCCATCGAGCAGCAGGGCTTCGAGCTCCTGCTCGTCCGCGACGTCCCCGTGGACCACTCCGTCGCGCGCCCGGAGGCCGAGCAGTACCAGCTGCCGATCGTGCAGTGGGTCTTCCGTGCGCCCGAGACCTGGACCCGTGCCGAGGTCGACGCCGCCGCCAACCGCGCCCTGCTCGCGATCGAGGCGGTGTCCTACGGCCAGGCCGCCGCCGACCGGGCCGAGCACGCCGCCCTGTACCCGCTGTCGCTCAGCGCCCGCACCCAGATCCTCAAGGGGCGACTGAACTCCGGCGAGGTCATCGGCTACTTCACCGACCTGCGGGACCCGCGCCACTCGGTGCGGACGCTCTACTTCCACACCCGGTTCTCGACGAACACCGAGCCGCACCCGACGATGGCGCAGCCGTTCCGCCTGATGGCGCACAACGGCGAGCTGAACACCGACCGGAAGAACCGGCTGTCCGACGAGGCCCTCGCCCGTGCGCGCACCCGCAGCATCGTCCGCCCGCCCGGCCAGTCCGACTCGAGCCGCCTCGACCAGACGCTGCAGAGCCGCGTGTTCGACGACGGACTCGACATCGTCGAGGCAGTGGTCTCGCTCATGCCCCCGGCGTGGGAGAACGACCGCACGCTGACCCCGGCTGTGCGCGACATGCTCGAGTTCTTCTCGCTGTACGAGGAGAAGAACGACGGTCCTGCCGCCGTGATCTTCAGCGACGGCGACGTCGTCGGCGCGCGGCTCGACCGTCTGGGCCTGCGTCCGCTGCGCTCCGTGCAGACCGCCGAGTACCTGATGGTGTCGTCCGAGGCCGGCCAGGTCGGGTTCGAGCCGGAGGACGTCGTGCACCGCGGCCGCATCGAGGCCGGCGGCATGCTCGTCGTCGACCACCGCACGGGCACGCTCATGCGCACGCGTGAGGTGCTGGAGATGCTCGCTGCGCGGAAGCCGTACGGGACGCTCCTCGACGCCGCACGCGTCAACCTGGACGACGTCCCGGCGCCGGAGTACCAGCGCACGACGACCACGCTCGGCTACGAGGGCGACCTCTCGCTCGCCGGGCGCTACGTGGCGTACTCACTGAACCAGGAGAGCTTCCGGTTCATGCTCGACCCGATGCTGCAGAACGGCTCGGAGCGGATCTCGGCGATGGGCTACGGCAACGCGATCAACGCGCTCAGCGACACCGAGGGCGGCATGGCGAAGTACTTCTCGCAGCGCTTCGCACAGGTGACGAACCCGCCGCTGGACTCGATCCGCGAGGCCGACGGCATGTCGATGCGCGTCGCCCTGGGCGCCAAGCCCGACGGCACCGGCTCGACGAGCCGCCAGCTCGTGGTGGAGTCCCCGATCCTCGGGCACCTGGACATGGTGCGCCTGCGCGAGCAGGACATCGTGCCGCTCGAGCGCTTCGACATGCTCTACGTGCCGGTGCTCGGCGACGAGCAGGCGAACGCCGACGCGGTCCGCGCCGCCACGGAGCACCTGGCCGAGGCCGTCGCCGCCTTCGCGGAGCGCACCGGCGGCATCGCCGTGCTCACCGACCGCAACGTGTCGTCGACGCACGCGCCCCTCCCCGTCATCCTCGCCGTGGCCGCCGTCAACCAGCGGCTCATCGAGACCGGCCTGCGCCTGCGCGTCTCGATCGTCGCCGAGTCCGGTCAGCTGCCATCGTCACACCACGTGGCGACGGCGCTCGGCTTCGGCGCCTCGGCCGTGTACAGCCTGTCCGCACGGCTCCGTGCGGAGGAGAAGTACCCCGCCGAGGCCGCTCCGGCCGGCGAGTACACCGCCACCGACCTCGCCCTCAAGCGCTTCCGCAAGGCGGCGGAGAAGGCCCTCGCGAAGACCATGGGCCGCGTCGGACTCTGCACGGCCGAGAGCTACATCGGCGGCGAGTTCTTCGAGCCGAACTACCTCGACACCCGCGACGACCTGCTCGCCCGGGTCTTCCCGCACATGCAGGCCCCGGTCGGCGGCGTCGGGTTCGCCCGCATCGCCCAGGCCGCGACGGACTGGCACGAGCGCGCCCGCACGGTCGAGTCCGAGGGCCAGGTGCCCATGCTCGGCCTCTTCAAGGAGCGCTCCGACGGCGCCGGACACTCCTTCGGCGTGGCGAGCGTGCGCGGCTTCGGCGGCATGACCGAGGAACGTCCGGCCTTCGAACGCTCCGGCGACTCCGAGGCGCTGCGCCTCCTGACGCTCGGGCAGCTCGACGACGCGTTCGGCATCACCGACACCGCGTACCGGAACACGGGCTACGACCGGCTCAGCGACGCCGAGATCGACGCGCACCGGATCACCCCGGGCTACGTCACGTTCCTGCAGACCACGCACGACGAGCGATCGCGCCGCCCCGCCGCGCTCCGCGACGTGCTCGCGCTGCCCGCGGACGTCACCGGCACCGACACCGCCGAGGACTTCGCACGCGAACTCGGCCGCTTCTCGACCACCGGCAACGCCAGCGTGACGGTGCGCGGACTCTCCGGCTCACGTCCGGCCGGTGACGAGGACCTGCCTGGAGGCACGGCTCGCTTCCGCCTGGAGCTCACGTCGACGGGACCCACGGGTGCACTGCGCCACCAGGCCCTCGCCGACGGCCTCGCCCTGCTGCACCCCGGCCAGGTCGACGTCGACTCCGTCGACGACACCCAGGTGACGCTCCGCGCCACCGGCTCCGCCGTCGAGCTGCTCGCCCTGCTCGACCACGCCCCGGCGAGCGTCGACCTCGACGAGGTCCAGCCGGCGCACGAGATCACCCGGACCCTGGCGTCCGGCGCGATGAGCCACGGCGCGCTCGTCGCCACCGCGCACGAGGCCGTGGCGCACGGCACGAACATGGTCGGCGGCATGTCGAACAGCGGCGAGGGCGGCGAGCACCACTCCCGCTACGGCACGATCCGCGGCTCGCGCATCAAGCAGTTCGCCTCGGGGCGGTTCGGCATCTGGGCGGGCTACCTCGCCGACCCGATGCTCGAGGAGCTCGAGATCAAGATCGGCCAGGGCGCGAAGCCGGGCGAGGGTGGCCAGCTGCCCGCGCCGAAGGTCACGGTGGACATCGCCGCGGCCCGTGGTGGCACGCCCGGCGTCGAGCTCATCTCGCCGCCGCCGCACCACGACACGTACTCGATCGAGGACCTCGCACAGCTCATCCACGACTGCAAGGCCGCCCGAGTCCGGGTGATCGTGAAGCTCGTGTCCTCCGAGGGCATCGGCACCATCGCGGTCGGCGTCGCCAAGGCCGGCGCGGACGTCATCAACGTCGCGGGCAACACCGGCGGTACGGGTGCCGCGGCCGTCACGAGCCTGAAGTACGCGGGTCGCTCGGCGGAGATCGGCGTCGCCGAGGTCCACCAGGCCCTCGTCGCGAACGGCCTGCGCCAGAAGGTCACGCTCCGCTGCTCGGGCGCGCACCAGACCGGATCGGACGTCGTCACGAGTGCGCTGCTCGGCGGCGACTCGTTCGAGTTCGGGACGACCGCGCTGATGATGCTCGGCTGCGTGATGGCGAAGAACTGCAACGTGAAGTGCCCGGCCGGCCTCACCACGAACGCCGAGGCGTTCGAGGGCGACCCCCGCGCGCTCGCGCAGTACCTGCTCAACATCGCCCACGACGTGCGGCAGATCCTCGCGCGCCTCGGCCTGCGCTCCCTGCGCGAGGCCCGCGGCCGCACCGACCTGCTGCAGCTCCTCGACCACCCGGCGAGCGTCGGCCGCCTCGACGTGCGGAACCTGCTCGCACAGGTGCCGGAGAAGGTCGTCGAGGACCCGGAGTACCTCGAGAAGGACTTCCACACCGACGACGCACTGCTCGAGCGGGTCCGGACGGCCCTGGTCGACCACGAGCAGGCCCACGTGCTCGTGCACGGCGTGCTGCTCGGCAACAGCGACAAGTCCGTCGGCGGCCAGCTCGGCATCGACGTGGAGCGACTGCTCAACCACGAGCTGCGCGACACCGACCTGTCCGGGCACCCGGCGATCACCACCGACGACCGCGGGCGCCGCCGGCTCGTCGACGGCGCGGTCACGATCCGCACCCTCGGCTCGGCCGGACAGTCCTACGGCGTGTTCAACAACGACGGCATCGTCCTCGAGCACACCGGGACGGCGAACGACGGCGTCGGCAAGAGCCAGAGCGGCGGCCGGATCATCGTCCGCGCGCCGGGCGGCGGCAGCGCCGCGGAGGGCGGCAACGTCCTCGTCGGCAACTTCGCGCTCTTCGGCGCCACCGGCGGACGCACCTTCGTCGAGGGCGAGGCCGGCGACCGGTTCGCCGTGCGCAACTCCGGCGCGACGGCAGTGGTCGAGGGCGTCGGGGACTTCGGCTGCGAGTACATGACGGGCGGTGCCGTGTTCAACCTCGGCACCTTCGGCAAGGGCCTCGGCAACGGCATGTCCGGCGGGTTCCTGTACCAGTACGACCCGTCCGGCGAGGTCACCGAGCGCGCCAGCACCGACTCGCTCCTCGTGTTCCCGGTCACCGACACCGAGCGCGGGGCGTTCCACGAGGCCGCTGCGCGCCTGCTGCTCGAGTGGCACCTCGAGGCCACCGGCTCCGCCCTGGCCGAGCGTCTGCTCGCCGAGTGGGAGACCACCCGCCAGCACGTCTTCGTCGGCATGCCGCGCGCGCTCCTGCTCACGCAGGACGCCGGCGAGATACTGGCCGCGGCGAGCCGCAACGAGCTGCTCGACGAGCTGGCGACGTCCATCGCGACCGACAAGCTCCGCGCGTTCAAGGTCGACTACCGCGACCAGCGCGCCGTGCTCGGCGGTCGTGCACCCGCGCTCGGCGACCAGGGCGACGACATGTTCTCGCTCCTGTCCTCGTACACGGTGCTCGGCGTCGCCCAGGACCTCGCGCTCGAGCGGGTGCCCGGAGCGGCCGGTCCGAACGACCCGCGGGTGACCGAGGCGGTCAAGAACCTCATCCTCACCGAGGACTTCTTCGTGAAGCAGCGCGTCGTGAAGTACCTGCGCGGCACGCTCGACCGCTTCGCGGACGACGAGCTCGCGACGCTCATCGCGATCAAGCGCCTCGACGACTACAAGCGCGCGCTCACGCAGCGGAACAACCGCAGCATGGACGCGCCGGGCACCACGGGGTGGATCATGCACCAGAACGCCAAGAACGACGGCCGCGTCCGCGAGGCCCGCTTCGACGAGCTCCTCGCGAACGCGGCGCTCGAGGACATCGCCCGCCGTGCACCGCAGGCGCCGACCGAGGCGGTGTCCGCGTGAGCCTCCTGCCACCGACCGGCTCGCTGATCCCGGTCGACGCGCCGTTCTCGCAAGCCCAGGAGTCCTGGCTCGCCGGGTTCATCGCGGGGATCGCCGCCGCGGGCAAGCGGGCGTCCGGCGGCGCCCCGACGACGACGGTCGACGTGCTCTTCGGCACGCAGACCGGCAACGCGGAGTTCCTCGCCGACGAGCTGGTCGCCGGCGCGAAGGCCCGCGGGCTCGGCGGTCGTGCCACCGCGCTCGACGCCGTCACGCCGGAGCAGCTCGCCGGGATGTCGCACGTGCTCGTGGTCACCTCGACCTACGGCGAGGGCGAGATGCCCGACAACGCGGGACTGTTCTGGGACGCTATCCAGGCGACGACCGTGCCGCGACTCGAGGGGCTGCAGTACGCCGTCCTCGGCCTCGGCGACACGAGCTACGACGAGTTCTGCCAGGCCGGCAAGCTCCTCGACACCCGCTTCGAGCAGCTCGGAGCGACCCGGATCCACGAGCGCGTCGACTGCGACGTGGACTTCGAGGACCCGGCCGCCCTCTGGACCGCCGCGGTGCTCGACCGTCTGGCAGCGGAAGCGGGCGTGCAGTCCGGCGCGACCACGGCGGTGGCGGCGACCGGCGCGACGACCGCGGCCGGCGGGGCGGGCGCGAGCCGCGCCTCCAGGCCCGGCGCCCAGTGGAACAAGCGCAACCCGTACCCGTCGACGCTGGTCGAGAACCGGCTGCTGTCCTCGCCGCGCAGCGCGAAGGAGATCCGGCACTACGAGTTCGACCTCGGCGACTCGGGGATCGAGTACTCGGCGGGTGACGCGCTCGCGGTCGTCCCGGTCAACGACGAGGTGTTCGTCGGCGAGCTGCTCGAGCAGGTCGGCGCGAACGGTTCCGAGACGCTCGACGGTCGCCCGGTCACCGAGGTCCTGCGGACCGACCGTGAGATCCGGACGCCCTCGAAGGACCTGATCGCGGACCTGGTCCAGCGCGCACCGTCGTCCGAGCTCGCCGCCGTCGTCTCGCACGGCGACAAGCACGAGCTGGACCGCTGGCTCTGGGGACGCGACGTCCTCGACCTGCTCCGCGACGCCGGACCCGCCGCACCCGGACTCGACGAACTCCTGCCGAACCTGCGACCACTGCAGGCGCGGCAGTACTCGATCTCGTCGAGCCCGCTGGCCCACCCGGACCGCATCCACCTGACGATCGCGTCCGTCCGGTACGGGGACCCGCACCGCATGTACGCCGGCGTGGCGTCGACGTTCCTCGCCGACCGGGTCTCCCCCGACGGCACCGTGGACGTCTACCTGCAGCCGAACGCGTCGTTCGGGGTGCCGGCCGACCCCTCCGCGCCGATGATCATGGTCGGTCCGGGCACCGGGATCGCACCCTTCCGCGGGTTCCTGCACGAGCGTGCGGTCTCCGGGGCGACGGGCCGGAACTGGCTGTTCTTCGGCGACCAGCACCGCGACACCGACTTCGTCTACGAGGACGAGCTGACGTCGCTGCAGGCTTCCGGCGTGCTGGAGCGCCTCGACCTGGCGTTCTCGCGCGACCAGGCCGAGAAGGTGTACGTGCAGACCCGGATGCTCGAGCAGGCTGCGGAGCTCTACTCGTGGCTCGAGGACGGCGGGCACCTGTACGTGTGCGGCGACGCCTCGCGGATGGCGAAGGACGTCGAGCAGGCGCTCCTGATGGTCATCGGTTCGCAGCGGGGCAAGGGCGAGGACGACGCGCAGGCGTACCTCGCCGACATGCGGCGCGGCAAGCGGTACGTCCGCGACGTGTACTGAGCGGCGCCCACGGCCGTGCGGCTGGTGGCCGCGCGGGGCCCGGCGGCCGCGCGGGGATGCAGTGTGCGAGGTTCCGCGCGGTGTGCGGGGTCGTACTCGTCCCACCGTGCGCGGAACCTTGCACACTGGCGCACGCCAAGCGGGACGCCGCCGGCGCCACACCCGTCGCCCCGGTGCGGAACCCGAATCCACGCCGGGGCGACGGTGAGGGGGCGCTGTGGGCCGGGAGGCCCCTGATCCGGGACTCCGCGCACATCACGTGGTCCCCCTCGGACCGCGGGGGCCATCGGCACCGGATCCCTGGGCCGGGGCCGATCGCTCGCGCGGTACCCCCACCGTACCCAGACGGCGAGGACGTGTACGACCCGTTGACCGCGCCCGGACCGTGTGCTAGTCGGCGTCGTCCGAGCCGGAGACGTCTTCGGCATCACCGGGCACGACCGCGCGGGACCACGCCGAGTCGTCCGCCGTGCTCGTGTCCGGCGGCTCCCGGGTGAGCACGAGCCCGGAGCCCGAGGTCGCCGCGGCGTAGAGGTCCTCGAGCCAGCTACGGTTGATCCGCGGCACCCGGCTGCCGGAGAACTTGAAGTGCAGGCTCACGTTCGGGTGCAGCCAGATGGAGCTGCGGCCGTTGCCGTGGACGACGTCGTCCTTCCACGAGAACACGAAACGGTGCTCTCGCCGGAGCATGTTCACGATGACGATCTGCAGGTGTGTGAGCGCTCGGTCGTCGATCCGGAGGTCGAGCGGTTCGCCGTCGTAGATGAGCTGGCCCATACCGACCTTCTACACGCGGAGGGTTGTGCAACGGACGACGCGGTCGTAACGTACAACCAAATGGTTGCACGAACAGCTCTGAGCGATGCCGAGGTCGACCGGGTCTTCCACGCCCTGGCCGACGCGACGAGGCGCGACATCATCCGTCGCACCCTCGTCGGCGAAGCGTCCGTCAGCGGACTCGCGGACGCCTACGCGATGTCGTTCGCCGCCGTCCAGAAGCACGTCGCCGTCCTCGAAGGAGCAGGACTCGTGACGAAGGAAGCCCGGGGCCGCACCCGCATCGTGCGTGCCGAACCGGGACAGATCGATCGGGTCCGTGGGCTGCTCGACAGCTGGGCGGACCTGTGGCGCGGCCGGATCGACCGTCTCGACGCGCTGCTGCGAGACGACAGCGCACCGCCGGGAGCAGACCGCGCGCCGCTGGGAGGAGATCGCACACTGCGGGGAGAAGACCGCGCACCGCTGGGAGCCGACCGCGCACCGCGCGGCGACGATAACCGAACGCAAGGGAGCCACTGATGCCGACCACGTCCGTCCACACCGACCCCGAGGAACTCACCCTCACCCTCGTGGCCGAGTTCCCCGTCCCCGTCGAACGACTCTGGGCAGCGTTCGCCGACCCCCGACAGCTCGAGCGGTTCTGGGGCCCGCCCGGCTTCCCGGCCACCTTCACGTCGTTCGACCTGCGACCCGGCGGCCTCGCGCACTACCGGATGACCTCGCCCGAGAACGAGCGGTTCCACGCGGTGTGGCAGGTGACCGAGGTCGACGAGCCCCGTCGGATCGCCTTCCGTGACCTGTTCTCCGACCCCGAGGGCGAGGTCGACGAATCCCTGCCCGCGAGCGAGACCGTGCTCTCGTTCGAGGCGATCGACACCGGGTCCCGGGTGACGGTCCTGACGTCGTTCGCGTCGTCCGCCGACCTCGAGACCCTGCTCGAGATGGGCATGCGCGAGGGCTACACGCAGGCGTTCGGGCAGCTCGACCGGGTGCTGGCCGACCTGCGCGAGTACGCCCTCGGGAAGGGCACTGTCACCGAGATCGTGGACGACACCCACGTCGCGATCACCCGAGCGTTCGCGGCGCCGCGGCACCTGCTCTGGCGTGCGCACACCGAGCCGGAGCTGGTGCGCCGCTGGCTGCTCGGCCCGGACGGGTGGGAGATGACGGTGTACGAGAACGACCTCGTCGTCGGCGGTTCCTTCCGGCAGGCCTGGGCACCCGTCGGCGACACCGAGGGCGAGCCGTTCGGGTTCGAGGGCGAGAACCTCGTGATCGAGCCCGAACGCCGGATGGTCACGACCGAACGGATGACCGGTGCGCCGTTCCCGGCCAACGTCAACGACCTGCAGTTCGACGAGGCCGACGGCGTCACGCTCCTGACGCTCCGCATCACCTTCCCCGACCGCGAGCAGCGGGACACGATCCTCGCCACCGGCATGACGGACGGCATGGAGGCGAGCTACCAGCGTCTGGAACGCGAGGTCCTGACCGCCGCGGCGTGAGTCCGGTCGGACGGGAGGCACAGTGCGGGCCCGCCCCGCGCCTCCCGTCCTTCAGTCGGTCGCGTCACGGTCGCGCGGTCGCGCGGTCGCGTCCGCCGCGTCGGTCGCGTCGGTCACGAAAGCGACAGTGCACCGGCGGCGGCTTGCGAGTGTCCCGCGGAAGCGACAGGGCCGCGCAGCAGGCGACCGCCCTCAGCCCTGCGCGGTCGGCTCGTAGCGGCGTGCACCGCCGCGCACGCCGGCGAAGCGGTACGGCGCAGCCGTGACCCGCGGACGCTCGACGTCCTCGCTGGTGGCGGCACCCTCGGCGTGCAGCGCACGGTAGGCGTCCACCGTCAGCGGGACGCGGGCCTCGAGCAACGACCGGACCCGACCCGCACGACGGTGCTCGCGGTACGCGGGCTGCACGATGCCGGTGAGGAGCTCCCCCACACTGCCGGACCCGTAGCTGAACAGAGCGATGCGCTCCCCGGCGAGGTCGTCGTCGAGGTCGAGCAGCGCTGCCAACCCGATCCAGAGCGACGCCGTGTAGGTGTTGCCGGTCTGCTTGTTGTACGTGAACCCGAGGGCGAGCTCGGACTCGTCGAAGGGCACCCCGACGTGCTGCGTGAGCTTCCGGTGCGCCTTGAGCGCCATCTTCGTGAACGGCTGGTGGTGGACGAAGCGCACGATGTCCTCGTACGCCGGGCCGCCCTGCGCCGCGAGGTCGTCCCACGCGCCGACGAACGCGTCGACGTAGGCGCTGACCGAGAGGCGGCCGTCGACGAGCGCGGTGGAGCGGTCGTTCGGTCGCCAGAAGTCGTCGACGTCGGCGGTGAAGACCCCGGCCGCCGGCTCGATCTCGATGAGGTCGGGGTCGGCCGAGACCAGGATCGCGGCGGCGCCGGCACCCTGCGTCGGCTCGGCGGCGGTGTCGACGTCGTACCGGGCGACGTCGGCGGCGATGACGAGCACGCGCTCCCGGGGGGCACGTGCGACGATGCCGAGGGCGAGCTGGACGGCGGCGGTCCCGCCGTAGCAGGCCTGCTTCAGCTCGACGACGCGGACGTTCTGCGGCAGCCCGAGCAGGCCGTGCACGAACACCCCGGCCGCCTTCGACTGGTCGACGCCCGACTCGGTGGCGAACAGCACCGTGCGGATGCCGTCGGCCCCGTGGCGGTCGATGATCTCCTTCGCGGCTGCGGCGCCCATGGTGACGATGTCCTCGTCGGGGGCGGGCACGCTGAACGCGTCCTGTCCGATGCCCACGTGGTACTTCGCCGGGTCCACCCCGAGGCGCTCGGCGAGGTCGTCGAGATCGAGCACGTGGTGCCCGGTCGCGACGGCGAGGTCGTGGATGCCGATGCGGGTCATGCTGCACCTCCGGCGGGCTTCGCGCCGCGACGTTCCATCGCGACGTGGGCGGCCATCAGCTCGCCCGGGTTGGTCTGCGCGGCGAGCAGGGAGAGCTCCCCGCACAGGACGGTCGCGGCGCAGAGGGCGGCGAGCCGGCGGGCGTTGGCTCCGGGCTCTCGGTCCTCGCGGCAGCCGAGGCGCACGAGGGCGTCCTCGACGACGGGCAGGTCACCGCCCTTGCCGTTGCCGACCGTGCCGACGATGAGGTGCGGCAGTGCGGTCGAGAAGTACAGGTCGTCGCCCCGGACCGACGCCGTCGTGATGCCCTGGGAACCCTCGACGATGTTCGCCGCGTCCTGCCCGGTGGCGAGGTAGAACCCGAGGAGCATGTTCGCGTAGTGCGCGTTCGCGGAGCGCAGTGCGCCGGCGATCGTGGAGCCGATGAGGTTCTTCGCGACGTTGAGCTCGGCGATCTTCTCCGGCGTCGACCGCAGCCGCTTCTCGACGACCTCGCCCGGGATGACGATCTCGGCGATGGTGTTCCGGCCGCGCCCGCGGATGCCGTTCACCGCGGTGGCCTTCTTGTCGGTGCAGAAGTTGCCGGAGACGCTGACGTAGCGCAGGCCCGGCTCCCACGCGAGGATCGCCGGCAGCAGCTTGTCCGCCGCCTGCGTGACCATGTTGTGTCCGGAGGCGTCCCCCGTGGTGAACGCGAAGCGCAGGAACAGCAGGTCCCCGACGATCTCCGGGTGCACCTCGATGAGCTTGGCGAAGCGGCTCTGGCCCGCGACGATCTGCTCGAGCTCGTTCTGCCGCGCGAGGATGCGTCCGGTCGCGAGGTGTGCCGCGGCCGCGCTGTCGGCACGGACCACGACCGAGCGGGTCATGCGCTCGTCGACGACGGTCGCGACGATGCCGCCCTCGACCATGCGCGAGATGCGGGCACCGCGGCCGACGGACGGCCACAGGGGCGACTCGTAGGTGGCGAGCGGCACCTCGTGCTCGCCCTCCACCGCGTTGCCGCTGATGCGGATCGGCCCCACCCACTTCGTGGGGATCGGGGTCAGCAGGTCAGTCATCGACGCTCCCTTCGGGCGCTTGCACCGCGACGCTGAGGTGTCTGATGTCGTGCGCCTCCCAGGCGCGGTGGATGCCGGCGAGGTCGGTGTCCGCCGGGACGAGTGCGATGCCGCAGTCGCCGCCGCCGGCGCCGGACGGTTTGGCCGCCCCGCCCGCGGCTTCGACGACGTCGCACAGGGTGGCGAGCCGCTCGGTCTCGATCTGCGAGCCGACCGACGTGCCGAGGCGTTGGAGCAGCCCGCGGGCGCGTCGGAGCGCGTCGAGGGTTCGTTCGGCGTCACCGGTCTGCAGGCCCACGGTGAGGTCGTCGACGCAGGCGCGGCTCTCGTCGAGGAACGCCTGGTACCCGCCGTTGCGGTGCCGCCGGACGACGCCGACGAGCTTCGTCGTCGAGGCCGGCGACCCGGTCCACCCGACGAGCAGTTCGAGGTTCTCGGGCGCGGGCAGCCGCTGGACGTCGAAACCCGCCCACGCGCCGTCGTGGTCGGTGTCGCCGAGGATGTCGGTGACCGAGCGACGGTCGAGCTCGGCAGCGAGCCGTTCGCGGTCCGGTGCACTGTAGCGGAGCCAGCCGCCGAAGGTGCTCGCCGCGAGGTCCCCGCCGGAGGCGCGCGGGTTCACCCGGATGGTGGCGAGCAGGGCGACCTGGAAGCGCTTCCGCTGGGAGAGTCCGAGGCCGTAGAAGCGGTCGAGGGCGCCCACCGTGGCGACGGTCACCGCCGCGGAGGACCCGAGCCCGAACTTGCGGCCGCTCGCATCGTCGAGCTGGCTGTGGATGCGGAGGTCGTGGAAGCGCGGCGCGATGCCCTGCTCGGCGCGGAGCTTCTCGACGAGGTCGATCGTCGCCATCACGTAGTCGTACGGGTGGTGCTCGGTGTCGAGCGCGATGCCGTCCTCGGCGCGGGTCCAGGTGAGCGGGAGGTGTCCGTACTCCTCGGAGTGCACGCTGCCGGCACCGTGCCCCTCGGTCACACGCGCGGTGATCGCGCGGTCGAGGGCGATGATGACCGACGGCTGGCCGGGCTCGACGACGGCGTACTCGCCCGCGACGAACAGCTTGCCGTGGGCACGGAACTCGATCACTCGGCGGACTCCTCTGGTCGGACGACACCCGGTGCGGGTGCCTCCGGGTCCTGGGTCGCAGGGACTTCGGAGCCGAGCAGGTACGCGCCTGGTCCGGTGCCCGACTCGATGACGTCGCCGAAGCCCGTGAGCGCGGTCGCCACGGCGGCGCGGTCCTCCGGCGTCGTGAGCACGACGACGTTGGGGCCGGCGTCGGCGGTGGCGTAGGCCGGGAGTCCGGCGGCACGGAGCTCGGCGACGGCGTCGAACACGGCGACGCTGCGGGCGTTGAGGTACCGGATGGGCGGGAAGGCGCCCTCGATCGTGGCGTGCATGCGGAGGGCGTTGCTCTCGGTCAGCTCGCCGATGCGGGCGAAGTCACCCGCCGCGCAGGCCGTGAGCATGTCCCCGACGGTCTCGGTGGTCGAGGTGACCCAGGCGGGGTAGAACGGCGACGTCGCGATGGTCCGCCGCATCGCCTCGCGCGAGCCGATCGCCTTCGGGCCGGCGTCGATCGTCACGACGACCATGGCCATCGGCGGCGCGGGGATCGGCTCGGCGTAGGAGCCCTCGTCGTCACCGGCGTGCCAGACGGCCACGCCACCGGGGATCGACCGCGTGGCCGAACCGGAACCGCGTCGGGCGAGCCGGGACAGGTCACGTGCGGAGAGGTCGAGCCCGTACGCCGCCGCGGCCGCGGTCGCGAGCGCCGCGAACCCCGAGGCGCTCGACGCCAGCCCGGCACCGGTCGGCACCGTGTTCTCCGTCACGACGGACGCCCGCGCCGACGACCCGGCGAGCTCGCGCACGAGGTCGAGGAACTGCGTGACCCGGACCAACGCCCCGTCGGTCGAGACCGAACCGTTGAGCGTGAGGGTGTCCTCCGCCGAGCCCCCGACGGTCACGGACGTCGTCGTCGGGAACACGTCGAGCCCCATCGAGACGCTGCCGGTGGCCGGCAGCGCGAGGGACGCGTCCGCCTTGCCCCAGTACTTGACGAGGGCGATGTTGGGGTGCGCGACGGCGGTGGCGGTCATCAGGCGCGGTCTCCGATCGTGGTGGTCCAGGTGGCCGCGGCACCCGCGCCGCGCAGAGCGGCCGCGATGCGGTCCGCGTGGTCGTCGTCCGTGGCGAGGGCGATGACGCACCCGCCGCGACCCCCACCGGTGAGCTTCGCGCCGAGGGCCTCGGCGCGGCGCGCCGCACCGACGAGCCGGTCCAGGTCGTCGCTCGACACGTCGAGGTCGGTGAGCAGCTCGTGCGCGGCGTCCATCGTGGCACCGAGCGCCTGAGCGTCGCCCCGCACCAGCGTCTCGCGTGCGCGTCGGGCGAGTGCGCCGATCTCGTCGATGACGCCGCCGGTACCGCCCGGGTCGGCGTCGTGACGCGCACGGACGGCCGACACGGCCTCGCGCGTGTGCCCGGGCACTCCGGTGTCGGCGACCACGAAGGCGAACCGCGCGCCGAGCTCGACCGGCTCGATGCGCCCGCCCTCGAACCAGACCGGTGCGTCCGCGACCACCCCGCGGGCGTCGAGCCCGGAGGGCCGGCCGTGGGCGACCCGCTCGCACTCCTGGATGAGTTCGTGGTGCGCCTCGGCGTCGAGCGTCTCGCCCAGCGCGTCCGCGACCGCCGCGGTCACCGCCGCCGCCACCGCCGCGCTCGACCCCATGCCGCGGGCGGTGGGGACCTCGCTGTCGACACGGACGTGGAACCGGCGGTCCGTCGCACCGAAGTGCCGCAGCGTGGCGGTCACCGCGGTGACGGTCGGCATCACGGCAGCGGGAGCGAGGTCGAGCGGCCCGGTGTGCACGGTCGACTCGAGGTGGTGTCCCTCGGCGTCGTCGAGCGGTGTGACCGTCGCGACCACCACGGCGTCGAGGACCGGCAGCACGAGCGCGGGTGCGCCGTAGACCACGGCGTGCTCCCCGATCAGGATCGTCTTGCCGTGGGACGACGCCCTACCGGTGCGGCTGGTGGGGCCGGCTCCAGGGGTCGCTGCGTTGTCGAGGTCGTTGGTGGTCATCGTGGGTCACGTCAGCCTAACCGTCCCGACCATGCGCCCGCTCGACGGTGTCCGTACCCCGCCCGTACGTCAGCCGGATGCGTGGTGCACCGTGGACAGCACCGGCAAGAAAGTTGTGCACAACTGAGTTGCGTGCAATGCTCGTGTCATGCCCGTGACCGACGAGATGGTGTGCTTCTCCCTCTACGCAGCGAGCCGAGCCACCACGCAGGCGTACCGGAGCCTGCTCGAACCCTGGGGCCTCACCTACCCCCAGTACCTCGTCCTCGTGACCCTGTGGATCGAGGGCGACCAGACCGTCTCCGGCCTCGGTGACCACCTGCAGCTCGACTCCGGCACGCTCTCGCCGCTCCTGCGCCGCATGGAGCAGTCGGACCTCGTCCGCCGCGAGCGTCGCAGCACCGACGAGCGCGTCGTCACGGTCACCCTCGGCGACCGCGGCCGGTCGATCCGTGGCGAACTGGCCCACATCCCGTCAACGATCGCCGCCGGGATGGGGCTGCCCGACGAACGTGCCGCGACGGAACTCATCGCGACGCTGCACCGGCTGACCGAGACCATGCACGCCGCCGCGACGCCGAACCGCGCCGCAGCGGACCACTGACCCCACGAAGGAAGGAACACCATGGAAGCCCTCTACACCGCCGAGGCCCTGTCCACCGGCGCCGGCCGCGACGGCCGCGTCGCGACCAGCGACGGCTCGTTCGCGCTCGACCTCGCGATCCCGAAGGAGATGGGCGGCTCCGGCGCCGGCACCAACCCCGAGCAGCTGTTCGCCGCCGGGTACGCCGCGTGCTTCCACTCGGCACTGCAGGGCGTCGCCCGCGCGCAGAAGGTCAAGATCGCGGACTCGTCCGTCGGCGGCCGCGTGCAGATCGGCCCGAACGGCGAGGGCGGCTACCAGCTGGCCGTGCTGCTCGAGGTCGTCCTGCCCGGGCTGTCGCACGAGGTCGCGCAGGGCCTCGCGGACGCCGCGCACCAGGTCTGCCCGTACTCGAACGCGACCCGCGGCAACATCGACGTCACCATCACCGTCTCGGAGGACTAGTCCATGAGCACCACTGCCACCACCATGCGCGCCGTCGTCCACGAGACCTTCGCCGAGCCGGCCGAGGTGCTCGGCGTCCAGGAGCGCCCGGTCCCCACGCCCGGCCCCGGCGAGGTCCTCGTCCGCACGGTCCTCTCCCCCATCCACAACCACGACCTCTGGACCGTCCGCGGCACCTACGGCTTCAAGCCCGAGCTGCCCGCCGCGTCCGGCACCGAGGCACTCGGCGTGGTCGAGGCCCTCGGCGAGGGCGTCACGAACCTGCAGGTCGGCCAGCGCGTCGCCGGCGGGGCCTTCGGCGTCTGGGCCGAGTACTACACCGCGAACGCCGCCGGACTCGTGCCGGTGCCGGACGCGATGCCCGACGAGGCCGCGGCGCAGCTCGTCTCGATGCCGTTCAGTGCCATCAGCCTGCTGCACTCGCTCGACCTGCACGAGGGCGACTGGCTCATCCAGAACGCCGCGAACGGTGCCGTCGGCCGCATGGTCGCCCAGCTCGGCAAGGCCCGCGGCATCAACGTCATCGGGCTCGTCCGCCGCGCGGCCGGCGTCGAGGAACTCCGTGCGCAGGGCATCGAGCGCATCGTCGCCACCGACGCCGAGGACTGGAAGGACCAGGTCGCCGCGATCACCGGCGGTGCGCCGATCATCGCGGGCGTCGAGTCCGTGGGCGGCACGGCCGCCGGCGACGTCGCCAGCGTGCTCGGCGAGAACGCCACGCTCGTCGTGTTCGGCGCGATGGCGTCCCCCACGCTCGAGATCCCGTCCGGCAAGGTCATCTTCGGCCAGCTCACGGTGAAGGGCTTCTGGGGCAGCGTCGTCAGCAAGACGATGCCGGCCGAGACGAAGGGCCAGCTGTTCGGCGAGCTCATCACGCGCGTGCTCGACGGTTCGCTGACGCTCCCCGTCGCGGAGACGTTCGCCTTCGAGGACGTCCGCGACGCGGTCCGCGCGTCCGACACCGCCGGCCGCGTCGGCAAGGTGCTCCTGCGCCCCTAGACGCGACTGCACAACGGACGGGAGGCGCGGTGCCAGCTGGCACCG
>NZ_JAUZED010000074.1 GCF_030705415.1 Curtobacterium sp. A7_M15 | reverse complement strand
ACAACGCGTACCTGTTCTCGCTGCACGGTGGCACGCTCAAGCCGCTGCAGCTCGAGGGTGACAACGCGATCCTGACCGGCACCACGGTGCACGTCTCGGGTGACGCGGCGAAGCTGCTCAACAGCACCTTCAAGACCGACGCTGTGAAGTCCGGCCTCCTCGTCGGGACCGCGACCATCACCGCCAAGATCAAGTAACACCCGACACCACACACCACGACCGCAGCACCGTGCCACGAGCGCGGTGCTGCGGTCGTTCGCGTGTCCGGGTGCGGTCCAGGAGGCGCGGATCGCCTCACCGACGTCGGCGCCACCACCGGCGCGGTCGGCCCTCGTCCGCAGCGGCTCGGTCCGCGGCCGCCTGCGCCTCGGCCGCCAGTCGTTCCTGCCGACGTGCTCGCCAGGCGACGACCTCGGTCTCGACGTCGCGGAGCGGCGTCACCACCGGCGGCCCGCCGAGCAACTGCCGGCGGGCCTCGCGCACGCGGGCGTTGAAGTCGTCGAGCACGTCACGGACGTCGGCCTCCGCGGACAGGGCGTCGAGGTGCTCGTCGAGCTCGGCGTCCTCCTTCCGCAGAGCGAGGGCGGGAGGCGCGATGCCGGTGATCTCCTCACGCTCGATCTTCGCCTTGATCCACCAGTCGGGATCGTGGTGTCCGTCGTTCCCCGGGAGTGGCTTGCCGTGGTAGGGGTTGCCCTCGAAGACCCCGCGTCGCTCGGCTTCCTCGATCTGGGCACGCGCGTGCGCCGCGACGTCGGCGGCTCGGAGGAGCCGACGTTCCTCGCGCACTTCGTCGGGGTCGAGCGAGCCGCGTTCGATCTCGCTGTCCACGAGTTGCTGGTACCGGTAGCGCGCGGCTCGTCGCAACCGGTCCATGCGTGCATCGACGTCGTTCATGACCCCTCCATGATCACTCCGCGGAGCGATCCTCGCCAGCGACCTCCTCGATCGTGAGCGCTGCCTGGATGAGCGCCAGGTGCGACAGTCCCTGCGGGATGTTGCCCATGAAGGCGCCGTCCTCGCTGATCATCTCGCTGAACATGCCGACGTCGTTCGCCTGCTCGACCATGTCGTCCATGAGCGCACGGGCGTCGTCGACACGTCCGACACAGGCCATCGCTGCCGCGAGCCAGAACGAGCAGGCCACGAACGGCGACTCCTCGGACTCCATGCCCGAGTACCGGTACACGAGCGGTCCGTGCTGGAGCTGCTCCTCGATCGCCCGGATCGTCGACTCCATGCGGGGGCCCCGGTCGAAGGCGCTCATCGCGTGCAGCAGGATCGAGGTGTCGAGCTTGTCGGACCCCGGGTACATCACGTAGTGCCCGCGTTCCTCGTCCCAGCCGTGCTCGGCGACCCACTGTTCGATGAGCTCACGGTTCTCGACCCACTTGTCCCGTGGGCCGTCGATCATGCCGGCGTCGTGCAGCTCGGCGGCCGCGTCGAGGGCCTGCCAGCAGCCGATCTTGCTCGTGACGTAGTGCTGCGCGTCCTGGAGTTCCCACATGCCCGAGTCCGGCTCCTCCCAGCGGTGGCAGGCGTCGTCGGCGAGCTGCTGCAGGACGGCCGCGGTGTTCCGGTCGAGGACGTTGCCCGCACGGACGTACTGCCGCAGGATCTCGAAGACGTCGCCCCAGACGCCGAGCTGCAGCTGGTCACCGGCACGGTTCCCGATCGTCACCGGTCCGATGCCGTTCCAGCCGGGGACGTCCCGTTCCTCGACGCCGTCGCTCTTCGACCCGTCGAGCCGGTAGAAGATCGGCATGTCGGCGTCGTGCTCGGCGATCGTCCGCATCACCCACGACACCGCGGCGTGGGTCTCCTCGCGGAGGCCGAACCGGGTCAGCGCGTGCACCGTGTAGGACAGGTCGCGGACCCAGGCGAACCGGTAGTCCCAGTTCTTGCCGCCGGTGCGGTCCTCCGGGAGGCTCGTCGTCGGGGCCGCCGCGATCGCACCGGTCGGCGAGAAGATGAGCAGCTTCAGGGCGAGGGCGCTCCGTTGCACGGCCTCGGCCCACGGCCCGTCGTAGGAGAACGTCTCCGACCAGGTCGCCCAGTTCTCGATCGTCCGGTCCATCGCAGCGAGCGCGCTCTCCGGCCGCGGCAGGAAGATCGGTTCGTCCTGGGTCCCGACGATCGTCAGGATGTGCTTGGAGCCCTCTGTCGTGGTGAACCGGCCGGAGAACCGGGGGCCGTCGTCGTGCACGGGCTCGAAGCCCTGCTCGACGATGGCGATCGTGATGCCGTCGATGCCGATCACCGCACCGTTGGCGGTGTCGAGGCGCTTGGGCTCCGCCGTCTGGAGCAGGGTCCCCGGCACCACCGCCCACTCCAGCTCGACCGTGCCGTCGACGCCCTGGACGCACCGGGCGACCTCGGCCCACGGCAGGCGTCCCGCGACGCCGGTCACCATCGCGTCGGTCACCGTGACGGAGCCCGACGACGTGGTCCACGTGGTGACGAGGACGTTGGTGCCCGGTAGGTACTCGCGCGTGACCTCGGCGTCGCCGTCGACCGGTCGGAGGGCGAGGTGTCCACCGTGCTCGGCGTCGAGGATGCTCGCGAAGACCGGCGGCGAGTCCATGGACGGGATGGGGAGCCAGTCGATCCGGCCGTCCAGCGCGACGAGTGCGACCGTCCGGCCGTCGCCGATCGCGCCGTACGACCGGAGCGGCACGTACCCGTCGGTGCGTTCCTCGTTGTCGATCGCGTCGGGGGTGTCTCGGGTCCGCTCGGTCATGCTCCCAGACTGCTCGTGTCCTGGCCTCGACCATCAGGTGGGCGTACCCCGCTGCGGGGAGTGGTCAGTGCGTGCTGCCGCCGGTCGAGACGACGAGGTGGTCGAGCAGGGTGCGGCGCCACGGGACGGACGACCACCCGTGGTCGGCGCCGTCGACGGCGGTGAAGGTCGCGCCCGGGAGCACCTCGCCGTACCGTCGGCCGTAGGCGACGGGGACGATCTGGTCGGCCGTGCCGTGCAGGACCTCGGCGGGGCCGGTGTACCGATCGATCGTGGCGTAGACGTCCAGTCCGGCGCGCACCTCGTCGATGAACGCCGTGCCGAGGGCCATGCCGCCGAAGTCGAACCATCCCTGTTGCCGGGCCGGTGCGAGGGGCTTGCCCTGGATCTGGTCGTGCTGCGCGATGTCGTCGACGACGACTCCGGCCGGGGACCACAGGGTCAGGGTCCGGACCAGGTCGGGTTCGCGGGCGGCCGCCATCGCGGACTCGACCGCACCGAGGCTGTGGGCCACGACGTGCACCGGTCCGGCGGCGTCCGCCGCGAGGGTGCGGATCATCGCCACGACCTGGTCGACCTCGTCGCGGATCGTGATCTCGGCGAAGTCGCCGTCGCTCGTGCCGTGCCCGAGACGGCTGTAGGAGCGCGCGCCGACGCCGTGGTCGACCAGCGCCCGGGCGGCCTGCACGAACAACTGCTGGCCGCCCGTGTCGGTGCTGCCGAAGCCGTGCACGAACAGGGCGGCCCCGCGGTCCGGCCCGACGTCGCCGAGCTGCCACCCGCGGAGCGTGCGCCCGCCGTGGTCGAGCGTGATCGGGGAGGTCGTCGCCATCAGTTGCTGCGGTCCGCGAAGCCAGCGGGGAGGTCACCCGGGGCGGTGTCGACCACGCTCTCGTCGTCCTCGCCGACGTGCTCGAACAGCGTGATGTGCGCGAACTCGGGCACGACGTAGATCGGGTAGGTGGGTCCCTGGTCGCGGTACTCGCGCATGCGGTCGAGGTGGTCGTTCTGGAACAGCACCGTCTTGCTGCCGTCCTCCTCGACCCAGTGCGGGAAGAAGATCGTGCCGTGCAGGACCCGCTCGGCCGGGACGACCGTGACCACGACGCTGGTGCCGGTCGGCTCGTTCCACGACACCTTGTACACGCCGGCGGTGAGCGCGACGAGGTCGACCTGCTGGTCCTTCACCCAACGGCCACCGACCATGCCGGAGTGGATGCGGTAGTCGATCGTCGTGGCGTTCTTGACGTACATCTCGTACTGCCATCCGTTGGCGTACGTGTAGATGAAGCGGTGCCCGACGATGCCGGAGAGGTCCTGCTGGGGGACGGGGTGCTCGACGCTGGTGCTGATGTGCATGGTCCGAGTTTGCCCCCGAAGTGCGTTTGTTGCAAGCGCACTTCGGGGGACTACGCTGGGATGGTGGACGAACGACCGGACGAGCCCGACCTGCACCGGGTCGCGCGACGGTTGAGCGCGGAGATCGGCCCGTTCCGACGCACACTGCTCGGGACGGCTCGGCGCTCGGTCGCCCTGCCCGACATCCCCGACGCGCAGATCGAGGTGCTCCGACGCCTCGGCGAGGACGGGTGGTCGAGTCCCACCGCGCTGGGGCGGTCCCTCGGGCTCGCGCGGTCCACGGTGAGCAACCTCGTCCAGGTGATGGAGCGGGACGGCCTGGTCGAGCGTCGTCTCGCCCGCGGTGACGGCCGGAGCACCGAGGTCGGGTTGACCAGGCTCGCCGAACGCCGTCTCGCGGACTACGACGCGTCGGCCGAGCGCGTGCTCGTCGACGCGATGGTCGCGCTCTCGGAGGACGACCGGCGAGTGCTCGCAGCCGCGATGCCCGCGCTCGAACGCCTGCGCGCGCGGCTCGACGAGTCCGCGGCCGTCTGACCCCTCGGGCTGACCCGCGCACCGCAGCAGGGGCGTGTCGCACTTGTGCGGCCCGGGCGTGTCGCACTACTGTCGTCCTCCTGCCCATCGGCAGGACCGCCCGCCCCGGGCACCACCGGAAGGACCGCGCATGCGCACCGTGCAGCACCACGAACAGCGAGTCGAGCTCCAGCTCGACACGCTCGGCGTGCCGCTCGAACAGCGCAGCTGGCAGCAGTCCGACCGCTACCCCGCGTAGGCACGCGACGTCACCCGACGCCCCGTGCCCACCCGGCCCGGGGCGTCCCCTCCACGACGCTGCCCTCCGGACGCCACCGCTCGTGGCGCGGAACGGCAGCAGGACCTCGCCCCGGACCGTCACCGAAGACCGTCACCGAAGACGGTCACCGACCGTCACGAAAGCGAGACGAACCACCATGGAGAAGATCACCGACCGGCTGCTGAGCTGGGCCTCGATGCTCGAGGAGAACACCGAGCAGCAGGCCCGCACGACCGCTCGGATGCCGTTCGTGTTCCCGCACCTCGCCCTCATACCGGACGCGCACCTCGGGTTGGGCGCCACCGTCGGGTCGGTCATCCCGACCCTCGGTGCGGTCATGCCGGCTGCCGTCGGCGTGGACATCGGCTGCGGCATGATCGCGGTCCGGACCCAGTTCACGAAGGGTGACCTGCCGGAGGACCTGCAGGCGCTCCGCGAGCAGATCGAGCGCGCGATCCCGCTGTCGGCCGGCGCGTCGAACCGGAAGATCGTCGCCACGGCCGAGCCGCGCATCGCGGAGCTCGAGACGATGGCCGAGGCCGCCGGCTTCGACCCGGCCGGAGCGCACGGCGGCTGGCGGAACCAGCTCGGGACCCTCGGGTCCGGCAACCACTTCATCGAGGTCTCCCTCGACGAGGCGGACCGGGTCTGGCTGTTCCTGCACTCCGGGTCCCGGGGTGTGGGCAACAAGATCGCCCAGCGGCACATCGCGGTCGCCAAGAAGGCCATGCAGCGCTGGTGGATCGAGCTGCCGGACCCCGACCTGGCGTACCTCGTCGAGGGCACTCCGGAGTTCGACCGGTACATCGCCGAGCTGCGCTGGGCGCAGCACTTCGCGCTCCTCAACCGCGAGGAAATGATGGACCGCGTCGTGCGGCAGCTGTCCGAGGTCCTCCAGACACCGGTCGACGAGCAGGAGCGGATCAACTGCCACCACAACTTCACGCAGCGCGAGACGCACTGGGGGAAGTCGGTCTGGGTGTCCCGGAAGGGTGCGATCCAGGCGAAGGCCGGACAGCCGGGGCTCATCCCCGGGTCGATGGGTACCGCGTCGTACGTCGTCGAGGGCCTCGGGAACAAGCCGTCGCTCGAGTCCTCACCGCACGGTGCCGGTCGTCTGTTCTCGCGGAGCGCCGCCCGGCGGACGTTCACGCACGATCAGCTGCGCGAGGCGATGGTCGGCATCGAGTACCGCGACACCGACGCGTTCCTCGACGAGATCCCGGCGGCCTACAAGCCGATCGACCAGGTCATGGCCGACGCCTCGGAGCTCGTGTCGATCCGGCACACACTGCGGCAGGTCGTGAACGTCAAGGGCGACTGAGGACGGACGGGAGGCGCGGTGCGGGCCCGCCCCGCGCCTCCCGGCCGCCCGAGCCCCGGGGGGCCACGCCCCAGCCGGACGCGCGGGGGGGCGGGGGGGGGGGGGGCCCCCCCCCCCCCCCCCCCTCCCGTCTGCCAGATCGCCGGGTGTCACCGCCCCTGCCGGACAGGGCGCATTCCGTCGGGCACGCTCGATGGCGTGAGTGAGCAGGCGGAAGAGGCGGCCCGGAAGACCGGCCGCGAAGCGAAGCGCGTGGCCGACAGCCGGTGGTTCGAGCTGACGGCGCGTGCGGGGTTCGTCGGCAGCGGGATCGTGCACCTGCTGATCGGGTACCTGGCGATCCTGCTCGGCGTCGGCAACGCGTCCTCCGGCAGCGAGACCGACCAGTCCGGTGCGCTGCAGCAGCTCGCGTCGGTGCCGGGTGGGGTCGTCCTCCTGTGGGTCGTGGCCGTCGGGTGCGCCGCGCTGACGATCCGGCTCGTGGTCGAAGCGGTGGTCGGTGGGCGTACGGACAGTGCCCGTGCCTGGGGCAACCGGCTGAAGAACGTCGGCAAGGCCGTGGTCTACGGGGTGATCGCGTACTCGGCGGCGTCGTACGCGCTCGGCGCCGGGACGAGTTCGAGCGGGTCGTCGCGGAGCGCTGCCGCGAAGGCGCTCGCGACCCCCGGCGGCGTCTTCCTCCTCCTGCTGGTCGCCGCAGTGGCCATCGCGATCGGCGTCGGCCTCGTGGTGATCGGCTGCAGACGCTCGTTCTGGAAGCATCTCGTACGTCCGCGCCAGCCGCTCGAACGCGTCGTCACCGTGCTCGGCGTCGTGGGGTACGTGCTGAAGGGGATCGCCGTGGTGATCGTGGGCGTGCTCATCGCCGTCGCGGGCTTCCGGAGCGATCCGGACCAGGCGACGGGACTCGACGGGGCGTTCGACGCCCTGCGATCGATGCCGGGCGGCGTCTTCGTGCTCGTCGCGATCGGCATCGGGTTCCTCGCGTTCGGCGTCTACAGCTTCTTCCGTGCTCGCTACGCCCGCCTCTGATATGTTGGTCGGACTCGCCTCCTGCTGGGGGATCGAGAAGCAGAGCCGGTGCAGCTGGGGTATACCAGATCCCGGCTCTTGCGCTGTCCGGCTCCCTACGGTTCGACGACGATCGACTCGAGAGCGGCGGCGATCTGCGGCATGATCGCCCGATCCGCTGCCATCGCACTGCCGAACGCGCCGAGGATCTGGTCCGGGAGCCAGAGCATCGGGTCTCGGTCCGGATCCCCGTGTTCGACGCGGAGCGAGGCGGGGACGATGAACCGCCCTCGAAGCGCGCGGATCAGCCGGAGGTCGCGTTCCATGAGGTGCCGGGAGCGGGCCTCGAGTGTCAACTCCGTCACGTCTCGCTGCCCGAGCTCCCAGGTCAGCCGCTCGAGGCAGCGCGCGCGGGCGCGTTCCTCCCGCCGGAGATCGATGGGCGTTGCGATCGTCACGAGGTGTCGGGCCCGGAGGCCACCGATCGCCGTCGTCACGCGGGCGCGCTCGCGTGCGTTGAGGTCGTGCCAGTGGAGCTTGCCGTGGGTCGGACGGAGCGACACCAGGACGTCACGGATCGCGTCGACGTCGTCCGTGTCGACGATCGACGCGCCGAGCAGGTAGGCGGGGGCGTCGAGGCCGTAGGAGCGGATGCTCTCGTCACCCCAGGAGTGCAGCGGACAGATCACCGACTGACACTGCCACCCGCTCCGTCCGCGTGACGAACATGTTGGACGCACGTGGAGCGCAGCGTCGGTAGGCAGGACCCATGAGTCCCCGCACCGCGACCACCGGCCCCGTGACCGTCTTCTGCGACGACCGGGCGGTCCTCGCAGAGAGCATCGTGTGGGACCCGGGCACGAGTGTGCTGCGGTGGGTCGACATCACCCTCGGCACTCTCGTCACCGGGGACGTCCACGGCGCGATCACCTCCACCGTGCAGCTGAAGCCCCCGCTCGCGAGCTTCCAGCCGCGGGTCGGCGGCGGGTTCGTCGCGGCCCTCGGTGACACGGTCGTGGTCACGGACGCGCAGGGCGTCGTCGAGCGGGAGATAGCCCGGGTCGAGCACGCGACCGCCGGCCTCCGGTTCAACGAGGGCAAGTGCGACCCGTTCGGCCGGTTCCTCGTGGGGAGCATGAACCTCACCACGGGGGAGCCGGACGCCGCCCTGTACTCGGTCGAGCCGGACGGTGGGACGCGGGTCCTGCGCGGCGGGTTCGGCGTGACGAACGGCATGGAGTGGTCCCGGGACGGCAGCGTGATGTACGTCACCGACACGAGCGCGTCGACGATCTACCGCGGGTCCTACGGTCCCGACGGCGAACTCGGCGAGCTCGAGCCGTTCGTCACCGGTGCCGCGTACGACGGCCTCGTGCTCGACGACGAGGGGTGCTCCTGGAGCGCCGTCTACGGCGGCGGCCGCGTCGAACGGTACGGCGCGGACGGCTCGCACCTCGAGACGGTCGAGGTGCCGGCGCCGAACGTGACCTCGGTGGCGTTCGGCGGTCCGGACATGTCGACGCTCTTCATCGCGTCCGCGCGGGAGAACGCCACCGAGGAACAGCTCGAGCAGCACCCGCACTCGGGCGCGGTCTTCCAGGTACCGACGCGGGTGCACGGGTACCCCGCGAACACCTTCAGCGGCTGACGGGGCGCCGACGACGGGGCCGGCAGCGGCCGGGGGTATCCTGGGCGACCGCCCGACCCGAGGAGACCCACGTGAACGACGAGCAGCCGAGCGGCGCACCGGACCCTGCCGGCGAGCTCGCACGGGCGGAGAACGCCGACGTCACGGTCGAGGTCGACCGGGTCGCGGTCGACGGCACGTACGTGCGCGTCAGCTCCGTCGGCGAGCCCGGCGACCGTGCCTTCCTGCTCGTCGCGGGGCTCGGCATCGCCGCCACCTACTACGAGCGGCTCGCCCCGCACCTCAACGAGAACGGGCCCGTGCACGCCCTCGACCTGCCGGGGTTCGCCGGTGTCCCGCGCTTCCGCGGGAAGGTCTCGATCGAGCGGTACGCCGACGCGGTCGAGAAGGTCATCGACGACCTCGGACTCGTCGACCCCGTGCTCGTCGGCCACTCGATGGGCACCCAGGTCGTGACCGAGGTCGCCGCGCGTCGTCCCGACATCTCGGACCTGGTGCTGATCAGCCCGGTGGTCGACTCGCACGCCCGGACGATCCGGCAGTCGGCGTTCCGGTTCCTCCGCTCCACGGTGCACGAGCCGGCGGCGGTCCGCTGGCACGGCATCACGGCGTACGCCCTGTGCGGCTGGCACTGGTTCTCGAAGGTCCTGCCGCGGATGATCGCCTTCCCGATCGAGCACCGTGCCGCGGACGTCCGGGCGCGGACGCTGATCGTGCGCGGGGAGCACGACGCGATGGTCCCGCGGGACTGGGTGCGCCGGCTCGCCCGGGTGTTCCCCTACGCGGTGCTGCGCGAGGTCGTCGACGGCGCGCACTCGGTGATGCACGCGCAGGCGGACGCGGTCGCACGGCTCGCGGTGGACCACGTCGCCGGTCGACTGCCCGACCGCGGCGTGTCCTCGCTGCAGCGCGTCCGTGACGACTCGACGGCGTCGGACCTGTCGCGGCTCGGCCCGCGCGAGGCCTGGATGCTGGTGAAGTCTCGCTTCGTCGAGCTGCTGGGCATGGCGAAGAACGACGACGAGACGCTCGAGGCGGCGAAGTCCGCGCACGCGGTCGCGATGGCGGACGGCGACGACCTGCCGGTCGACCCGGCCGACCGCCGAGAGATCGTCGACGAGGTCGCCCCGGAGACCCGCGACGCGGGCTGATCCTGCGGGCCGACCCGCGGAGGGACGCGACCGACCTGGAGGCGCGGTACCGGTCTCGTGGACCGGCACCGCGCCTCCAGGGTGGACGCGACGCTAGGGCGTGATCAGGCCGATCAGCATGTCCGGCGTGAGTGCGTGGGCCTCGGCGAGGACCTTGCGGGCCTCGTCGGTCTTGTCCCAGACGTTCCAGAGCAGGACGCCCCGCACGAGGTCGTCGTCGTCGAGGTAGTACACGACGCCCGTGACCGTCGGTTCCTGCCAGTCCTCGACCGTCCGCAGCTTCGTGGTCACCTGCCCGACCGCCTCGTACCCCATGTCGAAGACGTCGGAGTAGAACATCGGCGTGTGGTCGTAGGTCTCGTCGGCGTCGGCGAGGTTGCGACCCGCCTGCCGACCCTGCTGCTGCGCGTTGTCGACGTGCTCGACCCGGCGGGTGCCGAGGATCCGGTCGGGGTACTCGGCGACGTCCCCCGCCGCGAACACCGAGTCGTCGTCGGTGAGGAGCGTCGAGGTGACGACGATGCCGTCCCGGACGGTGAGCCCGGCGTCGGCCGCGAGCTGCGTCGACGGTTCGATGCCGAGTCCGGCGACGACCGCGTCGGCCTCGACGACCGAGCCGTCGTCCAGGGTGAGTCGGACGCCGTCCGCGGTCTCCTCGCCCGACGACACCCGACGACCGAGTCGCAGGTCGACCCCGTGGTCGACGAACCGCTGCTGGAACGCACGGGCGAGGTCGTCCGGGAACATCCGTCCACCGACGACGTCGTCCGGGTCGATCAGCGTGACCCGGGCGCCGTTCTGCACGACGCCGGCCGTGATCTCCTGGCCGATGTACCCGCCACCGACGACGGCAACGTGGGCGCCCGCGTCCGCGAGCTCACGGAGCCGTCGGTAGTCGGTGGCGCTCCGGTAGTCGAGCACCCGCTCGGAAGGGGACAGCCCCGGGAGCCCGCGGGGCTTGCCGCCCGTGGCGAGGAGCAGTCGCTCGTAGCCGTGGGTCTGCCCGTCGGACGTCGTGACGGTCTTCGCCGCACGGTCGATCGCCGTCACCGCGGTCCCGAGCACGAACGTCGCGCCGGTCTCCTCGGTGTGCAGGTCGACCTTCTCGTCCCAGCTGAAGTCCGGGTCGGTCCACAGCTTCTTCGAGAGCGCCGGCCGGGCGTAGGGCCGGTCGACGTCCTCGCTGATGATCCCGATCGAACCGTCGGCATCGAGTTCGCGGACACCACGGGCAGCGGCGTCGGCGACCATCCCGCCGCCGACGACGAGGTAGCGGAAGTCGGTCATGGCGTCTCCTAGATCGTTGCGACCGAGCCGGAGTCGACCCGGTAGTTCGAGCCGTTCACGAAGCTGGCGAGGTCGGAGCACAGGAACGCGACGACGTTCGCGACCTCCTCCGGCTCACCGCGACGCTGCAGCTCCATGTACGGGCGCTCGTCGTCGAGGAACGAGGCGATCGCCTCGTCGAAGGACTGCCCGGTCTCCTCGGCGCGCTTCCGCATCATCGCGTCGGTCATCGGCGTGTGGATGAATGCCGGCGACACGGTGTTCACGAGCAGGCCCTCCTTCGCGTAGGTGCGGGAGAGGCCCTTCGCGAAGGACAGCACCCCGGCCTTGGCCGCGCAGTAGGGGAGTTCGTCGTCGTACGGCTGCGACGCGTCCTCGGAGACGAGGTACACGATGCGGCCCCACCCGCCCTGGCGCAGGTCGCCGATGAACTCGCGCGTGATCCGGACCGGTCCCATCAGGTCGACGTCGATGGTGTCGAGCCATCCCTGTTCGTCGATCTCGTGGAACAGGCCCTGGGCGCCCGTGACGCCGGAGGACTGCACGAGGATGTCGATCTCGCCCACGGCGTCGCGCACCTTGGTGTGCAGCTCGGCGAGGCTCGCGGCGCTCGTCACGTCGGCGGCGAACGCGTGCAGCCTGCCGAGCGGTGCCTCGAGCTGGTCGGCGCTGTTGTCGAGCCGCGACTGGTCGAGGTCCGACACGACCACGGTCGCACCCTCCGCCAGGAGGATGCGAGCCGTGTTCCAACCGATGCCGGAGTCCCCGCCGAAGACCAGTGCGGTCTTGCCCTGGATCCCGAGGTCCACCTGGTGACCCCTACGCGTGGGCCGAGGCGTCCGCGACCGCGGGCGTGGTGGCCGACGCGAGCGGGGTGCTCGGTGCCCGGTTCTCGGCCGAGACCATCCAGGCGAGCTGCTCGAGGCGCTCGATGAAGCCGTGCAGGAGGTCGGCCGTCGTCGGGTCTTCCTCGTCGACCTCGTCGTGCACGTCGCGCATGGTGCCGGTGGCCTGGTAGAGGCGCAGCGTCACCTGGTCGATGGCGTCGTGCGTCGTGATCTCGCCCTCGGGGAACGCGTCGAGGTGGCTCGAGGCCGCGACGGTCGACGAGCGGCCGTCCGGGACCGCGTACAGGGCGCGCATGCGCTCGGCGGTGTCGTCGGCGAACTCGCGCGCGGCGTCGACGATCTCGTCGAGCTGGAGGTGGAGGTCCCGGAAGTTGGTCCCGAGGATGTTCCAGTGGGCCTGCTTGCCCTGCAGGTGCAGGTCGATGAGGTCCACGAGGACCGCCTGGAGGTTCTTGGCGAGCTTGTCCGATGCGTGCATGATCGGTTCCTTCCACGTTGGTGACCGGTACCAGACCGGTCTACGCGGTGCGGCAGGACGTCCGCTCAGAGGACGCGTCCCCCGCGTTCAGTGCTCGGCGGCGGGGTCGACCTGGTCGACGGCGGAGCGCATCTGCTCGAGGAACACGGCGACGACGCGCGCGTCCTCGGGAGAGAGGCCCTCTGCGACGCCCATCATCCGGCGGTGCATCACGCCGAGGGTGGCGCGGACCTCGTCGTCGGTCTCGGTCGTCGGGGTGATCACGAGGGCGCGGCGGTCGGTCGGGTGCGGGTCGCGGCGGACGTGGTTCGACTTCACGAGGCGGTCGATGAGGATCGTGGTCGAAGCCGACGAGATCTTGAGGTAGGCGGCCAGGTCCTTCGGCTTGACGGTGCGTCCGGCGCGCTGCGCCTGCAGCAGGAAACGCACGGCGAGCAGGTCGGTCTCGCCCATGCCCATCGAGTCGCGGGTACGGCGCCGCATCGCGGTCTCGGCGGCTCGGTACCGGCGGAGGGCGTTGAGGACGGCGACGCCCCGCTGGGTCGCGTCGTCATCGGGGAACCAGTACCCGGACGCTTCCGTGATCTCCTGCGTGGACATGGCGTTCAGGGTAGCCCGTCTCGTTGCTAGACCGTCTAGGGACCTCTCGGGTTGCGGTCTCCCGCACCCCTGTGCGGACCGGGAGGCGGGGGGGGGGGGGCCCCCCCCCCCCCCCCGCGGGGGGTGGGGGGGGGGGCCCCCAGGCGCGGTGCCGGCCCGCACCGCGCCTCCCGGTCGGGGGATGGTCGGGATCCGACCTAGGCCGCTGCCTGCTCCTCGGTCGCTGCCTCGGCGAGCGCGCTGAGCGCGCCCTGGACGAGCGCGGTGACCTCCGCGTCCTCGCGCGGGTGGGTCTCGGCGAACCGGACGATCGACTGCGGGATCGCGACCTTGACGTCCTCGAGGACCTTCGCACCGGCGATGCCGGCCGCCTTGCGGGCGTCGTCGTGCGCCCAGACGCCGCCGTACTGGCCGAACGCCGACCCGATGACCGCGAGGGGCTTGCCCGACAGCGGCGAGGCGCCGAACGGACGCGACCCCCAGTCGAGCGCGTTCTTCAGGACGGCCGGGATGGTGCCGTTGTACTCGGGCGTGACGAGCAGGACGGCGTCGGCCGCGGCGACCGCGTCGCGGAAGGCGACGGCCGAGGCGGGCGGGGTCTCGCCGTCGATGTCCTCGTTGTAGAAGGGCAGGTCGACGATGCCGTCGAAGGTGCTCAGCTCGATGCCCTCCGGTGCGTGGTGGGCGGCCGCTTCGGCGAGCTTGCGGTTGATGGACTCGGCGCGGAGGCTGCCGACGAGGGCGAGGACGTTCGTCATCGGGGATCCTTACTGGTTCTGTGACGGAAAGGTGTCATCGACAACCAATGCATGCGTCGGGACCCCTATTCCCGGTCCGGTGGAACGTCGGTACGGTGGCGACGTGAGCACCCATCGGACGCCGGCCAGCACGCCCCGCACGACCGACCCGGACTGGTGGCGGAACGCCGTCGTCTACCAGGTCTACCCGCGGAGCTTCGCCGACACCGACGCCGACGGGCTCGGCGACCTCGCGGGCGTGACGAGCCGGGTGCCCTACCTGGCGTCGCTCGGCGTCGACGCCGTCTGGTTGTCGCCGTTCTTCCCCTCACCGTTGGCGGACGGCGGCTACGACGTCGCCGACTACCGCTCGGTCGACCACCGACTGGGCACGCTCGACGACTTCGACGCGCTGGTCCGCGCGCTCCACGAGCACGACATCCGCCTGATCGCGGACATCGTGCCGAACCACACGTCCGACCAGCACGAGTGGTTCCGCGCGGCGCTCGCCGCGGGGCCCGGTTCGCCGGAACGCGCTCGGTACGTGTTCCGCGACGGCGCCGGTGTCGACGGTGCGCTCCCGCCGAGCGACTGGGTGTCGATCTTCGGCGGCAGCGCCTGGACCCGCGTGCCCGACGGCCAGTGGTACCTGCACCTCTTCGCACCGGAGCAGCCCGACCTCGACTGGTCGAACCCGTCGGTGCGCGAGGACTTCGAGGACACGCTGCGCTTCTGGTCCGACCGTGGGGTCGACGGCTTCCGGGTGGACGTCGCGCACGGCCTGGCGAAGGACCTGTCGACGCCGTACCGCCCGTCGAACGAGCACGCGCTCCCGCTGGACGGTTCCGACCCGCTGTACGACCGCGACGAGGTGCACGAGATCTTCGCCTCCTGGCGCCGCGTGCTCGACGAGTACGACCCGCCCCGTGCCGCCGTCGCCGAGGCGTGGGCACCTGCTCCGCGCCGCGTCCTCTACGCTCGACCGACCGAGCTCGGGCAGGCCTTCAACTTCGACCTGCTCGAGGCGCCGTTCGAGGCGACCGCGTTCCGGACGATCATCGACCGGAACCTGTCGGCGTCGGCCCAGTCCGGCGCGTCGAGCACCTGGGTGCTGTCGAACCACGACGTCGTCCGGCATCCCACCCGGTACGGCCTGCCGGACGGCACGGACACCGATGCCTGGCTCATGACCGACGGCACCACGCCCGAGCTCGACCGTGCCCGGGGACTCCGGCGGGCGCGCGCGGCGACGTTGCTGATGCTGGCGCTGCCCGGTTCGTCGTACGTCTACCAGGGCGAGGAGCTCGGGTTGCACGAGGCTCCCGCGATCCCGCACGACGCCCTGCAGGACCCGAAGTGGATCCGCACCGGGCACACGGTGAAGGGGCGGGACGGCTGCCGCGTGCCGATCCCCTGGACGACGTCCGGGCCGTCGTTCGGCTTCGGGGCGGTCGCACCGCACCTGCCGCAGCCGGCCGACTTCGGGGCGTCCTCGGTCGAGGCGGAGGACGGGGACCCCATGTCGACGCTCTCCCTGTACCGCGCGGCGACCGCTGCCCGACGCGAGCTGCAACGGGGCGAGGACCTCGTGTGGATCGACGCTCCGGACGGGGTCGTGGCGTTCGCGCGGCACGACGGGTGGCGCTCCGTCACGAACTTCGGGACCGATCCGGTGGTGCTGCCGGCGGGCGAGGTCGTCGTCTCGTCCGGTCCGATCGGCGACGGCGTGCTCCCGGGGGAGACCACCGTCTGGTTGCGCTGACGGTCCTGCGCTCGTCCTCGATGGGCAGGCTCTTCCTCCACAGTGAGGATGCACGGACGGGCGTTCCACAGATCGGCTGACGCCCGCCCGACGGAGGCGTCCCGGTCGCGACGATCGGGGCATGACAGCTCCCAACACCCCGCCGGGCGATCGACCGCCCGCCAGGTCGCGCCGGCTCCGCCGCGTCGCGGCCGTCGCCTCCGTCCTGACCGCGCTCGGTGTCCTCGCGGCACCCGGCCTCGTGCCGTCGGCGTCATCGGCGGACGAACTCGCCTTCCCCTACGAGAACCAGTTCTCCACCGCTGCCGGCGGCGCGCTGCACGGTGACGCGGCGATCGTCGACGGGCGGCTCCGACTCACCGACGACGTGAAGGACCAGGCCGGCGCGTGGTCGATGGACGACACGTTCCCCTCCGACCTCGGGCTCGAGATCGAGTTCGCCTACGCGATGTACCGCGACGTCCCGGACGACCCGGGCGCCGACGGTCTCCTGCTCTTCCTCGCCGACGGCTCGGCGGAGCAGGGCGTCGGGTCGTTCGGAGCCGGGCTCGGGTACGCGTGCCGGCGCGAGGCGTCCCAGGGCGGTGGCCTGTCCTGCGACCTGCCCGGGGTCCCCGGGGGCTTCGCCGGCATCGCGGTCGACCACTACGGCAACTTCTCGACGCCGATCAACTACTCCGGTCCCGGAGCACGGCCGGACACCGTGTCGATCCGCGGCTCCGGTGACGGGGTGCTCGGGTACCGCTGGGTCGGCGCGGCGCCGGCTCCGGGCGGCACCGAGACCGACGGGTCGGCGCTCCGGAAGGTCCGCGTGACGCTGCTCCCCGGTGACGCGGGCGAGCTCGCGGTCACCGTCCGCCTGCAGGACGGGGACCGGATGCGGACCGTGCTCGACCGGGTGCCCCTGCACGGTGACGGCCAGGCACCCTTGCCGAGCACGCTCCGCCTCGGGTTCGCCGGGGCGACGGGCAGCCACGTCAACGTGCACGAGGTCGATGCCCTGCGCGTCTGGACGCCCACCGACGTCGCCGTCACGCACGACCTCGCGCCGACCGTCCCGGCGGGCGCCGACGTCGAGTACACGGTGACCGCACGGAACGCCGGCGTGAACGCGTCGGACCCGAGCGCACTCGTCGTCGACGTGCCGGACGCCCTCGACGACGTCACGTGGACGTGCTCGGCGGCCGCCGGATCGTCCTGCGGCACGGACTCGGGGGCCGGCGACGTCTCCACGGCGCTCGGCCTGCCGCGGGGCGGCACGGCCACGGTGACGATCCGCGGGCGGACCGCCGACGACGCCGAGGGCACGCTCGAGAGCGTCGCCGAGATCCGACCGGCGCCGCGCACGGCGGACACGAACGGGGACGACAACACCTCGACGGCGAGCACCACGGTCGCCGCCCGGGTGGAGGCGCACGTCGAGACGGACAAGTCCGTGTCGCCCTCGACAGCGGTGGAGCCGGGCGACGAGGTCGACTACACGATCACCGCGCGCAACCGGGGCCCGGGCACCGCCGAGGACGTCGGGGCGGTCGACGAGCTGCCCGGCGCGGTGCGGTTCGTCGGGTCGCCGGACGACTGCACGGCCGAGGGGCAGGCCGTGACCTGTCGTTCGGGGTCCGCACTCGGCGTGGGCGAGACCGTGTCGTTCCGGATCCGGGCGCAGCTCGACCCGGCGTACTCCGGCGACGGGTCGGACGTGGTGAACGTTGCGACCGCGACGTCGCCGAGCGACCCGGACGGCGGCGATCCCTCGCCCGGCGTCGGGCTCGTGGTCGTCCCCGGCGGGGGCGACGGCGGTGACGGCGGCCCGGACGGGCCGGGTGACGGCGGCGGTCCGGACGGGGGCGCGCGGGACCGGGCGACCGACGACGGCGCTCGTCCCGCCGGGGACGCGCGGGACACTCC
>NZ_JAUZED010000073.1 GCF_030705415.1 Curtobacterium sp. A7_M15 | reverse complement strand
GACGCCGACAGGGTCGCCCCGGCGGCGGGGCCGTCGGCGGACGCGGGGTCGGCAGGTGCGGTCGGGTCGTCGGCGGCGCGCAGCCCGGAGAGGTCGGGGAGCGGGCCGTGCAGCGCGACCGGGTCCTTGCGGCCGTCGACGTTCCAGCGCCACTGCAGGTGCGCGCGGTCGTCCGTCCGGGGCGCTCGGGCCGGCTCGAACGTCACCGTCAGCACGAGCTCGGGCGGCGTGCGCTCGGGCAGCTCCACCGAGCCGTCCGCGCTGACGAGGCCGAGCGCACCGCGGAGTCGCGGCGACCAGTCGGCGAGGAACTCCGCGACCTCGGGCTCCGGGACGGTGATCCGGGAGCCGTCGACGAGCATGCGCCGCTGGTCGTCCGGCACCGGCGCGGGCGTGGGGGCGAGGGCGACGTGGAACTCCGGGCTCTCGCGGAAGACGTAGACGCCGTGGTCGCCGATCATCCGAGCGGCACGCGCGGCGGCGGGCCGACCGTCGAGGACTGCACTCGCCCCGATCACGAGGCCGCCGTCGTGGCGGGCGACGTCGAGGAGCACCCGGGCCTCGGCGCCGAGGACCGCTCCGCCCTCGCGCTTGCCGGTGACGAACGCGATGCCGAGGGCCGGCGCTTGCCTGAGGAGCGGCCAGAGCAGCGGGCTCGCGAAGTCGTCGAGGTGGATCCAGTCGGCCTCGCCCGGGAGCCCGGCGAGCTGCCCCGCGCGGTCGAGGGCGGCGAACTGGACGAACCACGCGTGCTGCTCGGGGGAGAGGCCGAGACGGTTCATCGAGTACGGGAGGGTGCTCCACGTCAGCTGCCCCCGCACCCAGTTGCCGGCGCCGCTGCGGGTCACCGGCCGCACCCCGAGCCGGACCGACCGCGAGGCCGTGGGCAGCGCTCGGCCGGCCGCTCGCGCACGCGAGGCGAGCCGGGCGGAGACCGCGTCACGCAACTCGAACTGCAGTCCCATGGGAGTGCCCTGCGGCCCGGCCACCTGCTCGTCGTCGCCGGCGAGGCGGGCGAGGTCGTGCCTCCAGTCCGACGGCGGCGCAGCCGGCTGTTCCGGCTTCGGACCGGCCGCCGCGGCGAGGGCGCGGGCGTTGACGGTGAGCAGGGCGGCGGCGACGTGCTTGCAGTCGCCGCCGAGCGGGCAGGTGCAGGTGCTGCGGACCGGACGGACGAACTCGCCGCGTGCCGGGGTCGTCTCGATGCGGAGCTCGTACGGGTCGTCCGCCGTGCCGGAGACGACGCCGGTGACGGTGCCGTCGTCGTCGTGCCAGACGGCGTCGTCGACCAGGCCGGCCCGGACGAGGTCGCGCGCGCGGCCGAACGCCTGCGGTCCGACGAAGCGGATGACGTCGACGGCGTCGATCATCGGGGCGGCTGGCACGGGTCAATCGTGCCAGGTGCCACCGACCTCCGGTGCTCGCCGGGTCAGCGGATCGACCAGGTGCTGCCGGCGTTGAGCTGCAGGACGGACGGGCCCTTCGACAGGGTGATCCGCTTCGAGAGGTCCTTGCCGGAGCCGGTGTCGGCGGCGGGGATGGTCTCGTAGTCGTTGCGGAGCAGCGTCTCGCGGAGCATGCAGGTCGCGACGCGGGTGTTCGTGCAGCGGAACTGTCGGGCGGCGGAGGCACCCCAGTAGAGCATCACGTCGTCGCCGTGCCCCGACGTCGTCAGGGCGGGGGCGCTCGAGACCTGGCTGAACCGCAGGGTCCACTGCCCCCTGGCCTCGACCTTCAGCGCAGCGGGCTTCCGCCACGAGTCGGTGCCGTAGGCGACACGGCCGGAGTACGCGCCGCCCTGGCCGATGGGGTTCGAACCGGTCGGGCCACCCTTGCTGTTCAGCTCGTGCACCTCGAAGTCGGTGTGCTCCGCGTCGGCGGGGGTGAACGTCGCGACGATGATCCCGCTGCGGGCGTTCTGCGGGAGCACGATCGTGGCGTTCCGGCTGCCCGACTTCGTGAACGGCGTGAACGTGCCGTACTGGTGGTCGTACTGCGCCTTGACGCTCGCAGGCATCCCGGCGGCCTGTGCCGGCGCGACACCGACGAGGGCCGACACGACGGCGGCGACGCTGACGACGAGGGCGGCGGTGAGGGTGGTGCGGCGCATGGGGTTCTCCTGCTCGGGTGGACCCGACGGCCCGTCCGCGATCGTGGCGTGTCGGGGCGCCGTGCGGCAGACCCCGTCCGGGGGCCGCGATACTGGGACCGTGACGACACTGCGAGGAGAACTGCGCTCGACCGCGACGACGGAGGCCGAGGGCAGCGGCGAGAACATCGAGGCAGCACGCACCGCGGCGGTCGAGGCCCTCGACCTGCACGGGTTCGAACTGCAGCAGGTGAACGCGGTCACGAGCAAGGCGACCGGTGAGACCACCGTGCTCGCCATCGCCCGCTCCAAGGAGACCAGGCCGCACGAGGCGACCGGGCAGACCTACGAGGAGGCGCTGCAGGCCTTCCGCGCGTCGATCCCCGAGGGGTGGCAGGCGCAGAACATGCGCGAGGTGCGGTCGTAGGCAGCCCGTTCTGGGGGCGTCGCGGCCGGCCCGCATCGTGCAGGATCGAGGACATGCTGCAGTCGCTCGTGTACATGAGCTCCGCCACGGAGCCGTTCGGTGACGACGCCCTCGAGGCGGTGCTCGCCCACGCGCGGGAGCGCAACACCGCCGACGGGCTGACCGGTCTGCTCGTGCACCGCAACGGGCGCTTCATGCAGTTGCTCGAGGGACCGTACGAGCAGGTGCTGGCGACGTACCAGCGGATCCTCGCGGACGACCGCCACGACGAGGTCCGGCTGCTCGCTGAGGAGTCGATCCACACCCGGCGCTTCCCAGAATGGTCGATGGCGTACGACCGCGACGTCGAAGGTGCTGCGACGCCGGAGGGCTTCAGCGACTTCCTGGCCTCCGGGGACCAGAGCGCCGACACCGGCCGGTCCCGGGAGCTGCTGCGGTGGTTCCGCAACCACCCGATGGCCGACCCGACGGCGGCGAAGGGGAAGCACCGGCGCGAGGCGTGACGGCCCTCGTTCTGGGGGTCTCGGCCGCTGGGTAGAACTGTCAGTCTGCTCCCCGGGGGAAGCGAGGGGCGCGTCCTCCGAGAGGGGGAGCTCCATGAGCAGACCGTCGGAACCATCCGGACGCGACGAGTCACCACCGGGGGACTTCGGGATCGCCAGTCGGCGCTCGGTGCTGCTGATGGCGGCCGCAGCGGTCCTCAGCGCCGGTGTCGTGGGCACGTCGACCCGCGCGTTCGGAGCGGAGCCGTCGAACCTGACACTCCCGTCGCTGCCTGAGTCGACGTCGACCTCGTCGGGAGAGGCGTTCGCACTGCGGGCCGCTGCCGACTACCCGAACGGCAAGATCCCGCTGTCGGAACTCGACTTCGTGGGGGTGTCGACGCTCGGCCTCGGGAACCAGTACCTGCTGTCGAGCGCAGCACTCGCGCTCGCCGACCTGAAGGAAGCCTTCCAGGACGCGCTCGGGACGTCGTTGACCCTCGCGGAGGGCTACCGCGACCTCGCTCGGCAGCAGTACCTCTACGACGGCTGGACGGCGCACAAGCCGGGCTTCAACGAGGCTGCCGAACCGGGCACCTCGATCCACGGTTGGGGTCGGGCGGTCGACTTCAGCGGCGGTGTCGCGAGCTACGGCACGACGCAGAAGAACTGGATGAACGCGCACGGGCCGGCCTTCGGCTGGCAGCCGCGGGGCGACGGCTTCGGCCAGCCGGAACCGTGGCACTTCGAGTACGACGGCTCCTACCAGCCGGACCAACCCACACCACCCGCCGACAACGCACAGGAAGAAGCAGACATGAAGCTCATCACCAACAGCGGGCGCGTTTGGCTCCTCGGTGAGTTCACGGCGGTCGAGATCGACGCGGACTTCCTCGCCGACCTCAAGGCCGCCCACAACGTGCCCGGAACGCTGAGCGACCTCCGGGCGGCGCTCGCCAAGCAGTACGGGGACCCGATCGCGATCCAGAGCGGGGGCAACGTCTCCGGACTCGTCGCGGTCGCCCAGATGAACCGCACGGGACTCATCAAGTCGATCAAGTCCTGACCGTCGAACACGAAGGGGGCCGATCATCCGATCGGCCCCCTTCGTCGTTCCCTCGGTCACCGGACGGTGTCGGCACCCGTCGGGGCATCGGCCAGCTTGCTGTGCTTCCGGGAGTAGCCGAAGTACACGCCGAGGCCGATCGCGAACCAGACCGCGAAGCGCACCCACGTCTCCCACTGCAGGAACGTCACGAGCCACAGCGACGCGATCACCCCGATGATCGGGATCACCGGCATGAACGGCAGCCGGAACTGCCGGTCGAGGTCGGGCTGGCGGTAGCGCAGGACGATCACGGCGGAGCACACCACGACGAAGGCGAGCAGGATGCCGATGTTCGTCAGCTCGGCCACGACCCCGATCGGGAGCACGCCCGCCAGGATGGCCGACGCGATGCCGAGGATCCACGTGACGCGGGTCGGCACGTGGCGCTTCGGGTCGGTCTTCGCGAACCACTTCGGCATGAGGCCGTCGCGGCTCATCGAGAACCAGACGCGGCTCGCGCCGAGCATGAACGTGACGAGCACGGTGATGATCCCGACGATCGCGCCGATCGCGATGACGTTCGCCACGCCCCCGAGGCCGACGGCCGCGAAGGCCGACGAGAAGCCCGACTCGGGGTCGATGTCGGTGTACTTCTGCATCCCGGTGAGCACCAGGGTCGCGAGGACGTAGAGGACCATCGAGATGCCGAGGGACAGCAGGATCGCCTTCGGCATGTGCTTGCGGGCGTCGGTGGACTCCTCGGCGGCAGTGGACATCGCGTCGTACCCGAACACCGCGAAGAACACCGTCGCGGCGCCGGCCATGACGCCGCCGAACCCGAACGGGAAGTACGGCGTGTAGTTCGCGCTGTCGATGTGGAACACGCCGAGCACGACGATCAGCACCACGAGGCCGACCTTGATGCCGACGGCGACGAACTCGAACCGTGCTGCGCTGCGGATCCCACGGGTGAGGACGAACGCGGTGAGCAGGCAGAGGATGATCGCGAAGACGTCGATCACGTGCCCGTCGCCGGTGCCGGGTGCACCGAGCATCCAGGCGGGCAGGTCGACACCGAACTGGCCGACGAGGAACCCGACGTAGCCCGAGATGCCGATCGCGACGACCGCCACGATCGCGGTGTACTCCAGCAGCAGGTCCCAGCCGATGAACCAGCCCACGATCTCGCCGAGGACTGCGTAGCCGTACGTGTACGCGCTGCCCGCCTTCGGGATGAGGCCGGCGAACTCGGCGTACGACAGGGCGGCGGCGGCGCTCGCGACACCGGCGACGAGGAAGCTGATGAGGACGGCGGGGCCGGCGACGCCGTGCGCCACTGTGCCGGCGAGGGTGAAGATGCCCGCGCCGATGATCCCGCCGATGCCGATCGCGGTGAGCTGCCAGAGGCCGAGGTGCCGTTTCAGGCCGTCGTCGCTGCCGGTCTCGTCGTCGATCGTCTCGATCGGCTTCCGTCGGAAGAGGGTGCGTGTCGTCGTCGTCACGCGCCCACTCTGCACCCTGCCGGCGATGCGCGTCCGCCGCCACACCCCGCCGTCTCGCCGCCCGCGCACCGCGCCCGGCGCGCCCATCACCGGGGTCGGGCCGGCGGGGCGGGGGCGGGCCGCGCCTCCAGGCCTGCGGGCAGGGAGGCGGCGTAGACGTGACCCATGCGCCGACCGAACCGTACCGAGCCCGCACCCGGCCAGGAGTCCGTGTGGGACTACCCGAGGCCTCCTGCCGTGGAGCCGGTGTCCGAACGCGTGGTCGTGCGACTCGGCGGCGAGGTGGTCGTGGACACGACGGACGCGGTGCGGGTGCTCGAGACCTCGCACCCACCGGTGTACTACGTGCCGATGGCGGACCTCGAGCTCCGGCCGGCAGAGGGGTCGAGCATGTGCGAGTTCAAGGGGCGCGCGCGGTACTTCGACGTCATCGGTGGGGACGTGGTCGCTCCGCGGGCGGCCTGGAACTACCCGACGCCCGAGCCGGGCTACGAGCAGCTGCGCGACCGGGTGGCGATCTACCCGTCGGCGATGGACTCGTGCGAGGTCGGCGGTGAGGTGGTGCAGGCGCAGGAGGGGGACTTCTACGGCGGGTGGATCACCTCGAAGGTGGTCGGGCCGTTCAAGGGGGCGCCGGGCACGCTCGGGTGGTGAGGCTGGCCGGCGCTCGTGCCGTGTGCGCTCGTCCCATGCTCGTGTCGGCCCGTCCGGGCGGAGCGTGGGCGGGGCCCGCGTGCGCGTCGGCCCGTCCGGCCGGGGCGTGGGCGGGGCCGCTCAGCGGTGGGCGTAGGGCGTCCAGAACGGCGAGGGGAACGCACCCCCGGTCACGATGACGAGCAGCTGCCACACGAGCATCACGAGCCCGAGCACGGACAGGACGATCGCGATCCGGGACCACACCCGCACGCCACGCTGTCCGCGACGCGCGATCGACAGGGCGCGCCAGCCGCTCGCGATGCTCACGATGCCGAACACCGCACCGAGCACGACGTGCTGGCCCATCGACGCCGCGGGGACGATGAACCCCATGTAGAGCGCCATCGGACCGAGCACCGCGGCCACGACGGCGGGGACCGCGGCGGGTTCGTGGTCTCGGGAGACTGTTCCCATGCGTCCGAACCTATCGGCGTGCGGGATGACCGTCCGGCACCGGTGCTCCGGTGCGGCACTCGTGCGCGGTTCTCGCACGCCGTGCGGACCGCGAGCGTCCGAGGCGGGCACGATGGAGGCATGCGTTCCTTCCTCCGTGTCCTGCTCGGCCTCGCGCTCGTGTTCGCCGGCACGAGCCACCTCACCTTCGCCCGCCAGGACTTCCGCGCGCAGGTCCCCGACTTCGTGCCGCTCGACGAGGACACCACGGTCCTGGCCTCGGGCATCGCGGAGATCGGTCTCGGCAGCGCCCTGGTGCTCGCACCCCGTCGCTCGCGGCGTTTCGTGGGCACCGTCGCGGCGCTGTTCTTCACCGCGATCTTCCCCGGCAACGTGTCGCAGTGGCTGAACCGCCGCGACGCCTTCGGTCTCGACTCGGACGTCAAGCGCATCGGTCGCCTCTTCGGACAGCCGGTCCTCATCGCATGGGCGCTCTGGTCCACCCGCGGGCGGCGAGGCTGATGGAGGCCCCCGTGGTCGCGGATCCGCTCGGGTCCGGTCCGGCGGCGTTCGGACGGGAGGCGCGACACCCCTTGGCAGGCGGCCGCCGCGTCGCGGACGTGGTCGCGACCGTCGTGCTGCTGGTCCTGTTGGCAGCCGAGTCGGTCGTCGCCGGTGGCGGGATCGTGTTCCTGTCGCTCGCGTTCAACTCGTGCGGCGCTCCCGGCAACTCCTGTGACGAGACGTTGGGCGGCGCGGTCGTGTACGTCGGACCGGTGCTCGTCGCCCTCGTGCTCGTCGCGGCGCTCGTGGTCTGCGTGCTGCGACTGGTGCGGCGGCGGCTGTCGTGGCCGTTCGCGCTCGTCGGCATCGCGGCCGTCGTGGCGGTGTTCTTCGGCGCGATCCTGCTCGTCGACAGCGCGATCAGCCACGGCATCTGAGCGTCGTTCTGGGATCGTCTGGGGTCGTTCCGAGGTTTTCCTCCACAGGGCGGTGTCGCGCGGTGGTCGTCCACAAATGGGCATCGGGCCGCCCTGCGGCGTGGTGGTCTCGGCGACGCTGAGGGCATGCCAGACACCGACATGCTCGACCGCCTCATCCGTACCGCAGTCCGAACCGACGACGACGTGGTGGACCTCGTGACCGCCCTCGTCGAACGCCCGATCACCCGGCAGTGCTGGGTGCTCTTCCTCGACGAACGAGCCGTGCCGGTGTCCTTCGTGATGCCGATCTCGGACCTGCCGTGGCAACCGGACGAACACGTCGAGGACTTCGCCGCCCTCGTGGGCGACGTCCTCGTGCAGGTCGGCGGGACCGAGGTCGTGCTGGTCTGGGAGCGCCCGGGGGAGTCCCGGCTGTTCCCGGTCGACTGGGAGTGGGTCGACGCCTGTGCCTGTGCGTTCGAGGAACACGACGTCCGTCTCCGTGCTCAGGTGGCCGTGCACACCGGCGGCGTCGCGATCGTGTCGCTCGACGACGTCGAACCCGTCGACGACGGTCCGCTCCCGATCGCCTCGTGAGGCGCTGGTCAGCCCTGGGGTGCGGTCTCGGGCACGGTCTGCCCGGTGAGTCCCTCGACGACGGACTTCGCCTCGGGCCAGAACTTCGCGTAGTGCTCCGGGTCCGAGTTGATCTGGACCGCGTGCGCCATCTGCGTCGGGGTCATGGTCTTCCAGCCGGGGATCTTCACCAGCTTCGCGTAGAACATCGACGCCGCGGTGTACGGGTCCATCCGCTGCTCGTACGTGCCCCAGGCACCGTTGTCCCGCTGCTGGAACAGCCCGCGGCTGTCGGGACCGGCGGAGTCCCCGTGGTCGAGGTTCACCAGGCTCGACTCGCCGATGGCGGTCATCACGCCGACCGCCTGGGTGTGCGGTCCGATGCCCATGGCCTGGGCGGCGCTGATGACGTACGCGGCGTTGACCAAGCGGTCCTGACAGAAGCCCCCGACCGGACCCGCCGGGACGACGATGCCGCCGATCGTCCTCGTCGCGACGTCGGGGCAGGTCGGGGTGGCGGCGGCGGTCACGCCCTTGGCGGCACCCGTCAGCGAGTTCACCGCGATGACGATGACCACCACGACGCCGATGCCGATCGCGACGACGCCCGCGCCGAACACCGACGCGAGGGTGATGCCGACGCGGCGCATGGCGGGTCCTCTCGAGCGGGGCGGGTCAGGCGGAGCACGAAGAGGTTACGTGCGCCGCCTGGGAACCGCACCCGCCCGATCGGGGGTGTCGGCGGGCCGGGTTCCCCGGTCGGCGATCAGACGTCCCGGTGGTCGTGGTCGTGAGCGTGGGTCGACGCCGGCTCGTTCGGTCGCTGGACCTTCGTCGGCTCGGTGACGAGACCGGTGGGCGCCTTCTCGGCCTGCTTCCGCCCGTGCGTGAACCACGTCACGATCCAGAGCAGGATCCCGAGCGCCAGCAGGGCCCCGGCGATCTGGTACTGCTGCGGGTCGCGCCCCGACGAGAAGGGCAGCACGAGCCACAGGCAGGTGATGACGCCGATGATCGGCACGATGACCCCTGCTCGGAAGTGCTTGTGGTCCACCTTGTCCCGGCGCAGGACGAGCACCGATGCGTTCACGACCGCGAACACCGACAGCAACAGGAGCGAGGTGGTGCCACCGAGCACGACGACGATGGGGGAGTCCGGGTCGAGCGAGACCCACCCGATCAGCAGCAGCGAGATGAGCGTCGTGAAGACGATCGCCGAGGACGGGGTGCGTCGCGTCGGGGACACCTTCGCCAGGAAGCCGGGCAGGACGCCCTGCTTGCTCATGCCGTACAGCAGTCGCGACGCCATCATCATGTTGATCAGCGCGGTGTTGGCCACGGCGAACATCGAGATGAAGGGCAGCAGGTCGGCGATCGGGAAGTCCGGCGCGGCCGTCTGCACGACGGTGACGAGGGGCGTCTCGTTGCCGGCGAGCTCACCGATCGGCACGACCGCGACGGCGCAGATGGACACGAGCACGTAGATGACCGCGGTGATGCCGAGGCCGGTGAGCATCACCTTCGGGAAGATCCGCGAGGGGTCCTTCGTCTCCTCGGCCATGTTCACCGAGTCCTCGAAGCCGACCATGGCGAAGAAGGCGAGCGACGTGGCGGTCGACACCGAGAGCAGGAGCGTCTTGTCCTCCGGTGTGTCGAACATGACCACGCGGGAGAAGTCCGCGTTGCCGCCGGCGATCGCCCAGAAGCCGATGAGGATCACCATCACGAGACCGGACAGCTCGACGAGGGTGAGGACGACGTTCGTCTTCACGCTCTCGCTGACGCCACGGAAGTTGATCGCCATCACCGCGAGCATGAAGCCCATCGCGATGAGCATCACGACCGCGTTCGGCAGCTCCAGTCCGAAGCCCGCGCCGAGGTTCGCCGCGAACGCCCGCGAGGCCGTCGACGCCGAGGTGATGCCCGAGCACATCACGATGAACGTCACGATGAAGGTGACGAAGTGGATGCCGAACGCCTTGTGGACGTACAGCGCCGCGCCGGCGGTCTGCGGGTACTTCGTGACGAGCTCGAGGTACGAGAACGCCGTCAGCAGTGCCACGGCGAACGCGATGAGGAAGGGGAGCCAGGCGGCTCCGCCGACCTCTGCCGCGACCTGACCCGTGAGCGCGTAGACGCCCGTGCCGAGGATGTCCCCGACGATGAAGAGCAGGAGGAGTTTGGGACCGATGACCCGCCGGAGCTCTGTCTGCTCCTGCTGCGGGCGCTCTGTGTTCGTGGTGGCCATGCGTCAGCCTCTTCCGGGGGACACCTTTCTGTCCGCCTTCACAGGAACCTCCCCGCTGATCGCAACACGGTCGTGTCCCGCCCGACACGGTCGGCCGGACGCCGGCCCCGGGTGCGCTCGGGGGTCGTCCGATACGCTCCGGGCCATGGACGACCAGTCGAACAGCACCGAAGAACCGGTCGAGTTCGCGGACTTCAACGCGAAGCTCCTCGTGCTCGACGTGCTCTGCTACGACCTCGACGTGCTCGAGCCGTACGACGGGGACGACGATGAGACCGCCGAGGACCTCGACGTCGAAGGTCAGGACGACCGAGCGCGCGCGTACTACGACGATCTCGACCTCCTGCCCTCGCAGCTGTCCCTCGTGACCGAGCTGACGGTCGACTCGGACCTCGAGATCCTGCAGGACGTGCACCCCGGCTGGGACGGCTCCGACGACCGGTACGACCCGCAGAACTGGGACGACGTCCTCGACTTGCCGGAGCTCGGCACCGTCTACACCGCGGCACCGTTGCCCGCGCACGTCGCCGACCGGCTCGCCGCGAAGGGCGTCGAGATCCGCTCCGCCTGAGCGCGGCGCGGCGCGCGCGTCCGCGAGTCGAGACTCGGCTGCGCGGACAGTTCCGTGCCTGATCAGCCGCGAACGTGTCCGCCCGGCCGAGCCTCGGCGGGCCGGGCGCCGGGCGCCGGGCGCGCCGTCAGCGGCTGAGCGCCAGCACCTGCGCGGTGAACTGCGCGGCCCCGCCCTGTGCCGGGTGCCGGACGGCCACCGCGTCGATCCCCGCGAGCGCCAACGCCCCCTGCGCCTTCCGCCCCACGGCGACGACCCGCACGCCGTCCCCGGCCGGACCCGCACGCATGGCCTCGAGGAGGGCGAGCGCGACGGGGGCACCCTCCCGGACCTCCGCCGGCCGAGGCGTCCGGTTCGTCAGCCGGTCCGGCGCCGCGAACGGATGGTGCGGGAAGATCGCCCACGCCATCGGGAGCGCACCGCGCCACGACGCCAGGGCTGCCTGCACGACCCGTGAGGACGCCTCCCACGGCGCGGTCGGCTCCGGCGGGGCGAGGTACTCCGGCCCGAGCTCCCGCATGCTCGTGAACGGCACGCCCGTGTTCGTCATCCCGCGCCAGCCCGGAGCCTCGGCGACGAGCAGGGTGTCCGCCCGGACTCCGACGGTCGCGAGGTAGCGCTCGAGGTTCGTGCGCCGCAGTCGTCCCGGAGCGGTCGACACGTCGTACAGCGCCTCGGCGTCGTGCGCGACCGGTACGGCGTCGAGCGCTGCCCAGAACGCGTCGAACCGTCCGTCGCCAGTCACGCGCGCCCCAGCACTCGGCGGTACACGTCCTCGAGGCCGGCGGCCGAGCGCTCCCAGCTCAGGCGCTCTGCGTGCTCCCGACCCGCCGCGGCCAGTGCCGCCGCGTACGACGCGTCCGTCAGGATGTGCTCGGTCTCCGCCGCCCAGACCGCGGGGTCGCGGGACTCGAGTACGACCCCGGTCTCGCCGTCGACCACGGCCTCGCGCAGTCCTCCGGCAGCGGCGGCCACGACGGGCACCCCGGACGCGGAGCCCTCGAGCGCCACGAGGCCGTACGTCTCCGAGTGCGACGGGACCAGCACGGCTGCCGCGCCGCGGAACAGGAACGCCAGGTCGGCCCGCGACTGCGGACCGACGAACGTCACGCGGTCGGCGATGCCGAGTCGGGCCGCGAGCCGACGCAGTTCGTCCACGTAGTCGCCCGCCTCGCTCGAGGCGTCCCCGGCGATGACGAGGGTGGGTCGCGCCTCCTGGCTGATGCCGGCGATCGCCTCGATCGCGAGGTCCAGCCCCTTCAGCGGCTGCACGCGCGCCGCCGCGACGACGTACGGGACGTCCGCACGGCGGGCGCCCGCGGCGGACGGCCGGAACACCGACCCGTCGACCCCGGGCGGCACGATCCAGATGCGGCTGGTCTCGCCGCCGAGTCGTGTCCGGACGGTGTCCGCCTCGGCGGCGGACACGACCACGACGGCGTCGGACTCATGTGCGAGCAGACGCTCTCCGGCCATCCGTCCCGCGGACTCCGGGCGCTCGCCCTCGGACAGCGGTGTCTCGCTGTCGGCCGCGATGGAGTGGAAGGACTGCACGTGCGGGATGCCGCGCTCGCGGGCGACGGGCAGTGCCGCGACGCCCGAGAACCAGTGGTGCGAGTGCAGCACGTCGAACGGGCCGAGGTGTTCGAGCTCGTGGCGGAACGGTTCGATGAACGCGTCGTGCTCGCCCTTCGGCACCGGTTCGGCCGGTCCTGCCGACAGGAAGCGCAGGCAGACACCGGGGACGAGCGACACTGAGTCCGGCTGCGTCGGCGACGAGCGGCGCGTGATGATGTCGACGTGGTGGCCGCGGTCGGCCAGGGCCTCGGCCTGGTGGCGGACGACGACGTTCATCCCGCCGACCTCGCCCGAGCCGGGTTCGTCGCCGGGGGAGGTGTGCAGCGACACCAGCCCGATGCGCAGGGGTTCGGTGGTGGTGCTCACCGCGCCAGCCTATCTGCGCGCCTGGAATCGACGATGTTTCCGGCGTACGGTCAGATCGTGACGGAGCGAGTCGGAATCGTCAGCGGCGCTGAGCGCGCGAGGCGCGCTCGTGCCGTCGCTGCGGTCGTGCACTCGGGACGTCTCGAAGGTCTCCGGGACAACCCCGAGTGGATCCGGCAGATGGAGCGTTTCGCAGACGGGGAGATCAGCCGCGAGGAGCTCCGGGCGATAGCTCACCGGCGGTGATTTCGCGATGCAACGGCGGCTCCGTTGATCGCTGCGACGGGCGCGCAGGCGCCACCACGACCGGCCGGCGGCCCGCCTCGTCCGGGGCGTCGGACGGGAGGCGCGGGTCGGCTCCCAAGATCTGCACGCGATCGTCGCCGTGTCGCTCCCAGAACGCGGCCGTCCAGGCGCAGAGGGCACCGTCGAGCAGGTCCTCCCGGTGCTTGTGCGTCGGACCGTGGATCCCGGAGGGCTCGGCGAGCGCCCGGGTGAGGGGATGCGAGTCGAGTCGGAGCGGCGGGTCGAGGGGCGTCTCGCGCAGCCGCCGGACGAGGTCGTCGAACGCCTCCGCCCGCCGGAGCCTCGCCGCCCCGGGTGGGAGCGCGCGGTCGAGACGCTTGTACCGGGGCCGCTCGACGTCGTAGCCGAGCTCCTCGACGCCCACGAGGGTCGTGTACGGGTAGCACTCGAACATCGCCGGACCGGTGCGCTCCTGCATCGCGGCGGTCGACGACACGTACCCGATCCCCAGGTCCGTCAGGCGTTCGAACAGTCGGGCGCCGGCGCTCGCCGCCGACGCGAGGTTCGTCGGGTTCGCCGCGACCTTCCAGCGCCCGTAGCGCTGTCCGACCTGCCGTTCGGCCTCGCGGATCCCGGTCGGGTTCGTGACGACGAGCGAGGCGTCCACCGCGATGAGGGAGCGCTCGCCGAGGTGTCGGGCGATCCAGTCGGTCACGGCGTCGACGCCCCGGGTCCAGCCGGCGTCGGTGATCGTTCCGTCGGCGTCCATCGCGACGAGTCCGCTCTCGTTCGGCGCGCGGGTCGCGGTTCCGAGTCCCCACGCCAGGTCCACCCCGAGGTACGCGCTCACGGACCCATCGTGCACCCCCGCGCGGGCGGGACATGCCGTAAGCGGATCGCCGAGCGGGCAGAACCGGCCGGTTCGGTGCGCCGAGCGTGACGTACATCGCCCGCTCGCCGGACCCGGGCCCGAACCAGCACCGGCCGCGCCGGAGCGAGACCGCGACCGGGCGCAGCCCCGCCCGTGTACGTTCCGCTCCATGGCGAGCGAAGCGACGACCCTGGCGGTCCCGGGGCCGGACGGCGACCGGGAGGTCCGGATCAGCAGCCCCTCCCGCGTGCTCTGGCCCGAGCCCGGCATCACCAAGCTCGACCTGGCGGAGTACCTGGTCGCCGTCGGTGACGCGTTCGTCCGGGCGAACGGCGACCGCCCGATCTCGCTGCAGCGGTTCCCGGGCGGCGTCGACGGCGAGCAGTTCTTCTCGAAGAACCCGCCGAAGGGCGCGCCCGACTACGTCCGCGCCGTCACCGTCACCTACCCGAGCGGCCGGCAGCACCCGCAGCTCGTGGTGGACGAGCCGGCGGTCGCGGTGTGGGCGGCGCAGATGAACACGGTGGTGTTCCACCCGTGGGCCTCCCGCGCCGAAGATCCCGACCACCCGGACCAGCTCCGGATCGACCTCGACCCGCAGCCCGGCACGGACTTCCACGACACCGTGCCCATCGCGCACGAGCTCCGGAAGGTGCTCGACGAGGTCGGTCTGACGGCCTGGATCAAGACGAGCGGCAACCGTGGGCTGCACGTCTTCGCACCGATCCTGCCGGAGTACGAGTTCCTCGACGTCCGGCACGCGGTGATCGCCGCCGCGCGGGAGCTCGAGCGACGGATGCCCGACCGGGTGACGACGGCGTGGTGGAAGGAGGAGCGCGGCGAGCGCGTGTTCGTCGACTTCAACCAGGCGAACCGCGACCGGACGATGGCGGGTGCCTACAGTCCCCGTGCCCTCGCGCACGCGTCGGTGTCGACACCGATCGCGTGGGACGAGCTCGACGACGCCGACCCCACGACGTTCACGATCCGGTCGGTGCCGGAGCGGCTGCGGACCACCGGGGACCCGTGGCAGACGATGCACGACGAAGCCGCGAGCATCGCACCACTGTTGGACTGGTGGGAGCGCGACCTGGAGGCCGGGGCTGGCGAACTGCCCTTCCCGCCGGACTTCCCGAAGATGCCGGGGGAGCCGCCTCGTGTGCAGCCCTCTCGCGCGAAGAAGCCCTGAGGCGAGGTCAGACGGTGGCGCAGTCCTCGGCGCGTCCCTCGGGCTCGGCGACCCGCGTCGTGTGCGTGGGGAGCGCGACGCTCGCGGTGTGCAGGCGCGTCAGCCGGGACCACGTCCCGCGGTGGGCGTCGCTGATGCCGTCGATGATCATGTCCCGCTCCCGTCTGCTCGATGCGGATGAATCCGCATGGAAAGAAGTTACCTAGTTAGCCTAACTACATCAATCAGTGAGCGTCAATCGGACAGCAGGACGTCGTCGAGATCGTAGGCCGTCGGGACCTCGAGCTGGTCGAACCTGCACGACGCGGCCTCGCGGTCCGGACGCCACCGCTCGAACTGCACCGTGTGCCGGAAGCGGTCGCCCTCCATCTGGTCGTACCGCACCTCGAGGACCAGCGACGGCTCGAGCCGGACGAACGACGTGTCGCGACCCGACGCGAAACGCGACCGTTCCCCGTCACCGGTGACGGGCCTCCCGTCCGCATCCCGGTGGACCACCCGGTCGAGCTCGTCCACCAACTCGACCCGTCGCTTGTCGGAGAAGGCGGACACGCCACCCACCTGCCGCAGCTCGCCGTCGTCGCCGTACAACCCCACGAGCAGCGAGCCGACGCCGGTCCCGCTCTTGTGCACGCGGTACCCGATCGCGACGACGTCCGCCGTGCGGTGGTGCTTGACCTTGAGCATCGTCCGCTTGTTCGGCTCGTACGGCTTCGCGCGGGGCTTCGCGACGACACCGTCGAGCCCGGCGCCCTCGAACGTGGTCAGCCACTCGCGGGCGAGGTCGACGTCGAGCGTCGTGCGCGTGACGAACAGCGGGTCGGAGATGTCCTCCGAGAGCACGTCGAGGCGCGATCGGCGCTCGTCGAACGGCAGGTCGAGGAGCTCCTCGCCGTCCGCCGCGAGCAGGTCGAACGCCACGAACTGCGCGGGCGTCTCGGCGCTGAGCTTCGCGATGCGCGAGGCTGCGGGGTGAATCCGCTGCGACAGCGCCTCCCAGTCGAGCCGCTCCGCGCCGGGGTCCCCGGAACGCAGGATCACCTCGCCGTCGAGCACCACCGGGTGTCCACGGCCGCCGAACTGCGCCCGGAAGGCCTCGACGAGCTCGGGGAAGTACCGGGTCAGGGGCTTCGCGCCGCGGCTGCCGATCTCCACGGAGTCGCCGTCGACGGTCACGATCCCGCGGAACCCGTCCCACTTCGGCTCGTACCGAAGCCCTCCACGCACGCTGTCGGGTTCGGGGACGGTGGGGACGGCCTTGGCGAGCATCGGTGCGATCTCCATGCGCCCTGTCTACTCGGGTGGTCGGCACGGTCCGGCAGGCGGCGGCCGGTCGTGGGGCGACGGTCGGCCTGGAGGCGCGGCTCGGCTCGGTCCGGACGCGCACCTCAGTAGGGTGGTCGCGTGACGACCGTGCCACCGCCGGCAGCGCCGGCACCGGAACCGATCAGCCCCGTGCAGGCCGCCGCGCTCCGCGACGGCGTCCTGCCGCCCGTCGAGGAGGTGCGTCCCGGCATCTGGACCCTCGCGGTGCCGTTCCGCTTCGGGGTGCCCGACGCGACGCTCGTCTACGTCGTCGAGGGCTCCGACGGTTCGCTCGCGCTCATCGACCCCGGGTGGACCGCCGACGACGGCCTCGAGGCACTCCGCGACGGCCTCGCCACCATCGGCCGGTCGCTCGACGACGTCGGGCTCGTCGCGGTGACGCACCTGCACGCGGACCACCTCGGGGCTGCGGCGGCGATCCGACGCGCCACCGGGGCCCGGGTCGCCATGCACCGGCTCGAGGTCGAGGCGCTGCACCGGGAGCGTGAGGACGCGGTGGCGAACGACGCCGACATCGCGACGTGGGGGCTCCCGGAGCAGCTGCGCGCGGGGGTGGTGGAGGCCTGGGGGAGCGGACGGCGGATCGGCCTCGGACGGACGGCGGAGCCCTTCGCGGACCTGCTGCTCGAGGACGACGACGTGCTCCCGGTCGCGGGCCGCTCGATCCGGACCCTCCTGACCCCCGGGCACACCGAGGGGCACTGCTGCTTCGTCGACGAGCCGGACGGCCTGCTGTTCACCGGCGACCACGTCCTGCCCCGCATCAACTCGGGCATCGGCCTCGGCGGACGGACCGCGACGAACCCCCTCGGCGCGTACCTGGCGTCGCTCCGCAGGCTCGACGTCTACCCGGACCTCGAGGTTTGCCCCGGCCACGAGTACCGCTTCCGCGACGTCGTCACCCGTGCCCGGACCCTGGCGCGGCACCGCGAGGAGCGGTCGCGCCACGTCGCACGCGCGCTCGACGCCCTGAGCTCGCCGACGCTCTACGAGGTGGCGTCCCGGGTGCCGTTCAGCGGGGGGATCGAGTCGATGACGGGGTTCCTGCTCGCGAGCGCGCTGACGCAGACGGCGTTCCACGCGGCGCTGCTCGGGCGCGCGGACGAGGTCCGCCCGGCCTGACGCGGGGCCGGCGCCGGGGCCGCAGGCGGCCCGCCGCG
>NZ_JAUZED010000072.1 GCF_030705415.1 Curtobacterium sp. A7_M15 | reverse complement strand
CGCGCGCGGCATCGAGCAGCACGCGCGCCCGGGCGTCGAACGAGTGCTCGGCGGCGACGCGCGCGGCCACCTCGGCGCGCGCAGCCTCGGCGGGCCACGGGTACGCCGGGTCGAGCAACGCCGCGAGGTCCTCACGTGACCGGGCCACCGCCAGCGTCGGCACGTCGAGCACCTCGCCGAGCCCGACGACGGGATCGGTGACGACGACTCCCCCGGCGGCCAGGACGTCGAACACCCGGTTCGACACGAACCCCCCGGCGGCCATGTCCGGCCAGTGGTCGTTCAGCACGACCCGGGCGGACGCGTAGGCACGCGCGACCTCGGCGCGGGACAACGACGGCGACCCGAGGGACGACTCCGGCACCACGCCCTCCCACCCCGGGCCGTGCACGCGCAGGTCGGCACGGAGGGCGACCGCGTCGGCGACGACGGGTCGGGCGGCGCCACGGGTGGACCCGACGAAGACGACCCGGCCGGTGTCGGGCCCGGACGACACGCCCGGGCGGAACACCGCCGGGTCGGTCGCCTGCAGCAGGGTCCGGACCGGCACGCCCGACCGTGCGCCCGCAGCAGCTGCCCACGCCGGGCCCGCAGCGAACGCCTGGTCGAACGACCGCAGTTCGGTGTCGGTCACGTCGTCGGGGTGGCTGATCACCCAGAGCAGGTTCACGGACGCCGGGTTCGGCGGCACCCGGTCGAGCCCCCGCACGACGAGCGTCACGTCGTCCGCGCCGTCGTCGTCGCGCACGTGGGCGTCCCGCCGGTCGACACGGATCCGCTGGCCCAGCCGCTCGAGGGCGGAGGCCAGCTCGGCGGCGAAGTGCACGTCGCCCCAGCCGTCGCCCTCGGCGCCCGCCGGGGCGGCGATCTTGATCGACCACGCCAGGACCTCGCCGTCTCCACGTGCACGTCGCGCCGGGACGACTGGACGAGCACCCCACGGCGGCAGCGGCGGTCCCGCGACCACGCCGGACCCCAGCGAGCCGGCCGGCATCCTGGTCCGGTCACGCCAGGACGCGACGACGTCCACCACGTCGGCGTCCACGGTGCGCCCCGGCTCGACGGTGCGGACGACGGAGCCCACGTCGCGGGTGCGCACGGTCATCGAGACGGTCGCGGCCGCCGCAGCGGTCCACGCCGTGAGCGTGGTGCGTTCGTCCAGGAGGCACGGTGCCGGTACCAGCGCCCGCTGCGGCACCGACACCACCGGCTGGTCCGCGCCGAACACGAGGTCGTCGGGGTCGGCTCGGTCGTCCGACCACGGGAGGGCCCCGGGTCGGACGAGTCGGGCGCCGCCCCGCCGCACACCCTCGAGGGTCGTGACCAGCGCCTGCGTCGGTCGTCCGACGTCGTGACCGAGCGCCGCGAGCGCGGTGGCGTCGAGCAGGACCGAGGTGTCGACGAGCACGAGGGTCCGCCCCACCCCGGAGGCGACCCCGGCGTTGATCGCGGACCCGATCCCGTCGACGGGCACGCGGCGCACCCACGGCACGGCCGGCTGGAACGGATCCCGCGGCGAGGCGTCCGCGACGTAGGACACCGCCCGGAGGTCGACCTCGGGGCCGAATGCCTCGCGGGCGGTGTCGAGCAGCCGGGCGACCTCGGCGTGACGGTCCGAGCGGGTCGTGACGAGCACCGTCACCGGCACGTCGAGCAGCGGTGGCGGGGTGTCCCACCCGGCCACGCGCTCGACGTCGGGCTCCGTCGCCGGGGTGGGTCGCGCCTCCTGGCCGACGCCGGAACCGGCCGTGTCGGCACGGCGACGGTTCCGGCGGAAGAGGGCCACGGGGTGTGACTAGGCGGCGAGCAGCCGCTGGAGGTAGACGCCGTACCCGCCCTTGACGAGCGGTGCGGCGAGGTCGGCGAGCTGCGCGTCGTCGATCCAGCCGTTGCGCCAGGCGATCTCCTCGATGCAGCCGATCTTGAAGCCCTGACGGTCCTCGATGACCTTGACGTACTCGGACGCCTGCATCATCGACTCGAAGGTGCCGGTGTCGAGCCAGGCCGTGCCACGGTCGAGGACCTGGACGCCGAGCTCGCCGGCGTCGAGGTAGCGCTCGTTCACGGTCGAGATCTCGAGCTCGCCGCGGGCGCTCGGCTCGATCGTCTTGGCGATCTCGATGACCTTGTTGTCGTAGAAGTACAGGCCGGGGACGGCGTAGTTCGACTTCGGCTCGGCCGGCTTCTCCTCGATGGAGACCGCGGTGAAGCTGTCGTCGAACTCGACGACGCCGTACGCCTTCGGATCGGCCACGTGGTACGCGAAGATGGTCGCGCCCTCGACCTCGGTGTTCTTGCGGAGGTTCGTGCCGAGTCCCGTGCCGTGGAAGATGTTGTCGCCGAGGACCAGCGCGACACTGTCGTCGCCGATGAACTCCTCGCCGATGACGAACGCCTGCGCGAGGCCGTCCGGGCTCGGCTGCACGGCGTACTGGATGTCCATGCCGAGGGCCGAGCCGTCACCCAGGAGCGCGCGGAACTGGTCGTTGTACTCCGGCGTCGTGATGACCAGGACCTCGCGGATGCCCGCCATCATCAGTGTCGACAGCGGGTAGTAGACCATCGGCTTGTCGTAGATCGGCATGAGCTGCTTGCTGATGCCCTTGGTGATCGGCCAGAGGCGCGTACCGGAACCCCCGGCGAGGATGATGCCCTTCAACGTTCTCTCCTGTTACTTCGTCGTCCGGAGGGACTCGGTGTAGGCCAAGCACTCCTCGTAGGTGGGGAGCAGCCCGGCGGCCGCGGCCTGCTCGAGGGTCGGTGCGCTGGTGTCCTTCTCGGAGAGGACCGGGTCGCCGAGTCCGTCCGGCAGGGTGAGCCCCACGGTCGGGTCGAGGATCGTGATCCCCTTCTCGCGCTCGGGGTTGTAGTGCGCGCTGACCAGGTAGTTCACCGTCGACTGGTCCTCGAGCGCGACGATCGCGTGCCCGAGCCCCTCGGAGAGGTAGACGGCCCTGCGGTCGACGTCGTCGATGCGGACCGAGTCCCACTGCCCGAACGTCGGCGAGCCGACGCGGATGTCGACGACGTAGTCGAGGAACGCCCCGCGGACGGCGGTGACGTACTTCGCCTGGCTCGGGGCGACGAGGGCGTAGTGGATGCCCCGCGCGACGCCGGCCGACGAGATCGACATGTTCACCTGCCGCAGGTCGAGCGGGTGTCCGACCGTCTCCTCGAGGACGTCGGCACGGTACGCCTCGAGGAATGCTCCTCGTGCGTCGCCGTGCTGGACGGGCGTGAACTCCCACGCGCCGGGGATCTTCAGTTCGCGGATCTGCACCGGGGAAGCCTAGCAAGGCACGAGTTCGCATAGGCTGTCATGGTTCTGCGCACTGCCGACTCCCGAAACGAGACCAAGCGAGCCCGTGAAGCTATTCGTCCAGATCCCCTGCCTCAACGAGGAGAACACCCTCGCCAGCGTCATCGACTCGATCCCGAAGCAGATCGACGGCATCGACGAGATCGAGATCCTGGTCATCGACGACGGCAGCACCGACCGCACGGTCGAGGTCGCCAAGGAGCACGGTGTCCGACACTTCGTGCACCACACCACGAACATGGGCCTCGCCCGGTCGTTCCGGGACGGCGTCGACTACGCGCTGCTCCACGGTGCGGACATCGTCGTGAACACCGACGGTGACAACCAGTACCCGCAGGCGCACATCGCCGAGCTGGTCCAGCCGATCCTCCGCAAGGAAGCCGAGATCGTGATCGGCGACCGCCAGACCCGGACGATCGAGCACTTCTCCGGGTTCAAGAAGCTCATGCAGCGCTTCGGCTCGTGGGTGGCCTCGCGCGCGGCGGGCCTCGACCTGCCGGACGCAGCGAGCGGGTTCCGCGCGTACTCGAAGTACTCGCTCATCCGCCTCAACATCGTGACGCGCTTCAGCTACTGCATGGAGACGATCGTGCAGGCCGGGTACAAGCGCCTGGCGATCGCGTCGATCCCGATCACGACGAACCCGAAGACGCGCGAGTCCCGGCTGTTCAAGAACATCTTCCAGCACATGTTCCAGTCCGGCTCCGCGATCGCCCGGGTGTACCTCATGTACCGTCCGATGGCGCTCTTCGCCTGGGTCGCCGCGATCCTCGGCGTCCTCGGCGCCTGGCCGCTGATCCGCTACCTGGTGCTGCTCGCGATGCACACCGGCGGGAACCACCTGCAGTCGATCATCCTCGGCGTGGTGCTCCTCATCACGGCGGTCCTCGCGGTGGTGATCGGCGTCGTCGCCGACCTCACCCGGCTCAACCGCACGCTGGCCGAGGAACAGCTCGACCTGCAGAAGCTCCAGCGCTATGGCGACTGAGGTCACCGCCGCACTGCCGGTGACCCGGGGGGAACGACGCGCCGTCATCGCACTGACGGCGGCATTCGCGCTGCTGCTCACGCTGTGGGCCTTCCTGACGCCGATGTTCGCGGCTCCGGACGAGGCAGCGCACTTCGACGCCGCCGAACAGCTCGCGCTCGGCAAGGGCTGGCCGGCGCCGGGTGACATGGACCTGCTCAAGACGACGTACGTCCAGCAGGGGCAGTCGACGAACGTCGCCGCGGCGGACCGCGAGACCGTCGCGCAGCTCACGGCCGAGAACCCGGGCAACCACGACTTCGTCAACCAGATGTCGCAGCACCCGCCGACGTACTACGGCGTCGGCGCGCTCGTGCTCAAGGCCATCGGGTTCTTCCACCTGCGATGGGACATCGGCGTGATGGCGCTCCGCCTGATGGACGTCGTGATGCTGCTCCCGCTGCCGTTCCTCACCTGGGCGACGGTCCGACGGGTCACGCGCTCCCCGCGCACCGCGATCGTCGGCGTCCTCGCGCTCTTCGCCGTGCCGCAGCTGGCGCAGATCGGCTCGTCCGTGACGAACGACGCTCCCGTCATCGTGCTCGGTGCCGTGATCTCCTGGCTCGCCGCACGCGCCCTCACCGGGGACCACCGCTGGCGCATCGCCGTCTGGCTCGGGGTGGCCGTCGCAGCGGTCTGCTCGGTGAAGGGCACCGGTCTGCCGACCGTGCCGTTCGTCGCCGTCGCACTGCTCGTCGCCGGCCACGGGACCCTGTCGTGGGGAGCCCGCATCGGTCGGACCGCCGTCGCCGGCGCGATCGTCGCGGCGGCCGGATCGTGGTGGTGGATCCGCAACCTCGTCCTCTTCGGCACGCTCCAGCCCGACGGCGTGAGCGCCGTCCGCCAGGACAAGCCGTGGGGCCGCGAGACGAGCGCCAACTTCGGTGAGTTCATGAACGTCGAGTGGGACCGTCTGACCTCGTCGTTCTGGGGGCAGTTCGGTGCGCTCCGCTACCCGATGACGCAGATCCTCACGGACTCCCTGACCGTCATCGCCCTCGCCGTGATCGTCGGCTGGGCGTTCCGTCGCACCGCGCAGCGCAGCACCGCGATCGTGCTGCTGATCCTGCCGGCGCTGACGCTCGTCATCCAGCTGCAGAACAACTTCGCCTCGTACGACGACACGCAGCTCATCGCGGGCGCGCAGGGTCGCTACCTGTTCATCGGGCTCGTCCCGCTCATCGCCGTGAGCGCGGTCGCGTGGCGGAACCTCGTGACGAGCGCACCCGAGCGCGGCCGCGTCGGGTCGTTCGCGCTCTGGGGCTTCCCCGTGATCGGGCTCTACGGCCTCACGGTCGCCTACCGCGGCTTCTACGAGGCGACCCACCTGCAGGTCACCGTCGCCGGGCTCGGTCGGCTCGTGAACCTGACGCCGGCGGGCCGCTACGGCTTCGTCATGGTGCTGCTCCTCGCCGCCGTGGCGGTGGTCTGGGCGCTCGTCGAGGCCCGGCGGAACCTGGTGCTCCGGGACGCCCCGCTACACTCGTCCATCGATCCAACGTCACCGACTCCGAAAAGGAACCTGACCTCGTGAAGATCCTCGTCACCGGCGGAGCCGGCTTCATCGGCTCGAACTTCGTCCGTCGCACCCTGCAGGACGCGTACCCCGGACTCGAGGGCGCCGAGGTCGTCGTCTACGACGCCCTGACCTACTCGGGAAACCTCGAGAACCTCGCCCCCGTCGCGGACTCGCCGCGGTACACCTTCGTGCAGGGCGACATCCGCGACGCAGCGAAGCTCGACGAGGTCATCCCCGGCATCGACGCCATCGTGCACTTCGCCGCCGAGTCGCACGTCGACCGGTCGGTCCGAGACTCCGGCATCTTCGTCGAGACGAACGTCGTCGGCACCCAGCGCCTGCTCGACGCCGCGCTCCGGCACGGCACCGAGCGCTTCGTCCACGTCTCCACCGACGAGGTCTACGGCTCCATCAGCGAGGGCTCGTGGGACGAGGAGCGCCCGCTCGAGCCGAACTCGCCGTACTCGGCGTCGAAGGCCGGCAGCGACCTGCTCGCCCGCAGCTACCACCGCACCCACGGCCTGAACCTCTCGATCACGCGCTGCTCGAACAACTACGGGCCGTACCACTTCCCCGAGAAGGTCATCCCGCTCTTCGTCACGAACCTCATCGACGACAAGCACGTCCCGCTGTACGGCGAGGGCAACAACATCCGCGACTGGCTGCACGTCGACGACCACACCCGCGGCATCGCGCTCGTGCTGACCAAGGGCCGCGCGGGCGAGATCTACAACATCGGCGGCGGCACCGAGCTCACGAACAAGGAGCTCACCCAGCTGCTGCTCGACGCGACCGGCAAGGACTGGTCGTACGTCGACCGCGTCGCCGACCGCCTCGGCCACGACCTGCGCTACTCGGTCGACATCTCGAAGATCCAGGCCGAGCTCGGCTACGAGCCGCAGGTGCCGTTCGAGCAGGGTCTCGCCGACGTCGTCCAGTGGTACCGCGACAACCGCGCGTGGTGGGAGCCCCTCAAGGAGCGCGCCGCGCTCGCCTGAGCCCGGACGCCACGATGACCCGCACCCTGATCACCGGCGCCGCCGGCATGCTCGGTCGCGACCTGCAGCTCGCGCTGCAGGGTCGTGACGTCACCGCGCTCGGACGCGCCGACCTCGACATCACGGACCCCGACGCGGTCGACGCCGCCGTCGCCGGCCACGACGTCGTGATCAACTCGGCCGCGTACACGAAGGTCGACGACGCCGAGACGCACGAGTCGGACGCCGCCGCGGTGAACGCGACCGGTCCGAAGCTCCTCGCCGAGGCCGCCGTCCGGCACGGCGCGAAGCTCGTGACGATCTCGACGGACTACGTGTTCGACGGCAACGGCACGGCACCGTACGCCGAGGACGCCCCGACCGACCCGCTGAACGCGTACGGCCGGACCAAGGCCGAGGGCGAGGCGCACGTGCGCCGGATCGCCCCGGACTCGTCGTACATCGTGCGGACCGCCTGGATCTACGGCGCGCACGGGCCGAACTTCGCCGCGACGATGCTCCGGCTCGCGCAGACGCACGAGACCGTGTCCGTCGTGACCGACCAGGTGGGGCAACCGACGTGGACCGGTGACCTCGCGGCGCGCATCGTCGCGCTCGTGGACGCCGAAGCACCCGCGGGCATCTACCACGGGACGAACTCGGGCCAGGGGTCCTGGTACGACTTCACGAAGGCGATCTTCGCCGAGAACGGGCTCGACCCGGAACGCGTCCTGCCGACCGACAGCGCCGCGTTCGTGCGCGCGGCACCGCGTCCGGCCTACAGCGTGCTCGGGCACGACGGCTGGGCCCGTGCCGGTCTGGCGCCGATGCGCGATTGGCGCGATGCACTGCACGCGGCGACGGCCGCCGGGGTCTTCGCAGCGTGACGGCCTCGACGACCCCGGCGACGGTCGTCGTCGGTTCCGGCGGCTTCCTCGGGCGCGCCGTCCGACGCGCAGCAGTGGACGCTGCAGCAGCGGCGGACGTACCCGCGGCCGACGCGGCAGCGGCCGACACGACCCCGGCGCGAGGAGCGGCGGCCGGAGCCCCCGGCACGACCTCGGCAGCCCCCGTCCGCGCGGCCTCGGTGCCCTGGGACGACCAGGACGCCGCCGTGGACGCCCTCGTCACCGCGATCCGGGGCGTCCGCACGCCCGACTCCCCGTGGCGCGTCGTCTGGTGCGCCGGGACCGGGGTCGTCGCGACCGGGGCCGAGGTGTTCGAGGCCGAGCAGCAGCTCATCGCCCGGGTCCTCGAGACCCTCGCGGGCGACGATGCCGCTCCGGGGACGCTCTTCTTCGCGTCCTCGGCCGGTGCCGTGTACGCGGGGTCGTCCCCGGCACCGTTCGACGAGGACTCCGAGCCCGCGCCGCTCGCGCCGTACGGCCGGTCGAAGCTCGCGTCCGAGGAGCGGTTCCGCGCCTGGGCCCGGACGACCGGTGCACGGCTGCTGGTCGGGCGCTTCTCGAACCTGTACGGGCCGGGCGCGAACCTCGGCAAGGCGCAGGGGCTCGTGTCGCAGCTGGCGCTCGCGCACCTCGAGGGCCGGCCGTCGTCGATCTACGTGCCGACGGAGACGACACGGGACTACCTCTACATCGACGACGCGGCTGCCATGGTGCTGGACGCGATGGACGCGGTCGAGGCAGCGAACCCCGGTACCGCAGGCGCCGCCGTCACGAAGATCTTCGCCTCCGGCCGCAGCGCCACCATCACCGAGGTCGTCGCGGCGGTCGAGGACGCCTTCGGGGAACCGCTCGACGTCCGCCACGGCGCCGACCCCTCGGCGACCTACCAGGGGCTCGACCTCCGGTTCGCCTCGCGGGTCCTGCCGTCGGTCGATGCCCGCGACTTCACCGACTTCGCCCAGGGCGTCCGCAACACCGTCGACGCCCTGCGCGCCGCCCGGACCTGAACGCCCCCGAAGCCGCGTCGGATTCGGGGGACAGCACGCCGACTCGTAGGATTTCGCCAGTGAGCACTGCAACCGAGGACCCGCGCGGGCCCGCACACCGCGCCCGGGACACCACCCGCTGGGACATCCAGGGGCTCCGCGCGTTCGCAGTCCTCGCCGTCGTCGTGTACCACCTGTGGCCGAACCGGCTGCACGGCGGGTTCGTGGGCGTCGACGTCTTCTTCGTCATCTCCGGTTACCTCATCACCGGCCACCTGCTGCGCGAGCAGCTGTCGACCGGCCGGATCCGGCTCGCGCAGTTCTGGTCCCGCCGCGCGAAGCGACTGCTCCCAGGGGCCTTCCTGACGATCCTCGCGACGGGCGCCGCGGTGCTCCTCGTCGTCCCGAGCGCGCTGTGGTCGCAGTACGGCCGCGAGCTGATCGCCTCGACGGTCTACGCGCAGAACTGGGAGCTGGCGGCGAGCTCGGTCGACTACCTCGACGCCGACAACCAGGCCTCGCCGTTCCAGCACTTCTGGTCGCTCTCGGTCGAGGAGCAGTTCTACATCGCGCTGCCCCTCCTGCTGCTCCTGCTCACGCTGGTCGTGCGCAAGCGGTTCTCCCCCGTCACCACCGCACGGGTCCTGCTCGGGACCGTCGTCGTGGTCTCGCTCGTCTGGTGCATCGTGCAGACGAACACGAACCCCGGTGTCGCCTACTTCTCGACGGCGACCCGCGCGTGGGAGTTCGCGCTCGGCGGGCTCGCCGCGACCGTGGCCCTGCCGGCACCGCGGACGGTCGTCGCCCGGGCGGTCCGCTCGGGTGCGGCGGTCGTCGGCGCCCTCGCCCTGCTGGCCTCGCTCGTCGTGATCACCCCGACGACACCCTTCCCCGGCATCGCCGCCGCGCTCCCCGTCGTCGGCGCCACCCTGATGGTGACGTTCGGCGCCGGCACGCTGTTCGAGCTCCTCGGTGCCGTCCGACCGATCGCGTTCGTCGGCCGCATCTCGTACTCGCTCTACCTCTGGCACTGGCCGCTCGTCGTCATCGTGCCGATCTGGCTCGACCATCCGCTCGGCTGGAAGAGCAAGATCGCCGTCCTGGTGGTCTCGCTCGTCCTCGCCGCCGTCACGACCGTGTGGTTCGAAGAGCCCCTGCGGTTCTCCGGGTGGGTGCGCTCGCTCCGTCCACGCCGTGTCGCGGTGTTCGGTGTCGTCTGCACGGTGCTCGTCGCGGCGCTCGGCGTCTCGACACTGACCGCGGTGCACGTGCAGGAGGTCCAGGCCGCGACCTTCACCAAGCGCCTGCAGGACGGCGAGGTCTCGTGCTTCGGCGCCGCCGCGCTGATCAGCGCGCCGAAGCCCTGCGTCGACCCGAAGCTCGCGGACGTCCGCGTCCCCGCCCCCTCCGCCGCCAAGGAGGACGATCCGAACCCGTCACCCGACGAGTCGGACCCGAACATCAAGAAGTGCTGGAGCGGTCGCTTCGAGACGTGCGTGCTCGGCAAGAGCACCGGCTACACGAAGCACCTGCTCGTCATCGGTGACTCGCACAGCAACACCCTGCTCGGCGTCTACCGCGACCTCGCGGCGAAGAACGGCTGGCGCATCGACCTCGCCGGCATCGGCGGGTGCTACCTGACGACGGCGCACCAGCAGTCCCTGAGCCCGGCCTCGGGCCGCGGCTGCGACCGCTGGAAGCAGCAGGCGATCGCGTTCGTGAAGCAGCACCGGGACGCCGACGCCCTGGTCGTCGCGCACTCGACGACCCAGATGCCGGTCGACGTCCCCGAGGGCCAGCAGCGCGACGACGCCACCCGCGCCGGGCTCGTCGACGCCTGGCAGCAGGCCGCGGGCGACGACCTGCCGGTGATCGCCGTGCGCGACAACCCGGTGCCCCGACGCGACGTCGTGGCGTGCGTGAGCCGGATGACCGGCCCGACGGACTCGTCCTGCGACAACCCACGGTCGGTGGCCCTCGCCCAGACGGACTCGTCGGCCGAGGCGATGGCGGAGTTCACCGCGGCCGGTGGCACCGGCAGCGTCCTCGACCTGACGAAGTACTACTGCACGGACACCACCTGCCCCGCCGTGATCGGCGGCGTGCTCGTCTACCGCGACACGAGCCACATCACGGGGACCTGGGCGAAGTCACTCGAGCCGTACATCGACCAGCAGCTGCAGCGGAAGCTCGCGTCGTTCGCACGGTGACCGATGCGGTCCAGGAGGCCCGGTGCCAGCTGGCACCGTCCCTCCAGGCACGGCCGTCACCCCGCTGGCGCGGTGCGCCGGAACCGGCTGGTGGGGCCCACCTCCTGGCAGGCAGGACCGCGCGTCAGCGGCGCGCGGCCGCCAGCAGTTCGCGGTAGCGGTCACCGACCGCGTCCACGGTGTGCGCGGCAGCCGTCTGGGCAGCGGCGCGCCCGAGGCGCTCGGCGAGCTCGGGGTCGGCCAGCAGGCGGTCGACGGCCGCGGCGAGCGCCGCGGCGTCGCCGGGCTCGACGAGCAGACCGTTCACGCCGTCCTCGATGACGTCGACGATGCCGGGAACGGCCGATGCGACGATCGCGCAGCCGGCGGACATCGCCTCGAGCAGGGCGACGGGCAGGCCGTCACGGTCACCGTTCGCCGCGGGGACCGACGGGTAGAGCGCGATGCCCGCCTTGGCGTACTCGGACGCGAGGTCTTCCTTCCCGCGGGCGCCGAGGAACGTGACGGCGGCCCCGGCACGCGCCTCGAGCTGGGCGCGGAGCGGACCGTCGCCGACGACCGCGACCTCGGTCGGCTGCTCGGCCATCCGCTCGAGCGCGTCGAGGAGGACGATCGCACCCTTCTTCTCGACGAGTCGGCCGACGAAGAGCACGCGGCCGGGAACACGGGTCTCGCGGGCGACCGCGCGGGTGATCGGCTCGAGGTCGACGCCCATCGGCACGACGTGCACCTGGTCGTCGCGGGCACCGAGCTTGCCGAGTTCGCGCGCCATGTCGGTGCTCATGCAGGTGACGGACGCGGCGCTCGCGATCACGGAGCGCTTGACCCGCTGGAGGACCGGGTTGCGCAGCGCGTAGAGGTCGCCACCGAGCGTGGTCACGACGCGCGGCAGGTCGCCGAGCACGAGCTGCCCGACGGCGCCCTGCGGGATGATCCAGTGCAGCAGGGCGACGTCCGGCTGCGAGCGGCGGCGCTCTCGGCGGAGCGCGGCCGCCATCGACACGAAGAAGAACGGGACCTGGAGCCAGCGGGACTTCTTCGCCTTGAGGTTGTCGATGATCGCGCCGTCGGCCAGGTCGCGCCACCGGGCCGGGAAGTACCCGTACCGACGGACCTCGACGTCGCCGATCCGCTGGTGCGCTCGGGCGCCCTTCGTCATCGGGGCGACGACGACGACTCGGTACTCGTCCGACAGCGCGGTCGCGAGGTCGAGGACGAAGCCGGGCGTGCCGTCGCCGGCCTCGGCCGGGAACGTCGAGGCGGCGACGAGGAGGGTCGGACGGGGATCCGGATCGGGTCGCATCCAGCGCGCTCCCTTAGAGTTGTCGGTCGATGGACGCACAACAGCCTACGGGGTCGGCCGCAGGGTCACCGGACCCGCTCGACACCACCTCCGACGTCGCCACGGGCGCGGTGCCGACGACCGGTCGGCGCGCTCGCGTGCTCACCGTCGTGAAGTGGGTGGCCGCCGTCGTGGCCGTCGTGTTCCTCGTGTGGAGCATCGCGAAGCAGTGGGACGACATCGCCCGTGACTTCGTGCGGCTCGACGCCCTCACCGTCGTCGTCGGCATCGTCTTCACCATCGTCGCCCTCGTCGCGAACATGCTGTCCTGGCGCGCGATGATGGCCGCCAGCGGGTATCGGGTCCGCCTGGCCGCGGCGTCCTCGATCTTCTTCGTCGGCCAGCTCGGCAAGTACATCCCCGGCGGCGTGTGGTCGATCGCCGCCCAGGCCGAGCTCGGCCGCGCGCACGGGCTGCAGCGCACCGGCAGCGCGGTCGCCGCCCTCGCGTCGATGCTCGTCAGCATGGTGACGGCCGCGATCGTCGGGATCGTCGCGGTCCTGCTGTCGTCCTCGACCGGGTTCGCGACCTTCTGGTGGCTCATCCCGGTGATCCTGGTCGGTCTGGTGTGCCTCACCCCGCCGGTGCTCGGCCGGCTCATCCAGATCGCGTTCCGCGTGCTGCGCCGCCCGGCGCAGGACACCGCGCTGACCTGGTCCGGCACGGTCATGTCGCTCGTCTGGTCGCTCGTCATGTGGATCGCCTACGGCGTCCAGGCGACGGTCGTCCTGCGCGTGTTCGGCGCGGACTCGCCGACGCTCTTCCCGGTGGCCGTCGGGGCCTACGCCGTCGCGTGGCTCGTCGGCTTCATCGTCGTCATCGCCCCGGCCGGCATCGGCCCGCGCGAGGGCATCCTCGTGCTCCTGCTCGGCAGCGTCGCCGGGGGGTCCGCCCCGCTCGCGCTCGCCGTCATCAGCCGGGTCTTCATGACCATCGGCGACGTCGTGCTCGCCGGTGTCGGGGCCGCCCTCGCCGCCCGGCACCGCCGTGTGACGGCCGCCGCCGCGCCCCGATCCAGCGCCCCGGTCCCTCCCCGCGCGGACTGATATGGTCGGCTTCCGGCCGCGCAGTGCGCACCACAGCACCACGAGGAGGCGCACCGCATGACAACACTCCACGTCGTCGTGGACCAGATCGTCGCCCCCGTCCCCGGCGGCATCGGTCGGTACGCCGAAGAACTCACGCGCCACCTCATCGCCGGGGCTCCGGACGGCGCCGACGTCGCCGGGATCGTGTCGGCCGTCGGCAAGGACGAGCTCGCACACATCCGCACGCTGCTCCCCGGCCTCGGTGACCTCGACCGTCTGGCACTCCCCCGCCGCGAGCTCTCGCTCGCGTGGCAGGGCGGGTTCGTCGGCGGCGTCGGACGCGGCATGGTGCACTCACCGAGCGTCCTCGCGCCGCTCGTGAAGCACGACCGCTTCAGCGATCCCGGTCGGCAGACGGTGGTGACCGTGCACGACACCGTGCCGTGGACCCACCCCGAGACCCTCACGCCCCGCGGGGTGCACTTCCACCGTGCGATGGTGAAGCGCGCGTGGAAGCACGCCGACGCCGTCGTCGTGCCGACCCACGCGGTCGCCGCCACCCTGAACGGCATCCACCGCTTCGACGAGCGGCTCCGCGTGATCGGCGGTGCGCCGAGCGGGCGACTGCGGACCCCCGTGGACGCCGACCTCCGTGCCGAACGGCTCGGCCTGCCGGAGCGCTACGTGCTCGCGGTCGGGACGCTCGAGCCCCGGAAGGGCCTGCAGTACCTGATCGAGGCGATGGCGCACCCGGACGCCCCCGCGGACGTCCCGCTCGTCATCGCCGGCCCGGACGGCTGGGGCGACGTCGACGTGTACGGCACCGCAGAGCGTGCGGGACTCTCGCGCGACCGCGTGAAGGTGCTCGGTCGGATCGACGACCAGGACCTCGCCGTGGCGTACGACCGCGCGACGGTGTTCGTGTTCCCGAGCCTCGCCGAGGGGTTCGGGCTGCCCGTCATCGAGGCGATGAGCTTCGGCACGCCCGTCGTGCACTCGGACGACGACGCCGTGCGCGAGGTCGCGTCGGACGCGGGCGTGACGGTCGCACGCGATCCGCGTGACTCCTACCCGGAGCGGCTGGCGCAGGCGGTCTACCAGGTCGTGAACGATCCGCTGCTCGCCGGTCAGCTTGCCGTCGCGGGACCGGACCGGGCGCGCATGTACGACTGGGCGGACTCCGCCGCCGAGACCTGGCAGCTGCACGCCGACCTGTAGCGGTCGCGCACGTCCCGGCGCGGTGCGTGACTAGAGCGAGTCGCGCAGGCGCTGCGCCTTCTCCTCGACGAGCTGCTCGAGCCCCTCGGCGTACTCGCCCAGGCGCCCTGCGATCGCGGGGTCGGCCGAGCCGATGATCCGCGCGGCGAGGAGTCCGGCGTTCGCGGCCCCGTTGATCGCCATCGTCGCGACCGGGATGCCGGCGGGCATCTGCACGATGGAGAGCAGCGAGTCGAGGCCGTCGAGGCGCGCGAGCTGCACGGGGACCCCGATCACGGGCAGGGTCGTCATCGAGGCGACCATGCCCGGCAGGTGCGCTGCGCCACCGGCGCCGGCGATCACCACGCGGATGCCCCGGGCTGCGGCGCCACGGGCGAACCGCGTCATCTTGTCGGGGGTGCGGTGGGCGGACACGACGTCGGCCTCGAACGGGATCCCGAGCTCGGTCAGCATGTCCGCCGCGGCGCGCATGGTGGGCCAGTCTGAGTCCGAACCCATGATGATCGAGACGAGCGGCTGGACGGGGGCTGCGGTGTCGGTCACGCGACGAGCCTAGTCGAGCAGGGCGGACCTCCAGGCGTCCCCGTCCTCGCCGATGGTCCGTTCGTCGCGGACCCAGCGGGTGGCTGCCGGATCGGCTGTCCCGGCGGCGACGGCACCGCGCACCGCGTCGCGCCATGCTCCGACGTCGTCCGGGACGGCCACGACGCCGTGCCCGCGCGCATCGCGGTAGGACGGCCGGTCGGAGACGACGGCGGGGAGCCCGAGGGCGGTGTACTCGAGCGCCTTGAGGTCGCTCTTCGCCCGGTTGAACTCCTCGTCACGCAGTGGCGCCACACCGGCGCGCCAGCGCTCCCGGTGGTCGACCAACCACCGGGCGAAGGCCGGGTAGTGCCCGTCGGGCACCTCGACACGGCGGTACCAGGAGGGCTCGTCGGCGTCCTCGGTCACGCCGATCACCTCGAGACGGATCGGCGTCCCGTCCGGCGCGGTCAGGTCCGTGAAGACGTCCCGGAGCAGCGCGAGGTCGGCACCGTGGGTGAGCGTGCCCATGTAGAGGACCCGGTGCTCGTCCGCCGGGCGATCGTCGTCCGTGACCGGCTCCCCCGGGGTCCAGATCGTCGGGTCCAGGGCGTTCCGGACCACCACGACCCGGTGCGCGAGCGGTCGCACGAGGGCCGCGAGTTCGTCGGTGCTGACGACCACGAGGTCGGCCCCGCGCACGAGGGCGTCGATCGAGGCCAGCCGGTCCGGGTCGTACTCGGCCCGGGCGAGCCGGTCCCGGCCGGACTCGGTGAAGAAGTCGTCGTCGACCTCGGCGGCCGTGCGGGTCCGGCGCTCGGCGGCGGCGGCGAGGAACGGTGCGACGAGGTCTCGTGGCAGGGCGTCACGCTGCACGAGGACGACCTGGTAGCCGGTGGTGTCGGTGCCGTCGACGAACGCGACGGGGTCGACCTGCCGGATCTCGGCGGTACCGGTCCGAGCCAGGTGTTCGGTGCGGCGGACGACCCGCACGTGCGCCGAGGCCGGGTGCGCCCCGCCGCCGCCGGCCACGACGTAGCCGAGGACCGGCAGGCGCACGGGCTCGGTCACGGGGGTCGGTCGAGCCCCGGTCAGGGAGCGTCGGAGTCGGCGGGCGGCACGGCGGACGAGATCACGCGGCATGCGCCCATCCTCCCGCGGTCCGGCCGGGTCAGCGCACCGTGACGGTCGTGCACCCCATCGAGGTGTCCCCGCCGCGGCCGATCCCGACCGCCGTCAGGCAGACGCTCCGCTTCCCGCTCGAGACCGCCACGGTCGCCTGGAAGCCGTGGTTCCGTCCCACCCGGTGCACCCGGTCCACGTCGGGCCGCGAGGTGTTCGCCGTGGCGGTCCCCACCACCTTCCCGCCGACCGTGACGCGCACGGTGACCGGCTTCGTCAGGTCGTCACGGTCGAACGTCCACCCCGACACGGTCACGCGCCGCTTCGCGCTCGATGTGACCCGGTCCCGGTGCGCGGTCGGCGCGACGGACGGAGCCGTTCGGGCCGGAGCAGCCGTGGCGACCGGTGTCCCGAGGCGAGCGTTCGCCACGAGGGACTTCGCGAACGCGGACCACCACTTCCCCGCTGCCGGCCCGCCGTTGCACGTGCCGTCACTCGCACCCGGGGTCTTCACCCACAGCAGCGCGTCGAGTCCGGAGCCGTCGGAGACCACCCGCGGAGTGGTGCCGAGCCCGGAGCCGGGGCCGTTGCACCAGGTGCCGCGCCAGCCCTGGCCGTTGCGGGAGGTGTCGATCACGTAGTGGGAGCCGCCGGTGGCCGCGGACACCTTCTCGGCGTACGCCTGCTCCTGCGCGGTCGGGTAGTAGTTCGCGACGTTCGTGAAGAAGCCCCGCGCGCGCTGCACCCCGGCGCTGTTCAGCCGGGACGCCATCACCGCCGGCGGGACCCAGTTCGAGTTCCCCGCGTCGAGGTACGCCGGCACGCCGGCGGCCGTGAAGGCAGCGACCTCTCGGGCGAGGATGCGGTACCGCTGGGCGTCGAGGGTGTCGCTGCACGCGGTGTTGCTCAGCATCGCCAGGGAGTCCGGCTCGACGATCACCGCGGCGCGGTGCCCTGCCACGCGGGCGACGATCTGGTCGACCCATGCGTCGTAGGTCGCCTCGTCGAAGCCGCCCGCGGAGTAACCGCCGCAGTCGCGCTGCGGGATGGCGTACGTCACGAAGACCGCGGTCCTCCCCGTGCGCTCGGCACCGGCGATCGCCTGGTCGATGGTCCGCGTCAACGTGGCCCCCTGCGTCCAGTCCCCGAGCCAGATGGCGACCGGGTACTTCGCGATGGTCTGCGCCGCGGCCGCCCCGCTCGGGTCGCTCGTCGCGAGGGCGGTCGCCTGCTTCGCGGCCTCGCTCGTGTCGGACCGGTAGGGACCCGAGGCGTAGAGGGACGACGACGCTGCGGCACGGATCGTCGTGACGCTGGTCGCCGCGACGGCACTGGTCGGTGTGAGCGTTCCGGCGGCGAGCGCGACGAACGCACCCACCGCTCCCGTGGTGGCGAACGCACTGACGCGGCGCATGACGAACTCCCTGGTGGACGGCGGACCCCTGACCCGTCCATGGGAACACGCACGCGCGCGGCGGTACACACGCCAGATCGGGTGCCACCCGAGGGGGTGTCCGCTCTTCTGCGGACCGTCCGGGCGGACGTCAGAACCGACCAGACGGCGGACGGGAGGCGCGGGGGGGGGCCCCCCCCCGCC
>NZ_JAUZED010000071.1 GCF_030705415.1 Curtobacterium sp. A7_M15 | reverse complement strand
GGGTGACGGCGGCGGTCCGGACGGGGGCGCGCGGGACCGGGCGACCGACGACGGCGCTCGTCCCGCCGGGGACGCGCGGGACACTCCGGACGCGGGGAAGGGCCGGACCGGGGCGCTCGCCTACACCGGCACGGAGGACCTCGGCGTGGTCGCGGCGGTCGCTGCCGTCGGGCTCGCGGCGGGAGCGACGTGCTGGTGGCTCGCTCGGCGTCGTGCAGGGCGGCGGACGGCGGAGGACGAGGCCGGGTCGACACCCCGTTGACCGCTGCTGGTTCGAGCATCCTCAGCGGCCGATCGCCCCGCGCGGTCGGCCGCTGCACCGCGCGGCGGTAGGATCGAACCACGATCCGCATGCCCGAAAGAGGTCTCGTGTCCGACTCCGTGGACGACCCCGGCCAGCGCGCGCGGTACTGGCCGATCCCCGTCCTCCGGGCCGTGCCAGCCGCGATCGTGGCCATCGTCATCACCTTCTCGTCCAACCACGCGGCGGGCTACGGCCTGCTGCTGTTCGGTGGGTTCGCGACGGTGGACGGACTCGTGCTGCTGCTCGCGGGCACGACCAGGCTCCCGTTCGACGGTCGCTCCCGCCGGACGACCCTCGTGCAGGCGGTGATCACGCTCGCTGCAGCGGTCGCCGCGTTCGCGTGCAACGGCTTCGGCCTGCCGGCCTTCATCGCGGTCGTCGTCGCCTTCGCCGTGCTCGCCGGGGCGCTCGAACTGACGCAGGGGCTGCGCGCCCGTGGGCGCTCGCCGTTCGCCCGCGACTGGACGACCGTCGGCGGGCTCACGCTGCTGCTCGCGATCGCCTTCCTGGTGACGCCGCCCGACTACTCGCAGGAGCTCGGTGGCGTGGAGCGGGTCACGGGCACCCTCGATGCCTCGATCGTCCTCGTCGGCCTGCTCGGCGCCTACCTCGCCATCACCGCGGTGTTCCACGTGATCGCCGGCCTCTCGCACAAGTGGGGAACGGCGGCTCCGGCCGCAGCCCCGGACGGAGCACCACACGCATGACCACCCCCAGCCGCCGCGACCGCCTGCGCCCGGTCGAGCTCCTCGGGATCTCCGCGATCGTCGCGGTCTTCACCGGGCTCGTCGTGCTGCTCGCCACGCGTGAGCTCCAGCTCGCCGCGATCTTCCTCGGCATCGCGTTCATCGTCGTCGTGGTCGTCCTCGCGATGCTGCAACTCGCGTCGACGAGCGACCAGGACGACAACGACATGCTCGGTGGCCACCGGACCCCGGGTGAAGGAGACGGCAACGACTTCCACTGAGTCGCACGCGGCCCCAGCGGTGCCGTCACGGCGGCCGTTCCAGGGCGACCCGGGCCTGCCGCAGCGGTACCGGCACCGGTACGTGATCCTCGCGGTCTGCTGCATGAGCCTGTTCATCGTCTCGATGGACGCCACCGTGGTGAACGTCGCGCTGCCCTCGATCGGGCGCGAGCTCGGCAGTTCGATCTCGGGACTGCAGTGGACGATCGACGCCTACACGCTCGTCCTCGCCAGCCTGCTGCTGCTCTCCGGTTCCACCGCCGATCGCATCGGCCGCCGGACCACCTTCCAGATCGGGCTCGCGCTCTTCACGGTGGGTTCGCTGCTCTGCTCGCTCGCACCCGGGGTGGGGTGGCTCGTCGTCTTCCGCATGGTCCAGGCGGTCGGCGGCTCGATGATGAACCCCGTCGCGATGTCGATCATCACCGCGACCTTCGACGACGCGAAGGAGCGCGCCCGGGCCGTCGGCGTCTGGGGTGCGGTCGTCGGGGTGTCCATGGGGCTGGGGCCGCTGGTCGGCGGCGCGCTGACGGACACCGTCGGCTGGCGCGCGATCTTCTGGATCAACGTGCCGATCGGCATCGCCGCGATCGTGCTCACGTTCCTGTTCGTCCCCGAGTCGAAGTCGCCGAAGCCCCGGCGGCTCGACCCCGTCGGCCAGGTGCTCGTGATCGTGCTCCTGGCGACGCTCGTCGGCGGGCTCATCGAGGGGCCGCGGCTCGGCTGGACGTCGCCGGCCGCCCTCGGGCTGTTCGTCCTCGCCGCCGCGGCGCTCGTCGTGCTCGTCGCCGTGGAACGCCGCCGCCGCGAACCGCTCATCGACGTCCGCTTCTTCCGGAGCATCCCGTTCTCGGCCGCCGTCGTGACCGCGATCGCCGCGTTCGGTGCGAACGGCGCGTTCCTGTTCCTCAACGCCCTCTACCTGCAGGAGGTCCGGGGCATGTCCCCGTTCGAGGCCGGCCTGTGGACGCTGCCCGCAGCGGTGGCGACGATGCTCGTCTCGCCGCTGTCCGGACGCCTGGTCGGGTCGATCGGCACCCGGGTCCCACTCGTGCTCGCCGGCCTCGGCGTCGGAGCTGCCGGGGCGGTCCTCACGACGATCGACGCCACCACACCGATCTGGGTGCTCGTCGTCGCGTTCGTGCTGTTCGGTTTCGGGTTCGGCATGGTGAACGCGCCGATCACGAACACGGCCGTCTCGGGCATGCCCCGCGCGCAGTCCGGATCCGCCGCTGCCGTCGCGTCGACGAGTCGGCAGACCGGGGTGTCGCTCGGGGTCGCACTCGCCGGCACCGTGACGGGGGCGAGCGCCGTGGCGACCGTCGGTGCCGGGTTCGCCGTCGACACGCACGCGATGTGGTGGATCGTCGTCGGCATCGGTGCGGGGATCGTCGCCGTCGGGTTCCTGTCGACCTCCGCGGCGGCGAAGCGGTCGGTGGCGGGGATCGCGCACCTCCTCGACGCCTGAGTCCCGCCCCGGCGACACGCCCGGGATCACGTTTTCGCCACGGTCCTGTCACGATCGCGCGTGCAGCCGACACCTCTGGAGTGAAGGAGGTGGGATGTGGACGTGACGACCGGCACCGACACGGACGAGGCGATCGTCCGTGCGATGGCACAGGGCGACAAGAGTGCGCTCGCCCGGGCGTTCGACCGGTACGCCGCCACCCTCACCCGCTACGCGTGGGCCCTCGTCGACGACCGGCAGGACGTCGAGGAGATCGTGCAGGACGCCTTCCTGACGCTGTGGCAGCGTGCCGAGACCCTCGAGCTCCCTGCGGACACGATGCTCCCGTGGCTGCTCGTCGTCTGCCGGAACCACGCGTTCAACACCGGCCGGAAGCAGGCCCGCCGCCGCACCGACAAACTCCCCGAGCAGCTCGCCGCACCCGAGGACCACGCCGAGGCCCGTGAACGCCTCCGCTGGGTCCGCGACGAGATCGCCGCGCTCCCCGAGACCGACCGACGCATCTGCGAGCTGTGCCTCCTCGAGGGGCACTCCTACGCCGAGGCCGCCGAGATGCTGGGCCTCAGCGTCGGCGCGGTCACCCAGCGGGTCTCCCGCTCCCGACGCCGACTGAAGAAGGTGGTGATGCACGATGAACACTGAGCCCCCCGAGGGAGACGACCTGCAGCGCATGCTCGTCTCGATGAAGCAGAACGTCCTCGAGCGTGCCACCCCGCGTCCGAAGCGGCGTCGGTTCCGCCCGGGCATCGCGCTCGGCATCGTCGGCCTGCTGGCGATCGGCACCGCGACCGGCGCCGTCGCCCTGACGCTGTCGCAGCAGGAGACGCCCGTCGCTGCACCGACCACGAGCCAGGCGCCGGAGTCCACGCCGTCGGTGACGACCCCGACCTCTGCTCCGATCACGCAGCGCCCGACACCGCGCCCGACCCCGACGCCCACACCGTCCGCGCTCCCGGTGGCCGACGTCCGGATCCCGGCCCTGTGTTCCTGGCTCGTGCCGCCCGGGGACGACATGAAGTTCTTCGGGCTCGTGAACCCCACGGAGTTCATCGTGGACGAGGACGGCGCGCACCCCTCCACCGCCCAGGAGCGGATCGACGGGCTCGTCGACCCGAAGGCCGGTCTGTCGTGTGCGTGGCAGAACGAAGGCGTCGTGGCGAACATCTCCGTGTCGGTGGCTCGGACGACGGCCGAGTACGCCGCCGATGCCGAGAACAGTGCCCGATCGCTCGGCGGCAGCTGTGACGAGCGGCTGGGCGGACGGATGTGCCAGGCCGACTTCGTGGCGCAGGGCCAGACGCTGCCGACGACGGAGACGACGTTCCTCCGCGGCGACATCCTCATCACGATCCAGCAGACCGACTTCCCGACGGACGGGCTCCTGCCCGCGATCGTCGGGGAGATCTGGGGGGACTGACGGCCTGGAGGCGCGTGGCGGGGACGACCCGCGCCTCCAGTCCGTCGGTGGGGAACGACCAGGGCCGGGCTGCTCAGCCGGCCTGCGCGACGACGTCGACGCGCGCCGCCACGATGTCGCGGGCCAGCGTGCGCACCGCTCGGTTCGGCTCCGGACTCGTGCGCATCGCGAGCCCGATGCGGAGCGGCTCCACCTCGTCCTCGAGTTCGAGCACCGCCCCGTCGTGGCGCACCCCGGAGTCCGGGACGACACCGACGCCGAGCCCGGCCGACGCGAACCGGATCACCGCGGGCATGTCGTTCATCTCAGCCACGATCCGCCGACGGATCCCGAGGCGCTCCAGCGCGGAGTCGAGGATGACCCGGTTGCCGAAGCCGTGCGCGGTGTCGATGAACGGCTCGTCGGCGAGTTGCGCGAGCGTGACGGAACCTCGGCGGGCGAGCGGGTGGTCCGCGGCCGTGAACACCCGGAACGGCATCTCGCGGAGCGGTTCGACCACCACGCCCGGCGGGACCGCGGGCAGGCCCGTGTAGGCGATGTCGAGCCGCCCCGCGACGAGGTCGTGGACGAGACCCGTCGTCCCGGAGGGCGAGGTCATGAGCTCCACCGCGACCAGCGGGTGGCGCTGCCGGAACTGCCGGAGCACGCCCGTGAGGTCGACGATGTCCATGCTCGTGAAGATGCCCAGCCGGACCCGCCCCCGCAGGTCGGCGTCGTCGACGGTCGCGAGGTCGCGCATCCGGTCGAGGGACTCCAGCACAGCCCGGGCGTGGGGGAGCAGGTCCTCGCCCGCGGTCGTCAGCACGAGGTGCCGTCCGGTGCGGTCGAAGAGCCGGACCCCCAGGCTCCGTTCGAGCGAGGCGATCCCCGCGGACACGGTGGACTGGGCCGCCCAGAGCCGTTCGGCGGCGCGGGTGACGCTGCCCTCGGCGGCGACGGTGACGAACTGTTCGAGCAGGCGGGTCTCCACCGACTCAGTATCGATCGGATCGATGGATCACATCAAGAGCATCCGTTGGACTCGATGTGCGTTCGGCGGCACCATCGGAGCATGTCAACCGCCACCGCTCCCATCGAGTTGCCCGCGCCGGCCAGCCTGCGCGCGGACGGGCACGTCGCCGCCCCGCGCGGCCGTCGGGCGCACACGCGCCGCCGTCACGGAGTCGGCTTCTGGGCCGTCGCCTTCGCCTTCCTCGCCGTCATGGCGTTCGCGACCGTGCCCGCGCCCCTCTACGTCATCTACCAGGCGCGTGACGGCTTCCCGACCTTCACGACGACCGTGGTCTTCGCGGCGTACGGCGTCGGCGTCGTCGGGTCCCTGTACCTCGCCGGACACCTCAGCGACGTGCACGGTCGGCGCCCGCTCATCCTCGTCTCGGTCGCGCTCGAGCTCGTCGCCGCGGTGCTCTTCCTGCTCTGGAACGACGTCAGCGGCCTCATCGTCGCCCGGCTCGTGACCGGCCTCGGGGTCGGCCTCCTGACCGCGACGGCGACCGCGCACCTCGGCGAACTGCGGGTCCGGGCGACCGGTTCGCAGTCGTCGGCCAGCGGGGCGGGTGTGGTCGCGGGGGTCGTGAACCTCGGCGGCCTGTCGCTCGGCGCCCTCGTCGGAGGAGCGCTCGCCGAGTTCGTCGGGCAGCCGCTCATGGTGCCCTACGTGGTGTTCGTCGTGGCGCTGGTCATCGCGTTCGTCGTGGTGCTCGCCGCCCCGGAGACCGTCGACCGTCCCACATCGCCCGTTCCCTACCGTCCGCAGTGCCTGCAGGCACCGGAGGGACAGGCCGGAGCCTTCTGGACCGCCGGCACGGCAGCGTTCGCCGCGCTCGCCGTGCAGGGACTCTTCACCTCGGTCGCGCCGACGTTCCTCGGGACGACCTTCCACGTGACCGACCGTCTCGCCGCCGGTGCCACCACGTTCGGCGTGTTCGCGGCGAGCTCGGTGTCGCAGATCGTGTTCGCCCGGCTGTCGCAGCGGGCGCAGATCCGCCTCGGGATGGCGCTGCTCGTCGGCGGTCTGGTCGTCCTGGCCGGCGCCGCGGTGGTGCTGCAGGTGGCTGGGTTCATCGGCGGCGGGATCGTCGCGGGAGCCGGGGTCGGGCTGCTGTTCCGAGCGTCGATCGGCAGCGCGGGCGCACTCGTCGGGCCCTCGCAGCGGGGCGGTGTCCTCGCCGCGACGTTCCTCATCGCCTACGCCGGGTTGACCGTCCCCGTCGTGGCGGTCGGCGCCGCACTCCTCGTGCTGCCGACACTGCCGGTGCTGCTCGGGTACGTCGTGTTCGTGGCGGTGCTCGCGATCGTCGCCGGGACGCGCCTGGCAGCGCGGGCCTGAGCGCAGGTCCGCGGCCCGCGCGTTGGTCCGACTGCGGCCATCGGTCGGTCCAGGAGGCGCGACACCCGTCCGGCATACTGGGCGCGTGTCCCAGAAGCGCAACCGTTCCGTCATCACCGGGGTCGCCGCCGTGCTGGCCGCCGGCCTCGTGGCCGGTGGCGTCGCGCTGACGGCGCAGCGCGGTGCGGACGACCCGGTGCTCGGTGGCGCGGAGGTCAGCGTCGTCCCGAGTGCGACCGCAGCCGGGGGTGCGACGAAGGACGGCACGGTGACGATCACCCGCACCGGCCCGGACCTGCCCGGCGACGACGTCCTCGACCGCTGCGACACGAGCACCCGCGAGACCGTGGCGCGGTACGACACCGACGCGCTCGGCACGGTCGTGCTGCAGTGCGGCAACTCCGGACAGGGCTACGAGCACATCCGCGTTCGCCACACCGCGGACTGGGAGGACGTCGTGACCGGCCACGGCTCCCGGGACTGGGACGACGCGATGCTCACCGCGGTGCAGTCCGCCCTCGAGGCACCGGCGACGGGGTACCCGCAGGGCGCCGGCGACGGCAAGGTCTGCTACGCCGCACCGGTGCGGTTCGACGACGGGTCGCGGCCCTCGGCGGAGCCGTTCGTCCGCGTGATCGTGTCCGCCACCACCGACCGTGTGATCACGGCGTTCCCCACGAGCGACGGCGGCTGCTGAGCGCGGCGGGCGGCGGCGGGGGCGCGTCGGTCGGGCGGGGGCGCGTAGGGCGGGGCCGTCGGGCGTCGAGTCCGTACGACATCGTCGTTGTCGTACGACGTCGACGACGTCGTTGTTTGTCAGCGCGGGTAGTTGCACGCGCGGCGGAGCGACATCGTCGTTGTCGTACGACGTCGACAACGTCGTTCCGGGTCCGCACCACACCACACCCGCACCAGGCCAGCCGCGCCGCGCCGTACCCCACCCGGCACCCCGCACCCCCTACGCGTGCACCTCGTGCTCGTGCCGCCGGTGCGACGCCGGCTCCAGCTGGAAGGTCGAGTGCTCCACGGGGACGTCGAAGTGCTCCGCGACGCACTGCTGCAGCTCGTCGAGGATCCTCGGGGCGTGCGCCGTCGAGAAGCACTCGTCGTCCACCACCACGTGCGCGGTCAGGTTCGGCACCCCGGTCGCCACCAGCGTCGCGTGCAGGTCGTGCACGGCGATCACGTGGTCGAGCTCGAGGATGTGCCCCCGCACGTCGTCGAGGTCGAGCCCCGGAGGCGTCGACTCGAGCAGCACGTTCGCGGTCTCGCGCAGCAGTCTGATCGCCCGCGGCAGGATGAGCAGCCCGATGAGGATCGCCGCGACCGAGTCCGCGCGCTCCCACCCGGTCAGCATGAGGACGACCGCGGCGGCGATGACCGCGACGGAGCCGAGGGTGTCGTTCAGGACCTCGAGCCGGGCAGCTCGCGAGGTGAACCCCTCGCCGGAGGCCCGCAGCAGCACCGCGTACGCCACGAGGTTGCCGACCAGCCCGATGACCCCGAAGACCAGCAACGGCCCGGAGTGGATCTCGGCCGGCACGAACAGCCGCTGGACCGCCGAGATGATCACGTAGACACCGACGGCGAGCAGGATCGCGGCCTGCGCCGTTGCCCCGAGCACCTCAGCACGCTGGAAGCCCCACGTACGCTGCGCCGTCGGCGACCGTCGCGCGAGGCGGGTTGCGACGAGCCCGATCCCGAGCCCACCGGTGTCGACCACCATGTGCCCGGCGTCGACGAGCAGGGCGAGGGACCCGGTCACCACGGCGCCGACCACCTCGGCCAGCAGGATCGTCGCCGAGATGCAGAACGCGATGAGCAGCGCCCGCTCGGACGCGTGCCCGTGCGCGTGCGCGTGCCCGGCTCCGTGGTCGTGTCCCATGCGCCTCATCGTAGGGACCCGCACCGACGACGTGCCAGGATCGGGACGTGACCCGGTCGCCCTACGAGCTGTCCACACCGGCCGAGGTGCTGGCCCGGTTGCACCCGCGGCTGTCGACGTACTTCGGTCCCATCCCGCCCGGGCACGTCGGCCGCGGCGAGGGCGTCTTCGACGTCGTCGGTACGCCCCGCCGGTGGCTCTGGCCGGTGCTCGCGTGGTTCGCCCGCGACGCCGTCCTGTTCCCGGTCTGGGAACGGCACGTGCCGTTCACCGTCGAGAACCGCCCGGCTCGCGTCGGTCGCGGACCGGTGGTCCAGGAGGCGCAGATCGCCGTCCGCGCGCACCGCACCTTCCGGTTCCGCTCCGGCAGCCGCACGATGGTGGACGCCATCACCGCCGGACCCGAGGGCCTCGTCGACCACCTCGGTCGCCGCGGGCGCGTCAGCGCCCTGCTCCGGGCCGAGGTCGACGCGCACGGGCCGGACGCGGGCGCCCTGCGCCTGGTCTCCACCCGCGTGTCGTTCCGTGCGCTGGGACGCGAGCTGCGCCTCCCGGAACGGATCGCACCGCGTGTGACGCTCGTGGAACGATTCGATGACGAAGCCGACGTCCAGCGCGTGTCCCTGGTGCTCTCGGCCCCGGTGGTCGGCACGCTGTACCGGTACGAGGGGGCGTTCCGGTACGAGATCGCGCCGGACACAGGACGGGGATGAGATGAGCGACCACAAGGGCCGAGCGGTGATCGCGGGAGCGAGCGGCTTCGTCGGACGGTACCTGCAGGGCGCTCTCCGCGACGAGGGCTACCAGGTCGTCACGATCGGCCGCACGGGCGACGCCGTGTGGGGCAACACCCTCCGGATCCGTGAACTCGTCGACGGGGCTGCCCTCGTCGTGAACATGGCGGGCAAGAGCGTGAACTGCCGCTACGGACGGCGGAACCGCGCCGAGATCATCCGCTCCCGGGTCGACACCACGCTCGAGCTGGCCGAGGCGATCCGGACGAGCGAGCACCCGCCGCCGCTGTGGGTGAACGCCTCCACCGCGACCATCTACCGGCACGCCGACGACCGCCCGCAGGACGAGGCGACGGGCGAGCTCGGCGAGGGGTTCTCGGTCTCGGTGGCGAAGGCGTGGGAGGACGCCCTCTTCGCGGCGGACCTGCCCGGTACCCGTCGCGTGGCGCTCCGGATGGCGATCGTCTTCGGCGACGGCAGCGCGCTCGTGCCGTTGCTCCGGCTGGCGCAGGCGGGACTGGGCGGACCGCAGTACGACGGTCCGTGGTTCCCGACCCGCTCGCGGCTCCGTGCCGGTACGTACCACCACGACCGGCACACCCGGGGTCGCCAGCGCTTCAGCTGGGTGCACATCGCCGACGTCCTCGGGGCGATCCGCTTCGTCCGCGACCACGAGGACATCGACGGCGCGGTCAACGTGTCGAGCCCGAACCCGTCGGACAACCGCACCGTGATGGCCACCATCCGTGACGCCGTCGGTCGCCGTTTCGGGCTCCCGACGTGGCGGTGGATGCTCGAGATCGGGTCGTTCGCGATCCGTACCGAGACCGAGCTCGTGCTGAAGAGCCGGTGGGTGGTGCCGACGCGCCTGGTTGAGGCCGGGTACGAGTTCCGTTACCCGCACCTGCGCGGGGCACTCGCCGGCATCATCGCGGAGCGTCGGCAGCACCGGGGCTGAGCGCGGGCGCGGGCGCAGGCTCCGGCGCGGGTGTTGCCCCGGACGTGGGCGCGGGCGCGGGCTCGGTGTCATCGACGAGGTCGCGTGAACTGCCGCCCGGGGCGTCGGCGGTCGGCACTCCGTGCGACCTCGGCGGAGCGTCCGCGGCGTGTGGTGCGACCCCGAGCGGCGACGGAGCCGGGCGGGACTGCGCCGTTCGGGGACGCGCGGGCCGGGACGACCACAGCACGGCGGCCACCACGACGACCCCGGCCGTGATCTCCACCGCGTCCGGAACCTCCCCGAACGCCACCCACGAGGCGAGCACCCCGACCACGGGCACGAGCATCGAGAACGGCGCGACCGTGCTCGACGGGTACGCCGCCATCAGCCGCGACCAGATGCCGTACCCGACGAGGGTCGCCACCAGCACGATGTAGAGCAGCCCGAGGTCCGCCGGCAGCGCCTGGGCCGTGAACGCCGTCCCGAGCGCGGTGCCGATGCGCGAGGGTCCCTCGACGACGAACGACAGGACGGCCATCGGGACCGGCGGCACGATCGACCACCAGAGCGTCAGGTGCAGCGGGTTGGCCGCCCCGGCCCGGCGGGTCGCGACGTTGCCGATCGCCCACCCGAGCGCCCCGCACAGCGCGAGCACGACGGGCAGCAGCGCCGCTGCCTGCGCCCGGTGCACGGCGATCGCGGCCAGGGCGGCCACCGCGATCGTGACGCCGACCACCTGCCGACCGGTGAGCCGCTCCCGCAGGAACACCCCGGCGAGCACCACCGTGAACGGCGCCGACGCCTGGAGCACGAGTGACGCCAGCCCGGACGGGAGCCCTGCCGCCATGCCGAGGTAGAGGAACGCGAACTGCAGGACCCCGAGCCCGGCACCGACGAGCACGAGCCGCCCGAACGGGATCCGGGGGCGGGGGACGAGCAGCACCGTCGGCACCGCGAGCAGCGTGAACCGGATCGCGGCGAGCAGGAACGGCGGGAAGTGCTCGAGGGCGAGGGCCGTCGCGGGGAAGTTGAGTCCCCACACGACGGCGACGACCACGGCGAGGAGTCGGTCACGGGTGCGCACGGGTCGATCGTGGCGCAGCGGGACCGTTCAGCACCAGCGAAGAGTTCCGAAGCAACGTTGTAGGCTCCCTGCATGGTCGGGTTCGACGTGCAGCTCCTCGCCGTCCTCCGCGAGCTCGCCGAGCGGGGGAGCGTCACCGCCGTCGCCGAGGCCACGCACCGCACGCCCAGCGCCGTCTCGCAGCAGCTCCGGACCCTGCAACGCCAGGTCGGCGTCCCGCTCGTCGAACGGGTGGGCCGCGGGGTCCGGCTCACGGAGCACGGTCGGGTGCTCGCCGGGCTCGCGAACGGGGTCGCGACGGCGATCGCCACGGTGGACGCAGCGTGGCGGGAACACCTCGGCGGGGCGACCGGACGGGTCGACCTCGCCGTCTTCCCGTCGGCTGCGGAGCTCCTGCTGCCCGGCCTGCTCACGCGGATGCGCGAGCACCCCGGCATCGAACTGGTCCTCGTCGACGTCGACGTCAGCGAGGACGCGTTCGGCCCCCTCGCCGCCGACCACGACGTCGTCATCGGGCACCGGCCGGACGGCGCCCCGCCCGCCGGTCGGGAAGCCCTCGAGACCGTGCCGCTCCTGCGCGAACCGCTCGACGTCGCGCTCCCGCTCGACCACCGGCTGGCCTCCCGGGAACGCGTCCGCATCGACGACGTCGTGGGCGAGTCGTGGATCGGCGTGCCGGTGAGCTACCCGATCGACCGGGTGCTCACCGCCATGGCGGCGGCGACGGACACGCCGCCGAGCGTGGGCTTCCGGACGATCCACCTCCCCGTCATCGAGAACCTCGTCGTCGCCGGGCACGGGGTCGCACTCGTGCCGCGGTACACCTCGGGGACCCGGGCGTCGGGTCGCTTCCACCTGGCCGAGCTCGCCGACGTCCGGGCGGGGCGGCGGATCGAGGCGCTCGTCCGGCCGGACCGCGCGGTCCGCCCCGTGGTCCGGACGGTCCTGGAGGCGCTGGTCGCCGAGGCCCTGGACGTCACCACCTGAGGCGGTGACGCTGGCGGCGGGGCCGACCCGCGCCTCTCCCCACCGGCACGGCCTGCCCGCCGCGGGCGCGTCGGTCAGGAACCGGCGGCGTGGGCCCAGTCCGACGCGCCGTGACCGGCGCGACGTCAGACGTCGAGGTGGTCGACCAGCTCGTCCGCGAGCCCGGTGTAGGTCGCGGGGGTCAGGTTCGTCAACCGGGCCTTCGCACCCGACGAGATGTCGAGCCCGTTCACGAACGCGACGAGCTCCGCCTGCCCGATCCGCTTGCCGCGCGTGAGCTCCTTGAGCATCGCGTACGGGTCCTCGATGTTCGACTGCCCGGCGGTGACCTCGGCGCGGATGACCGTCTGGATCGCCTCGGCGAGGACCTCCCAGTTGTGGTCGAGGTCCTCGGCGAGACGGACCTCGTTCACGGCGATCTCGCCCAGTCCGCGGCGCAGGTTGTCGAGCGCGAGCAGCGAGTGCCCGAACGCGACGCCGATGTTGCGCTGCGTGGTCGAGTCGGTGAGGTCGCGCTGGAGTCGCGACGTCACGAGCGTCTCGGACAGCGTGGAGAACAGCGCGGACGAGATCTCGAGGTTCGCCTCGGCGTTCTCGAACCGGATCGGGTTGATCTTGTGCGGCATGGTCGACGAACCAGTGGCACCCGCCACCGGGATCTGCGTGAAGTACCCCATCGAGATGTAGGTCCACACGTCGGTCGCGAGGTTGTGCAGGATGCGGTTCGCGTGACGCACCCGGTCGTAGAGCTCGGCCTGCCAGTCGTGCGACTCGATCTGCGTCGTGAGCGGGTTCCAGGTGAGCCCGAGGCCCTCGACGAACTCGCGGGACAGCGCGGGCCAGTCCGCCTCGGGGTCGGCCGCGAGGTGCGCCGAGAACGTGCCGGTCGCGCCGGAGAACTTGCCGAGGTACTCGCCGCCCTCGATCTGGGACAGCACGCGCTCGAGGCGGTACACGACGACGGCGAGCTCCTTGCCCAGGGTCGTCGGCGTCGCCGGCTGCCCGTGCGTGTGCGAGAGCATCGGGACGCTCTTCAGCTCGTCGGCCAGCTCGCGGAGCTTCGCGAGCACGGCCTTGAACGCCGGCAGCCACACCTGGTCGACGGTGTCCCGGACGGTCAGCGCGTACGAGAGGTTGTTCACGTCCTCGCTCGTCGCGGCGAAGTGCGTGAGCTCGGCGATCGCGTCGAGCCCGAGCTCGGACAGACGGCGACGGACGAAGTACTCGACCGCCTTGACGTCGTGCCGTGTCGTGGCCTCGATCTCGGCGAGCTCGGCGATCTGCTCGTGGCCGAAGGTCTCCACGACCCGGCGGAGCGCCGCCTTGTCGTCGACGCTGAGCGGCGACGTGGTGAACATCGCGTGGTCGGTCAGGAAGATGAGCCACTCGACCTCGACCACGATGCGCGCTCGGTTGAGCCCGGCCTCGGAGAGGTGCTCGCCCACCGTGTGCACGATCGGGTAGTAGCGCCCGTCGAGCGGGCTGATCGGCTGCGGGGGAAGGGGGGTCATGGGGCTCCCTGACGGACTGCCGGCTCGAGCTGGTGGAAGAGCCCCCGGCAGGCCCGCTCGATGGTCGAGAGCACTCGGTCGAACTCGTGCCGGTCCGCGTAGTACGGATCGGGCACGTCGGTCTGCTGGGGCCAGGCGTCGTCGTACCGCAGCAGGAGCGTCACCTTCGCGGCGTCGTCCATGGTCGGTGCCCACGATCGCAGGACGCGTTCGTGGGAGCGATCGAGTGCGACCACCAGGTCGAGGTCCGGGAACCGGTCCGGGTCGAACTGGCGGGCGCGATGCCTGCTCCCATCGTATCCGCGCGCTGCGAGTGCTGCGATCGTGCGCTCGTCGGCGGGTTCGCCGACGTGCCAGTCGCCGGTGCCGGCGGACTCGACGTGGAACCGGTCGGACATCCCGGCGTCCGCCGCGAGCTGCGCGAAGACGATGCCGGCCATGGGGGAGCGGCAGATGTTGCCACTGCAGACGAACGAGACCCGGAACGGGGCGTCGGCGTCCGAGGTCATGGGGACATCATGGCGCAGGGAGCGTCCGTCCGCGACGCCGCCGGGATCAGGAGGCGCGGTGCCGGTCCGGTCGTCGGCCCGCCGCGACGGTGCGCTCGCCGACGCGTCCGCGGCCAGCGTCACGCGCGCGGGCGGTTCAGCACCGGCCGCACGAACAGGCCGATCAGCCACGCGAACACCGCGAGCACGAAGGCGCCGACGATGCCCCAGCCGAACGACTCGACCTGCAGCCCGAAGCCGAAGGCGTCCGAGATCCCGGCGACGATGAGCAGCAGGATCGCGTTCACGACGAACGAGATGAGGCCGAGCGTGAGGATGTAGATCGGGAAGGCCACGATCCGGATGATCGTGCCGATGACCGCGTTCACGAGGCCGAACACGAACGCCACGAGCAGGTAGGTGAGCACGGTGGCCGTGGTGCCGCCGTCGCCGAAGGGCGTGACGGAGACGCCGCTGACGATGAGCGTGGTGAGCCAGAGCGCGACGGCGTTGACGACGAGGCGGACGAGGAATCGCATGCGCCCATGATGCCCTCCGGTACCCGCGGAGTGGCCGGTAGCCTGGTCCCGTGACTGACGAGCGCGTGCACATCCGGCCCGAGATCGCCGTCTTGCCGGCCTACAAGCAGGGACGGCAGGCCGCGGCGGACGCCTTCAAGCTGTCGAGCAACGAGAACCCGTTCCCGCCGCTGCCCGGCGTCGTCGAGGCGGTGCAGGCGCAGACCGCGTTCAACCGCTACCCCGACGCCACCGCCCTCGCCGTCCGGGCCGTGCTCGCGAACCGCTTCGGCACCACCGTCGACGAGGTCCACGTCGCCCCCGGCAGCGTCGCGATCCTGCACGAGCTCGCCAAGGCCACCTCCGGCCCGGGCGACGAGATCGTCTACGCGTGGCGTTCCTTCGAGGCCTACCCGGGCGTCGTCACGGTCGCCGGTGCCACCAGCGTGCAGGTGCCGAACCGCCCCGACGGCGGACACGACCTCGACGCGATGGCCGCCGCGGTCACCGAGCGGACCCGCCTCGTGATCGTCTGCACGCCGAACAACCCGACCGGCCCGATCGTGACCGGCACCGAGTTCGAGGCGTTCATGGCGCAGGTGCCGTCCACCGTCCTCGTGGTCCTCGACGAGGCCTACGCCGAGTTCGTCACCGAGCCGACGGCCGTGCGGGGTGCCCCGCTGCTCGAGCGGTACCCGAACCTCGTCGTCCTCCGCACCTTCTCGAAGGCCTACGGGCTTGCCGGACTCCGGGTCGGGTACGCCCTCGGCCCGGCGTACGTGCTCGACGCCGTACGTGCCTGCGCCATCCCGCTCTCGGTCACGGCGCAGGGGCAGGCTGCGGCGCTCGCGAGCCTCGAGCGTGAGACCGAACTGCTCGAGCGCGTGTCCGAGATCGCCGCCCTCCGCGACCGCATCGTCACGTCGCTCCGGGAGCAGGGCTGGGACGTGCCCGACGCCCAGGGCAACTTCGTGTGGCTGCCGACCGGCGAGCTGACCGCCCACGCGACGGAGCGCTTCGAGCAGGCCGGCATCATCGTCCGCGCCTTCGGGAACGAGGGCATCCGCATCTCGATCGGGGAGCACGAGGCTGTGGGAACGCTCCTCGAAACCGCGCGGTCGCTTGTGGGGGACCTCCAGGTAGCGCCGTAGTCGCTGCCGCTACGCTGGCCCGCATGTCATTCCGCGCCGCGGCTCCCGCGACGACCACCATCCGGCTCCTCGACCCCGAGGGCCGGTTCGTGGAGACCGACGACAACGCCGAGTTCGCCGCCGCCGCGCGGGCGATCCCGGACGAGACCCTGCTGGCGATGCACCGCCGCATGGTCCTCACCCGTCGGTTCGACCACGCCGGTCACAACCTCCAGCGCACCGGTCAGCTCGGCCTCTGGGTGCCGAGCCACGGGCAGGAAGCGGCGCAGACCGGCTCCGCCTTCGCGCTCCGTGCGCAGGACCACGTGTTCCCGTCGTACCGCGAGCACGCCGTCACGATGCACCGCGGCGTCGAGCCGATGGAGATCATCGCGATGTACCGCGGCCAGACCCACGGCGGCTGGGACCCGGACGAGCGCGGCAACACGCACGTCTCGACCCTCGTGATCGGTTCCCAGACGCTGCACGCCACCGGGTACGCGCTCGGCCAGAAGCTCGACGGCGACGTCGGCACCGGTGACCCCGAGCGCGACGCGTGCTCGATCGTCTACTTCGGCGACGGTGCGACCAGCCAGGGCGACGTGAACGAGGCCTACGTCTTCTCGGCCTCGACGAAGGCCCCGGTCGTCTTCTTCCTGCAGAACAACCACTGGGCGATCTCGGTCCCGGTGTCGACGCAGTCGCAGACCCCGCTCGTCGACCGTCCGCGCGGGTTCGGGATCCCGAGCGTCCTGGTCGACGGCAACGACATCCTGGCGTCCTACACGGCTTCCGTCGTCGCGACCGACCACGCCCGCAGCGGGCAGGGCCCCGCGTTCGTCGAGGCCGACACCTACCGCATCGGTGCGCACACGAGCTCCGACGACCCGAGCCGGTACCGGGCCGACGGGGAGCTCGAGGACTGGGTCCGCCGCGACCCGATCGTCCGGTCCGAGGCCTACCTGCGCTCCAAGGGCGCGACCGACGAGCAGTTCGCCGCGTTCGACGCGGAGGGCGAAGACCTCGCCGCCGACGTCCGCCGCCGTACGGTGGCGCTCACCCCGCCGTCCGTCGACGTCATGTTCGACAGCGTCTACCGCGAGCCGCACCCGGCGATCGCCGAGCAGAAGGCCTGGCTCGAACAGTACGAGGCCGGCTTCGAGGGGAGCGCCCACGCATGAGCACCACCGAGCAGCTCTTCGACTACACGCTCCGTTCCCACCCGGGCGCCGGCGAGGTCCCGAGCGACCCCACCCCGACCCTGACGATGGCCAAGGCGCTCAACGCCGGGCTCGCCGCCGCGATGCAGGCGGACGACAAGGTCCTGCTCATGGGCGAGGACATCGGCGCACTCGGTGGCGTGTTCCGCATCACCGAGGGTCTGCAGGAGAAGTTCGGCCCCGAGCGGGTGCGGGACACCCCGCTCGCCGAGTCGGGGATCATCGGCACCGCGATCGGTCTGGCCCTGCGCGGGTACCGCCCGGTCGTCGAGATCCAGTTCGACGGATTCGTCTGGCCGGGCTTCGACCAGATCACCTCGCAGCTCGCGAAGATGCAGAACCGACTGCCGGCGCACATGTCGCTGCCCGTCGTCATCCGCATCCCGTACGGCGGGCACATCGGCGCCGTGGAGCACCACCAGGAGTCGCCCGAGGCGTACTTCGCGCACACCGCGGGCCTCCGGGTCGTGAGCCCGAGCACCCCGAACGACGCCTACTGGATGATCCAGGAGGCGATCGCGTCGAAGGACCCGGTGGTCTTCCTCGAGCCGAAGTCGCGCTACTGGCCGAAGGGCCAGGTCGACCTCGTCGACGGCCACGTGCCGATGCACACCACCCGCGTCGCGCGCACCGGCACCGAGGTCACCCTCGTCGGCCACGGGGCGATGGTCGCGACGCTCATGCAGGCGGCGGAGATCGCCGAGGCCGAGGGCACCAGCTGCGAGGTCATCGACCTGCGGTCGATCTCCCCGATCGACTGGGAGCCGCTCCTCGCCTCCGTGCGGAAGACCGGTCGCCTGGTCATCGCACAAGAGGCCTCCGGGTTCGTCAGCGTCGGCAGCGAGATCGCCGCGACCGTCGCTGAGCGGGCGTTCTACACGATGCAGGCGCCGCCGCTCCGGGTCTCCGGGTTCGACGTTCCGTTCCCGGTGTCGAAGCTGGAGCACCTCCACCTGCCGGACGCCGACCGCGTCCTCGAGGCCGTCGACCGCGCCCTCGCCTACTGACATCCGTCCCGTGCCCGACCAGAACGCCGAAGGAGCCGTAGTGGCCGTCGCCGAATTCCCCCTGCCCGACGTGGGCGAGGGCCTCACCGAGGCCGAGATCGTGCAGTGGCGCGTGGCGATCGGTGACGAGATCAGGATCGACCAGGTGCTGGTCGAGATCGAGACGGCGAAGTCGCTCGTCGAGCTGCCGTCGCCGTTCGCCGGTACGGTCACGGGGCTGCTCGTGTCCGAGGGCGACACGGTCGAGGTCGGCAAGCCGATCATCCGGGTCGAGTCGGACGCGCAGGTCGCGTCCGGTGCGCCGGTCGCCGGTCCAGGAGGCGCGGCGCAGGTACGCGACAGCGTCCCGGCTTCCCCGGACGTCACGGCCACCCCGCCGGCTCCGGCTGCTCCCGCCGCACCGGTCGCGCAGACCCCCGCCGCTCCCGCTCCCGTCAGCGCGCCGACCCCGCCGCGGGCCGCCG
>NZ_JAUZED010000070.1 GCF_030705415.1 Curtobacterium sp. A7_M15 | reverse complement strand
CGACGTCGGTCTTGTCGTTCCTGGCGGGCGCGGGGTGTTGCGGGCGCGGTGCAGCGACGAGGCGGTCGTCGTACGACATCGGGGACGTCGTTCGTTGCGGGCGCGGGCTGTTGCGGGCGCGGGGTGTTGCATTCGCAGACTCTCGCGGGCGCGGCATATTGCGGGCGCGGGGTGGCGCGGGCGCGGGGTGACGACACTGCGGTCGTCGTACGACGACGAGGATGTCGTTCGTTGCGGACGCGGGCTGTTGCGCGCGCGGGAGAGCGACGACGTGGTCGTCGTACGACAGCGAGGACGTCGTTCCGAGTCCGCACCCCGCCCACGCCGCCCACGCCGCGCAGGCCAACGCCGCACGCCGCCACGCAGCACACCCGCCCACGCCGCGCACCCCGCCGCCGCCCACGCCCGCCCCGCACGACGAACTCCCCGCCCGCGGACCGTGCCACGCGAGCGGGGAGACGTGCGAACCAGTGCCCGGGTCAGGCCGAGGTGGTCGGGACCGCCATGATCGGCGTCGTCGTCGGCTGGTCCGAGCCACCGGCGGGCTCCACCGTCATGCCGATCGTCGCACCGTGCGACAGCGACCCCTTGAGCACCGCCGAGTGCACCCCGGAGGACACCCCGTCCATCAGGCCCGCGGCGTTGATCTTGCCGCCGCTGCCCTCGGAGCCGATGTACCAGAGCTCGTAGGTCTTTCCCTCCGGAGCCGCGGGGACCCCGTCGAGGATGACCGCGGACTTGCCGACCTCGTTCGACCAGACGACCGTGGCCGTCCCGCCGCCCGCGACCTTGGCGGTGCTGCGCTGGAAGTCCGACGCGGCGTAGATCCGGTCGAGTCCGCCGGACGCCTGCGTGGTGCCCGGGCCGGGCTCGTTCGAGGGCGTGAAGGACGTGCCGACGCCGAGTCCGACGCCGAGGAACACCACCGCGACGGCGGCTGCGGCGGAGAGTGCCGCTGCCGGACGCTGGAACCAGCGACGGCGAGCCTTCTCGGAAGCCGCACCGCCTGCGGACGCGAGGTCCGTGGCGGGGGCGAACCGCGCCTCCTGGCCGGCATCGCCGACCGGCGCGCCAGCGACCGGAGCGGATGTGGCAGCCGGGACGGACTGCGGCGCCGGCGGAGCAGCCTGCGGGGTCGATGCGATCTGGGCCATCAGCGACGCCTTGAGCGACGACGGCGGCTCGATCGGGGTGACGGCGTAGGCGAGCTGCAGCGCGGTCTCGCGCAGTGAGTCCGTCTCGGCCTGCAGCTCCGGGGATGTGGAGAGCGCCGAGTCGAGCAGCGCCCGCTCGTCGTCCGACAGCGCGTCGAGGGCGTGTGATCCGGTCAGCAGAGCCGGGTCGTCGTGTCGTTCGGTCATGATGTCACCCCCATCTCGTCGCGGAGTCTGATCATCCCGTCACGGAGACGGGTCTTGACGGTGCCGATCGGGACACCGAGGTGGTCGGCCATCTCGCTGTGCGAGTAGCCGCCGTAGTACGCGAGTTGCACTGCCTGGCGCTGGAACTCGGTGAGTTTCGCGAGCGCCCGGCTGACGCGTTCGTGTTCGATCCGGATCTCGACCGACTCGGAGACCTGGTCGAAGCCGGCCTCGAAGTCGCGGATGCCGATCTTCGTGTCGCGGTCGTGCGAGGACTGCGACGCCCGGACCCGGTCGACCGCTCGGCGGTGGGCCATCGTCAGGATCCAGCTCGCCGCGGTGCCGCGCTTGCGGTCGTAGCGGGTGGCTTGCTGCCAGACCTCGAGGAAGACCTCTTGCGTGACCTCTTCCGACTGCGCCCGGTCCCGGAGGAGCCTGGTCACGAGCCCCAGCACGCGGCCCGAGAGCGCGTCGTACAGGTCGGAGAAGGCTGCTTGATCGCCGGTCGCCACGCGGGCGAGGAGGTCGTCCGGGGACGCCTGAGCCGGCTCGGTCGAGCTCCAGCTCTCGGTGTCACTGTCCACGATGGCTAGCATTGCAGGTTTCCCTCCTCTCGGGTGCGAGTCGGCTGTGAGTCCTGTCCCGACCACGCGTTCGGGTCTCGTGGTCGGGACAGTGGTGCAGGACAGCACGAGGACCCGCGTGACCCGCAGGGAATTGACCGCCAGGGAGCGGACCGGGTCTCGCGGGACCCTCGCTGTCGTGACCGGCTCGTCGCCTGTCACGGTGATGATTCGGCACCCTCGCCCAACCGGATTGGAGCGGTTCTCAGTGCTCGTGTCCGGGGCGCGCCCGAGGGCGGATCTGTCCACCGAGAGTGAACAGGGTCGTGTGCACAGCGACGGTCTCGTAGACTCGACATCGCCGGGCCGCAGCAAGCCCCGGGCTCCAAAATTCGCCGCTTCGAGCGGCCTCGCGCCGAGAGGCGCTTCTGCGGCCCGGTTCTTCTCTGCCCGCGTTCGGTGCGTGCCTGACGGGCGTCTTCGCGTCAGGCCCTGGAGGCACGGTGCGGGCCCGCCCCGCCGCCCGCTCAGTCCAGGCTGTCGCGGCGCCAGAGCGACGCCGCCTCGGTCAGGTCGGCCGCCAGTTCCGACAGCCGCAGCGCACGAGTGGTCAGCTCGGAGGCCCGCTCGCCCGCCGTGAGGTCCGCGTCGTCCGCCACCGAGGTCGCCCCCGCCGCCGTGAGTCGGCAGAACGCCGCACCGCGGTCGAGCGCCACCGCGAGGTCACCCGTGTAGAGGCCGTGCAGGATGCGGTCGGCGAGGGTCAGGATCTCCGCCGGGCCGGTCGGCTGCTCGGCGCCCGCGACCGCCTGGTCGATCGTGCCGATCCGTTCCGCGCCGCGTTCGAAGAGGTACGCGATCTCCTCCGGGTTCTGCCGGATGACGGTGCGGACGAGGTAGATCCGCCACAGGGCGCCCGGGAGCGTGTGCGCCCCCACCCGCGCCCACAGCTCGGCGATGGCGTCGATGCCGTGCACGTCCGTGTAGGTCACCAGGCGCTCGACCACCGCCGGGTCCGGATCCTGCCGCACGCGGTGCAACAGCGCGTTCGCGGTCTCGTGCGCGACGCGGTTCACCACGGCCGGGTCCTCGCCGCCCTGGATCGCGGCGAACTCCTGGTCGGTGAAGTGGACGGGACGGTGGTGATCGCGAGGCACCGCGTCAGTGTAGGCACTGCCGGTGACGCGCCCGCCCTCCGTTCGCCCAGAACGCAACCGTGCCATCGCGCGTACGGTGTCTGATCGGGAGGCGCTCCTCCCGCACGCGAAGGAAGAGGACTCCCATGAACCCCCTGCTCATCATCCTGGCCGTGATCGCGGTCATCCTGCTGTTCGTCGGTGGCTTCACCGCGAGCCTGAAGTTCCTGCTCTGGGTCGGCATCGTGCTGCTCATCGTCGCGGTGGTGCTGTGGCTCCTCCGGACGCTCACGGGGCGCCGCGGCTGACCCGTCCCCCGGTTCTTCCCAGAGGCCCTCACCCGCTAGCCTTGCGGGTGAGGGCCTCTAGCTCAGTTGGTAGAGCACCGGACTTTTAATCCGAGGGTCGTGGGTTCGAGCCCCACGGGGCCCACAACCTCCCGAACTCCGGCTTTTCATCCGAGGGTCGTGGGTTCGAGCCCCACGGGGCCCACAACCTCCCGAACTCCGGCTTTTCATCCGAGGGTCGTGGGTTCGAGCCCCACGGGGCCCACAACCCACCGCCGAAAACCTGACCGTTCCTTGTCTTGCCCGGGCTTCCCGTAGGATCGTCCGCATGCGCGATCGCCCAACCGGCAGGATCGGCTCACTGGACGGACTCCGCGGCGTCGCTGCCGCCGTCGTGGTCGTCCACCACGCCTTCCTCTCGATCCCGACCCTCTCGGACGGCAACTACCGCCGCGACGTTCCCGACTGGGCGAGCTGGATGGTGTACTCCCCCGCTCACCTCGTGTGGGCAGGCAGCGAGGCCGTCTTCGTCTTCTTCGTGCTGAGCGGCTTCGTCCTCACCCTCCCGGCGCTGCGTCGGTCGCAGGACTGGATCGCCTACTACCCGAGCCGACTCGTGCGCCTCTACCTCCCGGTGGTGGCGTCGATCGCACTCGCGCTCGTCTTCTTCTTCCTCGTGCCCCGGCAGGACCAGCCGCACCAGTCGTTCTGGATCAACCGGCACGCCGAGCCGTTCACGCTGCACGGGCTCGTGAACGACCTCACGCTCCTCGCGCCGACGCTCGTGAACAGCCCGCTCTGGTCGCTCACCTGGGAGGTCCTCTTCTCCCTGCTCCTGCCGCTCTTCGTCTCGATCGCCGCGGTGACCCGACGCTGGTGGTGGGTGACCGCGATCGTCGCCGTCCTCCTGTCCGCACTCGGCGAGTACGAGCACGCGAAGTGGTTGATGTACCTGCCGATGTTCCTGCTCGGCTCGGCACTCGCGGCCGGGTGGGAGCGACTGCCGGACGTCCCGACGCTGCTCGGCTGGGTCCTGCTCGTCGTGAGCCTGCTCGGGATCACCGTGAAGTGGTGGCTGCCGACGACGGCGTGGTGGTCGCCCGTGCTGCCCGCGATCATCCTCGCCTCGGCCGGCACGATCGTCGTCCTCGCCGGCAGGTGGTTGCCCGCCGAACGATTCCTGCTCGGTGCGGTCCCCCGTGAGCTCGGACGGCTCTCGTTCAGCCTCTACCTCGTGCACGAACCCATCACGGTCTCGGTGGCGAACCTCCTGCCCCGCGCCCTGCCCTCGTGGCTGGTCCTCGTCGCGATCCCCATCGGCCTCGGCGTCGCGTACGTCTTCTCGCGACTCGTGGAACTGCCGGCGCACCGCCTGGCGAAGCACATCGCGAAGTCGCTCTCGAGCCGCCCACCGGTCCCGCAGGCTGTCTGACGGTTCAGCCCCTCGCCGGGCCGGTGTCCGGGGGTACGGAGGCTGAGCACCTACAATCCCGGTGTGGCTCGACGAACCGACGGCGGTGTGCCCGGCGGCTCCCGTCGGTCCTCCGCGCAGACCAGACGCCGACGGGCGGTCCCCGCGATCGCGCTCGGCGCCATGTGCCTCGGCATCGCCGGGCTGCTCGTCATGCTGCCCGCAGTGTCCGACGCCTGTCAGCCGGTGCCGACGACGTCGGACTTCTCCGCCGAGCAGGTCGCGGACGCGATCGCTCCGGGCTCCGACGTCCTCATCGTCGGTGACTCCTACACCACGGGTCGTGGGTCATACGACGACGTGCACGGGTGGGCGCAGGACCTCGTGTCCGAACGGCAGTGGGACGCGACCATCAACGGCTACCCGGGCACCGGCTACGTGAACCCAGGCCGAGGGCGGTCCTCACGCACCGTCTACCTGTCCAGGATCGAGCAGCGGTCGGCCCTCACCCCGGACCTCGTCATCGTCCAGGGCAGCCAGAACGACTGGCTCACCGACGCCGCCACCCTCGAGAAGACCGTCGAGCGCACGCTCCGGCAGGCCGAGGCGCAGTGGCCGAACGCGGTCGTCGTGGCGATCGGCCCGTCGGCTCCCCAACCGCGCGCCGAGGCCACCACCGGCATCAACGACGCAGTGGCCGCGGGTGCCCGCGCCGTGGGCGTTCCGTACATCGACGCGATCGACGGGCAGTGGTTCACCGCGATGAACAGCGGCAGCTACGCGGCGACGGACCAGCAGCACCTCAACGACGCCGGGTACCTGTACCTCGCGGGCCGGATCGGCGCGGAGCTCGACGACCTCGCGACGCAGCCCGACGGCGAGCAGTGCCTCTGAACGTCCGAGCGGGGTACAAGTCGCCCTCAGGAGCCTCAGGGTCGTTCCACTGCACAGTTCAGTTCGCGTTCAGCCGACTGTTGGGCTGACGCCGATAGTGTCGTTCCCGGATCCGATCGACGGATCCTGCAGCACCGCACCATCGCAGAACGAACGGGGTACACCGTGATCGAGCCCATCGAAGCCACGCAGACCAGCACCACCGGTGACGCGCGCCGCATCGTCGAGCTCGCAGCAGCGACGAACACGACGATGAGCAACGAGCTCCTGCTCGACACGCTCCGCCGGAACGCCCAAGTCACGACCCGCCACATCCGCAAGGACTTCGTCGAGGTCGCGACCGGCACCGCGGTGCTCGGCTACGTCTGTCGGCAGCGCAAGGACTTCGTCGCCCTCCGCGGGGACGACCCGGCCTGGGCGCACGAGGTCGGCCGCTACGCGAGCGAGTCGCTCGCGGTCGAGGCGCTGCGCATGCGTCGCGCCTGACGCTCCCGCACGAACGACGAAGGCCGCCCCGGATCGGGGCGGCCTTCGTCGCGTCCGGCGCGATCGCGGCCCGCCTCGGACCGCGGGCGGGTGCGCCGAGCCTCGGCCCCGCGGACACTCTTGCGGCGAACGAGCCGCGAACGTGACCGCCCAGGCGAGTCTCGGGTCGCGCAGCCACGCGCCGCGACTCGCCGGCGTCAGGACCAGACGCGACGGATCCCCCAACTGCCGGTCCAGGCCTCGTCGGGCTCGAGCCAGCGCAGTCCCTCGCCGGAGTTGAGCGCGTTCGCCGGCGCCGTCATCGGCTCCACCGCAACGGCCAGCCCGGTGCCGTCGCCGCGGGGGAACTCGCGGGAGGTGAACACCTGCACGTACGGGAACGACGCGTCCTGCCAGAGTTCGACCCCGTCGCCCTCCGGCCCGTGCAGCGTCGTGCGGCGGACCCCATCGGCGTCGGGCGTGACATCGGTGTAGGCGGTGTCGAGGTCGGCGTCCCCGGCGCGGACACCGCTGCGGAGGTCGAACGCGGTCCCGTCGACGGCCACCGTGCCGTTCGGGATCTTCTGGTCGTCCACGGTGAAGGCCGTGGCGGCGTCGAGCCGGACGACGAGGTCCTCGGCGGGGGTGTCGCCGGCGCGGAGGTAGGGGTGTGCACCGATCGCGAACGGCGCCCGGACGCCCGAGCGGTTCACGACCTCGTGCGTCACCCGGATGCCGTCGTCGACGAGCTCGTGGTGCACGCGCGTCTCGAGGGTGAAGGGCCACCCGTGCTGCGGGTGGATCGTCGCCTCCTGCACGATGCCGGACTCGGTCTGCGAGACCACGCGGTACGGCGCGAAGCGGAGCAGCCCGTGCGAGGCGTTGCCGTACTTCGGCTCGGAGACGTCGAGCTGCTGGCGCCTGCCGTCGAGCTCCCACACACCGCCCGCGACCCGGTTCGGCCAGGGCGCGAGCACGATCCCGTTCGCCCCCGGCGGCTGCGCGGTGACCGGGAACGGCTCGGTCAGGTCGAACCCCGCGACGCGGAGTTCCCGGATGCCGGCGGCCACCTCGGTGACGATCGCCTCGACGACCCCGTCGGGTCCGGCGTGGCGGAGGTGGTACTGCCCTCCGGTGGGAGCTGCGGTCATGCGGTCTCGTCCTTTCCTGGTGTCTGCTCGTCGCTGCCGTCCGCCACGACCACCTCGACGCCGGCCACCCGGATCGGGGCGACCTGCTCCGCCGTGGTCCCGGCGGTGACGACGACGTCGATGTCCTCGAGCGCGCGGACGACCCCGATGTGGGCCCGGCCGAACTTCGACCCGTCCGCGACCACGACCGTACGCCGAGCCGCTGCCGCCAGCATCCGCTTGGCCTCGGTCTCCGGCAGGTTCACGTTCGTGAGCCCGTGCACGACGTCGACCCCGGTCCCACCGAGGAACACGACGTCGGCGGCGATCATCGACAGCACCGTCCCGTTGAACGGCGCCACGAGGGAGTGCTGCAGCGGACGGAGGGTGCCGCCGGTGACGATGACGGTGAAGCGGGGGACGGCGGCCTCGAGGACGAGCGCGGTCGTCAGCGAGTTCGTGACCACCGTCACGTCGACGAGGTCCTCGCGGGCGACCAACGCCGTCGCGACGGCGGCGGGCGTGGTGCCGACGTCGATCACGACGGACTGCCCGGAGCGCACGAGCGCCGCCGCGGCGCGGCCGATGGCGGCCTTGGCCACCTGGTGCTCGACGGCGGTCTCCTCGAAGGGGCGCTCGGTGGAACCGGCCCCGAGGCGGACGGCACCGCCGCGGACCCGCCTGACCCGCGCCTCCTGGTCGAGCAGGGCGAGGTCCTGCCGGACGGTCACCTCGCTGGTGCCGAGCGCCGCTGCCAGCGCGGCCGTGCGGACGAGACCGGGCGCGCCCTCGACGATCGACACGATGCGGTCCTGCCGCAACGGCGCGGGGAGCGCGCCGGCCAGGAAGGAGAGGTCGCCGTCCGTCATCGCACCAGTTTCGCGTGCTTCCGAACACTTTCGCAATCCTTCGCGGAGCGGGTAGGGTTGTGCGGTGATCACCAAGCGCGTGACGAAGCTCGCGGACGGACGCGACCTCTTCTACTTCGACGACGCCGACTCGACGCTGCCCGCGGAGCGCAGCATCGACCAGCGCGTCCTCGACCCGCGGCCGGAGACGGCACGCATGCGGCAGGACGTCCTCACGGGCGAGTGGGTGTCGATCGCCGCGAGCCGGCAGAACCGCGTGTTCCTGCCGCCGGCCGACCAGGACCCGCTGGCGCCGCAGACGGCGGAGAACCCCTCCGAGATCCCGAGCCGGTACGACGTCGCGGTGTTCGAGAACCGTTCGCCGTCGTTCGGCCCGATGCTCGCGGGACCCGACGGGGCGGACGACGCCCCGACGTCGCTCGAGTCCCTGTCCGAGGTCGGCCTGAACCGGCAGTTCCGCAGCGTCGGCCGGTGCGAGGTCGTCTGCTTCTCGCCCGCGACCGAGGGGTCGTTCGCGTCCATCACCGAGTCGCGAGCCCGCACCGTGGTCGAGGCGTGGGCGGACCGCACCGCTGCGCTGTCGCAGATGCCGGGCATCCAGCAGGTGTTCCCGTTCGAGAACCGCGGCGAGGCGATCGGCGTCACGCTGCACCACCCGCACGGGCAGATCTACGCCTACCCCTACGTCACGCCGCGTACCCAGCGGCTCCTCGCCTCGATCGAGCGCTTCGGGCCCGACCTGTTCGAGCAGCACCTCGCGAACGAGCGCGCGTCCGACCGGGTCGTCCTCGCCGGGGAGCACTTCACCGCCTTCGTGCCGTTCGCCGCGCGGTGGCCGATCGAGATCCACATGCTGCCGCACCGGCACGTCCCCGACTTCGCGGGCCTCACCGACGCCGAGAAGGACGAGCTGGCGCACATGCACCTGCGGCTCACGCGCGGGATCGACAGGCTGTACGACGACCCGACGCCGTACATCGCCGCGTGGCACCAGGCCCCGGTGCACACCGGTCGCGACACCGTGCGGCTCATGCTCCAGATCACGTCCCCGCGACGCGCGGCGGACAAGCTCAAGTTCCTGGCCGGCAGTGAAGCCGCCATGGGCGCGTGGATCGGGGACCTCGTCCCCGAGAAGGCGGCCGAGTTCATCCGAGGAGGGATCGAACGCGCATGACGTTCCAGCAGGTCTACGGGTACGAGCCCACGGTGCGGTACTCCGCTCCCGGCCGGGTCAACCTCATCGGCGAGCACACCGACTACAACGACGGCTACGTGCTGCCCTTCGCGATCGACCGGCGGACAGTCGCATCGATCGGGCAGCGGGACGACCGCGTCCTGCGGGTCGCATCGGCGTTCGACCCGTCCGCGGTCGTGGAGCTCACACTCGACGAGCTCGACCCGTCCCGGATGCAGGGGTGGTCGGCGTACGTCCTCGGCATCGCCTGGGCGCTCCGCGAACAGGCCGGCGCGGACCTGTCGGACAAGCGCGGCTTCGACGTCTTCATCGAGTCGGACGTCCCGGTCGGCGCCGGTCTGTCGTCGAGCGCCGCGATCGAGTGCGGCGTCGCGCTCGCGTTCAACGACCTCTGGGAGCTCGGCCTGAGCCGCAAGCAGCTCGCACGCGTCGGCCAGTACTCCGAGAACCACGCCGTCGGCGCCCCCACCGGGATCATGGACCAGTCCGCGTCGCTGCTCGGCGAACAGGACGCCGTCGTCTTCCTCGACTGCCGCACGCTCGACACCGCCGTGGTCGACCTGGCGCTCGAGGCGAACGGGCTCGAGGTCCTCGTGGTCGACACGCGCGTCGAGCACGCACACGCGACGGGTGGGTACAAGGCTCGCCGAGAGTCGTGCGAGCGCGGCGCGGCGGTGATGGGCGTCGAAGCGCTCCGCGACCTGTCGGTCGACGACCTGCCGCGGGCGCAGGAACTCCTCGACGACGAGACCTTCCGCCGTGTCCGGCACGTCGTCACCGAGGACCAGCGCGTCCTCGACACCGTCCGCACCCTGCGTGAGCGGGGTCCTCGGGCGATCGGGTCCCTGCTGGTCGCGTCGCACGAATCGATGCGGGACGACTTCGAGATCTCCGTTCCGGAGCTCGACCTCGCGGTCGCGACCGCGATGGAGCACGGCGCGGTGGGCGCACGCATGACCGGTGGCGGTTTCGGCGGTGCGGCGATCGCGTTGGTCGACCAGGAGGCACGGCAGACGATCGCAGACGCGGTCACCGCCGCCTTCGCCTCGGCCGGGTACCGCGAGCCGACGGTGTTCACGGTGCACGCCGCGCAGGGCGCCCGCCGCGACTGACGCGCGCGGCGCCGAGACTCGGCTGGGCGGACAGTTTCGCGGCGCGATGGTCACGGGAGTGTCGGCGGGCCCGGGCCTCGGCGCGACGAAGCCGGTCGGCGCCGCACCGATCAGCGGGTCGCGTGGCCCGTGGTGACCGTCACGCCGCCCCACGGGAAGCCGTGCGGGTGCAGGACCTCGTGGTCGATCTGGTCCATGACGACGTGCCCCTGCCACACGGTGTAGACGAGCACGCCGGCCACCACGACGACCGGGACGGCCAGGTACGCGGCGTACCGGACGACGTCACCGAGCGAGCGCTTCCCGAAGCGTTCGAGCGTCGGCGGCAGGAAGACCCCGACGACGACCACGAGCAGCAGGACGGCGATCGCGGCCGGCGCCGCGTGCGCCTCGACCTGCACGGTCGGCGGGGCACTCGACGCTGGGTTGCCCGCGCCGTCGATCCAGTGGCCGTCGCCGTCCGTCCCGCCGTACTCCGACGAGGCCGACCACGTCGTGAGCGTCGGGGAGGACAGGAGCGCGACGACACCGATCAGCACGAGACCCCACGCGCGCGGCCGCAGCTTCCGTCCCTCGTACGCCATCACCGGCGCGGTCAGGACGCCGTCCGCTCGGTGTGGGGCCAAGGGTTCCGGGGTCGAGGTTCACGGCGCACCCTCCAACAGGTGGACCGACGACGAGACGTCGCCGATCGTGAACGGGTGGAGGTCACCGTGCGCGACGGCCCAGAACACCCACTGCCACTGCACGATGAAGAGCACCCACACCAGGACGGTCACCCCGACGACCCCGGCCAGGCCGAGGGCGAGCACGCGGTCCTGGTCCCACCGCGCGGCACCACGCCGAGCGACACCGACGACGAACCCGGCGACCGCGAACCCGATGGTGAGCAGCACCCACCCGATCCACGGCCTCGCCTCGAACTGGACGAAGCCGAGCTGGTGGGTGTCGGTGCTCCCGGGCAGCTGTGGATCGGCGGACCAGGACTGTCCCGGGACCTGCAGGAACAGGCACAGCAGCGTGATCCAGACGAGCTTGCGGGCGTCCTTGGTGAAGAGCGACTCCCGCGCCCGGGGCTCCGCAACGGCCGTGGTCATGCACGAACGGTAGCGCAGTGCCGGGCGCGGCAGAAGCGCCCGTCCGAGGGGCGGCCCGGGACCCGGCCACCCACGCGGCCGGGCGGGTGGGGCGGGGGCGAGCCGCGCCTCCAGGACGCACTCGGTGAGCAGGAATGGTCGGGTCCGATGACGGAACCCGACCATTTCTGCTCACTGAGCGCACGGCGCGACGCACGCACAGCGCGACGCGCGCACAGCGCGACGCGCGCACCCGCGGCGCGCGCACCCGCGGCGCGCGTCAGCGCAGGTGGCGCTCGGCCGCCTCGACGACGTTCTTCATGAGCATCGCCCGTGTCATCGGGCCCACGCCGCCCGGCGTCGGCGACAGGAAGCCCGCCACCGAAGCCACCGCGGGGTCGACGTCGCCGCGGAGACGCGCCTTGCCCGTGTCCGGGGAGACCACGCGACTGATGCCGACGTCGATGACCGCGGCACCCGGCTTCACCCAGTCGGGCTGCACGAGCCCGGCGACCCCGGCCGCTGCGACGATGATGTCCGCACGGCGGCACTCGGCGGCGACGTCCTCCGTCAGGGAGTGGGTGAGGGTCGCCGTGGCCTCGAGCCGGGTGAGGAGCAGACCGAGCGGACGCCCGACCGTGAGTCCCTGCCCGATGATCGTGACGTGCTGCCCGCGGATCGGGACGTCGTACGCCTCGAGCATCGCGACGATGCCCCGTGGGGTGCACGGCAGGGGCGCGTCGATCGTGCCGGCACCTCCCGGGACGGCGAGGACGAGCTCGCCGAGGTTGGTCGGGTGCAGGCCGTCGGCGTCCTTCGACGGATTCATGAGCTCGAGCATCGGGATCGGGTCGATGCCGTCCGGCAGCGGGAGCTGCACGATGAACGCGGTGACCCGGGGGTCGTCGTTCATCTGCAGGATCGCCGCACGGATGTCCGCTGCCGATGCCGACGACGGCAGGTCGATGCGGACCGAGTCGAGCCCGATCTGCGCCGAGTCACGGTGCTTGCCGGCGACGTACGACACGGACCCCGGGTTCTCCCCGACCATGATCGTGCCGAGGCCGGGACGGAACCCATGGTCGTGCAGCCGGTCGATGCGGACCTTCAGGTCGTCGAGCGTGCGGGCGGCGAGGGCGGTGCCGTCGATGCGGACGGCAGAGCCCTCACCCGCCCAGCGCTCGCGCGGCAGCGGCGCGAGCGACGGAGCCACACCGCTCACGCGTAGAGCGGGAACGCGTCGGTCAGGGCCTTCACCCGGGCCGAGAGCGCGTCGATGTCGGGGTTCGGCATGAGGGTCAGCGCGATGATGTCGGCGACCTCGGTGAACTCCGCGTCGCCGAAGCCGCGCGTCGCGAGTGCCGGGGTACCGATGCGGACACCCGAGGTGACCATCGGCGGGCGCGGGTCGAACGGCACGGAGTTGCGGTTCACGGTGATGCCGACCTCGTGCAGGCGGTCCTCGGCCTGCTTGCCGTCGACCTCGGACTCTCGCAGGTCCACGAGCACGAGGTGCACGTCGGTGCCACCCGTGAGCACGTCGATCCCGGCCGCGCGGGCGTCGGGCTGGGTCAGGCGCTCCGCGAGGATGCGGGCACCCCGGAGCGTGCGCTCCTGGCGGTCCTTGAACTCGGGCGTCGCGGCGAGGAGGAACGCGGTGGCCTTGGCGGCGATGACGTGCATGAGCGGACCGCCCTGCTGCCCCGGGAACACGGCGGAGTTGAGCTTCTTGAAGAGCGACTCGTCGTTGGACAGGATGATGCCGGAGCGCGGACCGGCGAGGGTCTTGTGCACCGTCGACGACACGACGTGGGCGTGCGGCAGGGGCGACGGGTGCAGGCCCGCGGCGACGAGCCCGGCGAAGTGCGCCATGTCGACCCAGAGCGTGGCACCGACCTCGTCGGCGATCTCGCGGAACTTCGCGAAGTCGAGCTGGCGGGGGTACGCCGACCAGCCGGCAATGAGGACCTTCGGCTGGTGCTCGATGGCCTTGGCGCGGATGTCGTCGTAGTCGACCTCGAACGTCTCCGGGTCGACGCCGTACGACACGGCGTTGTAGATGCGGCCCGAGAAGTTCAGCTTCATGCCGTGGGTCAGGTGCCCGCCGTGGGCGAGCTCGAGGCCGAGGATGGTGTCGCCGGCGGAGGCGATGGCGTGCAGGACCGCGGCGTTCGCGCTGGCGCCGGAGTGCGGCTGCACGTTCGCGTAGGCGGCACCGAAGAGGGCCTTCGCACGGTCGATGGCGAGCTGCTCGGCGACGTCGACGAACTCGCAGCCGCCGTAGTAGCGCTTGCCCGGGTAGCCCTCGGCGTACTTGTTCGTGAGCACGGAGCCCTGGGACTCGAGCACGGCGCGCGGCACGAAGTTCTCGGACGCGATCATCTCGAGGGTGTCGCGCTGACGGCCGAGCTCCTGCTCGAGGACGCGTGCGATCTCGGGGTCGACCTCGCTGAGGGGGGCGTTGAACGTGGTGTTGGTGGCTGCCGGGGGCAGATCGGTGATGGACACGGGACTCCTCGTTGTCGGTTCCGTCGCGCAAGAGCACGACGAGGTGGACGGGTGGGTGCGGCCCAGGCGTACGGCCGCGCACCGTGTCAGGTGTCGCTCCCCGATGGTGACCCATCCAACGCCAGTCGCGACCCCACGATCGTACCGAGCGAGCCGGTTCGTGTCACCCTGGATGCATGACCCTGCTGACGCCCGACGTGGACGAGCGCACCGACGCCCGCACGAGCGTGCGACCGGACACGCCGTGGGTCGCCGTCGTGTGGGACGACCCGGTGAACCTCATGTCCTACGTGACCTACGTCTTCCAGCAGCACTTCGGGTTCCCGCGGGCGAAGGCCGAGCGGCTGATGCGCCAGGTGAACGACGAGGGGCGCGCCATCGTCGCGACCGGCCCGCGGGAGGCGATGGAGGCCCACGTCGAGGCCATGCACGGCTACGGACTGCAGGCATCGGTCGACCGGGCGCCGGCTCCGTGATCCCGTTCGTCCGCCGCGCCGACGGCGTGCACCTCGCCATGTCCTCCGGCGAGCGGGGCGTGCTCACGTCCCTCACCGAGCAGCTGCAGCAGGTGCTCGCCGGGGACCTGGCGTCGGATCCGGTCTCAGCGCGGATGTTCCCGGACGCCTACCGCGACGACGCCGAGGCCAGCGCCGAGTTCCGGCGCTGGACCGGGTCGGACCTGGTGGCGAGGAAGACGTCGAACGTGTCGACGGTGCTCGCGTGGCTCACCGGGGCACGGGACGGCGCCTTCGACGCCTCGGACGAGCAGGCCTGGCTGCGCTGCCTGACGGACCTGCGGCTGACGATCGCGGACCGGCTGGGGATCGTGGACTCCGCGACCGAGGAGCAGTCGTACACCGCCGACGCCGGCGTCGGCCTGCGGGACGTCTACGACTGGCTCGGGTACGTGCAGGAGCACCTGGTCGAGACGCTGACGGCTCCGCGGTGAGCGTCACCTTCCGGTCCGCCGACGGTGACGACCTGGAGGCGCTGCTCGCCTTCTCGACGGACGAGCCGGTCTCGTGGATCGGTGCGGACCGGTACCGGGCCGAGTCCGCCACGCGGAACTACCGTCCGGAGTGGTCGTGGCTCGCTCTGCGTGACGGTCGTCCCGTCGGTCGGGCGCTCTGGTGGGGGAGCGCCGGCGCCGAGGCGCCGTCGACGCTCGACGACCTGCTGGTCGCACCGGGGCCGTCCGACGACGAGCGGACGGCGATCGCCGCCGGACTCATCGCTGCCGGGGCAGCCGCGTTCGGTTCGCTGCCGGAGTGGATCGTCGACGTCGCGGTGGACTGGCACGCGGACGAGGCCGCCGTCGCTGCCGTGGGGTGGCGGGCGGGAGCGGCCCGTGCCGCCGGACTCGGACGGATGACCGAGCGGGTCAGTGTCGCGCTCGAGGCACCGAGCGGTCACGCCCAGCCGGTGTCGACACCGGCCCTGCGGTTCCGTGGCGGCGACGACGAGGAGTTCGAGGACCTCTTCGCGGGCGTGGCGGTGGGCAGCCTCGATGCCCACACGCTGGCCGCGGTCGCGGAGCTGGGCTCGCGGGGTGCGGCCGCCGACGACCTCGCGTTCTACCGGTCGCTGCCCGGATCACGAGACGGGTGGCGGGTCGCCCTCGACGCGGACGGCCTCGTCGTCGGGTTCGTCATCGCGACCCGGACGGCGTACGACGCGGCGATCAGTTCCATCGGCGTCCTCCCGCAGCACCGCGGGCGCGGGGTGGTCGACGGACTGCTGGCCGAGGGGGTCCGGGTGCACGCCGAGGCAGGCGCGCCGCGGGTGGTCGGGACGACGGACGCGACGAACACACCGATGCGTCGGGCCTTCGAGCGCGCGGGGTTCGTGGTCACGAAACGACGGATCGTCTTCGAGCACTGATTTCGGAAGGCTGCCTTGCAAGTTGCCCTGTCGAAGTAGTACCGTGTCGGTATGGAATCCCCGGGAACCGCTGGCTCGGACGAGCTCGCCGGCGAGCTGCTGACGCTCTACGGCAAGATCCGGCGCACCACCCTCGTCGGCAAGGTCGACGACGTCACGGCCTCGCAGTCCGCCGCACTCGGGCGACTCGTCCGCGACGGCGCGACCACGACCGCCGAGCTCGCCCGTGCCGAAGGCGTCCGTCCGCAGTCGATGGGCGCCACCGTCCAAGCGCTCGAGGACCTCGGCCTCGTCACCCGCACCCAGGACCCGACCGACGGACGCCGGACGATCGTCGCCGCGACGGACGCCGGACGCACCGCTCGCGACGAGTCCCACCGCGCCCGGACCCGCCTGCTCGCCGAGCGCCTCGCGACGCTCGACCCCGACGACCGTGCCACGGTCGCCCGCTCCCTCCGCATCCTCGAACCCCTCGTCGAACCGTGACCACCCGGAGGGGCGAGCTGCGTCGACCGACGCGAGCCGCGCCTCCTGGCCGTCACGACGCGACCCGCTCGCAAAGGCAGCCGAACACGTCCACCGCAACCGCCTCCACACCCGTCTCCGCCGCCGATCCGAAGGGCAGCGGTTTCGGCCCGAAGCTCCTCGTGCCGGTCCTCGTCGGACCGCTGCTCAACCCCATCAACACCACGATGGTGTCGGTCGCCCTCGCGCCGATCTCCCGTGACCTCGGGATCGGCGCGGCCCAGGCGATCTGGCTCGTCGCGGCGCTCTACCTCGCGAGCGCCGTCGCGCAGCCGACGATGGGCAAGCTCGCCGACCGGTTCGGGCCGAAGAAGGTGTTCCTGACCGGACTCGTCATCGTCGGGATCGCCGGGCTCGTCCCCGAGTTCCTGACCGGTTTCGGCGGCGCGGTCTTCGCACGGGTGCTGATCGGCATCGGGACCTCGTCGGCGTACCCGGCGGCGCTGACCACCCTGCGGCAGCACTCCGCCCGCATCGGGAAGCCCACCCCGCCGCTCGTGCTCGGCGCGCTGTCGATCACCTCGCTCGTGTCCGCCGCCGCGGGCCCACCCCTCGGCGGAGCACTCATCGCGGCGTTCGGGTGGCACGCGATCTTCCTCGTGAACGTCCCGCTCGCGGCGTTCGGGATCGTCGTCGCCTCGCTGTGGCTGCCGTCCGACAAGCTCCGCCCGCGATCCGACGAGGACCTGCCCGTCCTCACCGCACTCGACCCGTTCGGGATGCTGCTCATGACCGGGTTCGTGTCGGCGCTGCTCGTGTTCCTGCTCGACCTGTCCGCCGGACTCTGGTGGTTGCTCGGCACCGCGGTCGTACTGCTCGTCGCGCTCGTGCTGTGGGAGCTCCGCGCCGTGCGACCGTTCGTCGACGTGCGGATGCTCGCCCGGAACGGCGCCCTCTCGCGGACGTACATGCGGCTGTTCCTCGTGTACATGCTCGCCTACACGATGACGTACGGCTTCTCGCAGTGGGTGCAGGACGTCGCGGGCTACTCGAGCGACGTCGCCGGCTACGTGCAGCTGCCCGCGGCGGTCGTCGCCGGGGTCGCCTCGTTCCTCGTCGCCCGGAAGACCGCCGTGCGGGGGCCGCTCGTCGTCGCGGCGGTCGTGCCGATCGTCGGCGGACTGCTCCTCCTGCTGCTGCACACCGGGTCGCCGGTGTTCCTGCTCGTCCTCGCGCCGGCGCTATTCGGCGTCCCGCAGGCCCTGGCGTCCGTGTCGAACCAGGCGGCGCTCTACCGGGTCGTGCCGGCGGAGTACATCGGCACCGCAGCCGGGCTGTCCCGGACGAGCGTGTACATCGGGGCGATCGGGGCGTCGTCGCTGATCGGCGGGGTGTTCGGCCAGGCCCCGACGACGCCGGACCTGCACGTGCTGGCGTGGGTGATCGTCGGGGTCGCGGTGCTGCTGAGCGTGCTGACGATCGCCGACCGGGCGCTGTCGCGGCCGCTCCCCCGCTGACGCTTCCGGTCAGTCCCGCTCGCCGAGCGACTGCTCGATCTCGTCCGCCCACGACGACAGTCGTTCCTGCACGGCCGCGAGTTCGTCCGCGGTGAAGTCGTACTCGGCGACCCGCCGGGGACCGATCCGCCGGACACTCCGGAGCATCTCGACGAACACGCCACGATCGAACCCGGCGTCGCGTTCGGCGGCCGCGTCGAGCAGATCGCCGTCCGTGAACCGGCGGGATCGACGGATGGCATCGACGTCGAGGAAGTCCCTCGCCTCGGCACGGCCGAAGAGCGCGATCACCTTGTTCGCGACGGCATCGATCTCGGCGAGCACGGCACCGACCGCGAGCACGACCGGTTCCCGACCGCGTGGATCGACGCCGAGGTCCACGTCGACCAGCCGGCCGGCCGCAGTGACCTCGAGCCGTGCGAACAGCTCGAACCGACGAGTGAGACTGACGGAGTACCCGTCGCCGACGAGCTGAGCCGTCAGCTCCTCGACAGCGTCGGCGAACGACACGGGATCGGCGAACGGCGTGAAGAGGTCGATGTCGGCCGTGCGTCGGGTCGTGAACCCGTGTGCCCGGATCGCCCCCGACCCGGCGAGGGCGAAGCCCGAGGCATCGTCGCGGACAGGGCGACCGTGGCGACCCGGAGCTGGAAGGCTTCCTCGCTCATCGACGGAGGTGCGCGGGGAACCGGTGCTCCCACGCCGCACGGACGGGGACCGGCAGGACGAGCTCGGGCCAGACCTCGGCCAGGAGCGCCCCGTTGAGCACCGTGCACACGTCGCCGATCGCACCTTCACGCAGGGTCGCTTCGTACGTCTTCGCGACGTCGTCCGGGTACCCGAGGTCGACCACCGGCTCCGGGCCCCAGTACACCGAGGGGGGGGCAGACGCAGGCGTCCCGCCCTCGGGCCCTGGAGGTCGTCGAGGTGGTCGGGGAGGGGAACGGCACGGGTCCTCACCGTCGAGACCGTCGCGACCTCCGAGCGCGCCGAGAACGTCATGTCCGGAGGGTACCCAGCCGACGACTGGACAGCAAAGGGCTGTGGATACGACATGTCCGCCGACTGCGCGCTCACACCCGATCCGCTGCAACGCACGCGCACCGCGACCGCAGCGCGCACCCGCGCGCCGCGCCCGCGCGACCGACGGCGAGCCGCCGCTC